>JAAFHV010000271.1 GCA_013297655.1 Myxococcales bacterium | reverse complement strand
CAAGACCGGCACCAAGGGCGTCGTCTTGAAGGGCACCGTGCTCCTCCCCGAAACCATCGCCGAGACCGGCGAGGTCTTCTACGACGGCGCCACCATCATCTGCGCCGCGGCCGACTGCAGCACCGCCCCCGGTTATGCCGCCGCCTCCATCATCACGTGCACCGACACCGTGATCTCGCCCGGCCTCATCAACGCGCACGACCACATCGCGTTTTCGAACAACCCGCCGAAGAAGCACGGCACCGAGCGCTTCGAGCACCGCCACGATTGGCGCAAGGGCGTCCGCGGACACACCGCGATCAGCACCCGCGGCAGCGCCCCGCAAGACGTCGTCCGTCACGCCGAGCTCCGTTTTGCGATGAGCGGCGCCACGTCCACCGCTGGCGCCGGCGGCGTCGCGGGCGTGCTCCGCAACTTGGACAACGGCAACGCGCAGCTCGAAGGCCTCTCCGGCAAACCGGCCGACAGCGACACGTTCCCCCTCGGCGACAGCAACCTCACCACCTTCCCCACCGCCTGCACCGGCTGGACGGGAACGCGCACCACCGCCGCCAACATCGCGTCGCTCGACGGGTACCTCCCCCACATCGGCGAAGGCATCGACCTCAGCGCGCGCACCGAGTTCGTCTGCCAAAGCGAAGACGGCAGCACCCACGACCTCATCCAGAAGCAGAGCGGCGTCATCCACGGCATCGGCGTCACCGCCGAAGACGTCGCGAAGTTCCGCGTCGATCAGACCGCCCTCGTGTGGTCGGCCCGCACCAACGTCGACCTCTACGGCGACACCGCGTCCGTCGCCATGTACGACAACCTCGGCGTGCAAATCGCGCTCGGCACCGACTGGATCGCGTCCGGCTCGATGAACATGAACCGCGAGCTCAAGTGCGCAGACGAGCTCAACCAAAAGTACTTCAACAAGCACTTTACCGACAAAGCCCTCTGGAAGATGGTCACGCAGAACGCCGCGTTCGCGACCGGCTTCTGGAAGGTCACCGGCATGCTCAAGCCGGGCTACGCCTCGGACATCGCGCTCTTCAACGCGAAGACCAGCAAGGGCTACCGCGCCGTCATCGAAGCGGGCGTGGAAGACACCATCCTCGTCCTTCGCGGCGGCAAGCCGATCTACGGCGACGGCCCCACCCTCAAGCTCGCGGCCATCGGCGGCAATGCTTGTGAAGATCTCGACGTCTGCGGCATCCAAAAGAAAGCGTGTATCGCGCTCGAGACGCCCGCGACGTCGCTCGCGAAGATTCGCCAAGCAGGCGAGGTCGACGCGACCGGCGGCAAGTACCCGCTCTTCTTCTGCAAGGGCACCGTCCCCACCGACGAGCCCTCCTGCACGCCCTACCGCGCGAGCTACACCGCCGGCATCACCGCGACCGACAAGGACGGCGACGGCATCCTCGACGCGGCCGACAACTGCCCCAGCGTCTTCAACCCCCCGCGCCCGATGACGGGCCCGACCCAGGTCGACGCCGACAACGACGGCATCGGCGACGCCTGCGACAAGTGCCCCCTCGAAGCGGGCGAGACCTGCACCCCGCCCTCGGCCGACGACATCGACGGCGACGGCGTGGCGAACGGGATCGACAACTGCCCCGAGGTGCCGAACCCCGCCCAAGACGACTGCGCGAAGCTCGTCACCGTGGCAGAGCTTCGTGATCCGACGAACGCGAACCACCCCGCATTGAACGCGGAGGTTCGCGTCGAGGGCCTCTTCGTGACGGCGGTTCGCACCGACTCCGACCCCGGGTTCTTCGTGCAGACCAACTCCACCGACCCGTTCAGCGGCTTCTTCGTGAGCCAGACGGCCCCCACGGTGGTCGTCGGCAACGAAGTGAAGGTCGCCGGTCGTTACTCCGAGACCTACGGAGTGACCACGATCTCGAGCCCCCGCATCACCGTGGTGAACGCGGGCACCGCGCTCCCGTTTGCTCCCCACGTCATCACGACCGCGGACTACGCGGCCGCGGCGACCGGCGAGCCCTACGAGGGCATGCTCTGCCAGTTCAACAGCGCGACGGTCACGCAGACCAACGCGGACGGCGCGCAGGACTTCGACGAGACGCAGATCGACACCACGATGCGCATCGACGACGCCTGCTACGCGACCCTCGACAACGTGTACCCGGTGGGCACCACGTTCTCGCGCATCACGGGCATCTGCGGCTGGTCGTTCAGCAACCGCAAGATCTTCCCGCGCTCCGCGGCCGACATCGTGACTCCCTGATCTCGCGTTCTCCCCGATTCGCTTCGGGGACGACGTAACACCAAAGGCCAGATCCGAGAGGGTTTGGCCTTTTGGCTATTTGGCTATCCCGAAGGCGAGCTCAGCTCATGACGCCCTCGGCCTCGGAGCGCTCTTCTCACGAGCGGCGCCGCGACGAACGGCGTGTCCCCCAGTCCCGTCGGCCCGCGCCGCCGCGCGCCGCTCGCCCAAGGAGCTCGTTCGTGCGCTGGCAGACGGACCCCGGGCGAAGGACGCAGAGGCCCGCCCGCTCGATGCGCCACCTATCCGCCCTCGCTTCTGCCGGGGCGCGAGGGACGAAACGGGCCGGCGACAGGCGGTACGTCGGACCATGGATCTCGGGTTTTCCATGGAAAAGCCCGAGAAAACCGCGTGTTCCTCAGCCTTGGGACATCTTTCGACGAGACACTTTGCACACATTGAAGGTTCTTGTCGGCGACCCGTCTCATACGCGCCTCATGAACCCTTCATCTCCCATTGGCGCCGTCGTCGGGGGCCGCTACGAGCTCGTGCGCAAGCTCGGCCAGGGCGGAATGGGCGAAGTGTACGAAGCGCGTCGCACCGACCTCGGCGACCGCGTGGCGGTCAAGCTCCTACGAGACGAGGACCACGACGACCACGAGATGCGGGCGCGGTTTCTCCGTGAGGCACGCACCCTCGCGCAGGTGACGAGCCCGCACGTGGTCCGCATTGTCGACTTCAGCGCGAACGCGGGCGAGGTCGCGTTCCTCGCGATGGAGTACCTCGAGGGTCAGAACGCGAGCGAGATCGTGAGAATGCGCGGCCCCTTCTCGGCGCGCGAGGTGCTCCCGCTCGTGAAGCAGCTCTGCGCCGGAGTCGGCGCGCTCCACGCCCTCGGCCTCGTTCATCGCGATATCAAGCCGCAAAACACCATGATCGTGGACGGCGGCCCCCTCGGCCCGATCGTGAAGCTCGTCGACTTCGGCCTCGCGAAGAGCACCATCGCCTCCGAGAGCCCGCTCACCGATCACCTCACCGTGCTCGGAACCCCCTCGTACATGGCACCGGAGCAGGTCGGCGCGAACACGACGATCGACACGCGCGCAGACGTCTATGGCACCGCCGCGACGTTCGTCGCGATGGCGACCGGAAAGACCCTCTACGCCGAAGAAGGCGTCGCGATCGTCGCCGCGATCCTCGCTGGAAAGAGGCTCTCGGTACACCGCGTCGCGCCAGAGCTGGGGCCAACGCTTTGCGCGACCCTCGAGCGCGCCCTCTCTGGCGACCGCACGCTTCGTCACGCCACGATCGAACAGCTCGCGGCAGACATCGAACGAGGCCTCCTCGCGCTCGGCTCGACTGCCCACGCCACGTTGGCAGGCAACGTCTCGTTCGCTCAGCACACGCTCCTCCACGAGGCCTCGCGCGTGGCGCCGGCGATCGGAGCCGAGCCGAGCGCGCGCCCAGAGAGCCCCTCCTCGACGATGCCACGCTCGCAGCGATCTGGCACCGCGCCGCTGGCGATCACGACGGCACCGCACGTGCCCGCGGCGCCGGGTTTCACTGCCAGCGCGTTCGAGCCTTCGGATCCGAGGGGCCCGAACACGGGTCAGGTCGGTCAGTTCCCGTTCGCGGGAACGAGCGCGAGCCCGTTCCAACCCGCGCACCTGCCCACGAACCCGAGCCACCACGCGATAGGCACGTATCCACCTCCGTCGCCCCGAGGCCCAGGCGCTGGCCCGTTGTCTCCATTCTCGGGAACGCACAAACCTATCGCGAGCGACGGCTCGAACACGCGCCCACCGCACGTTTACGTTGGCGCTCCCGTGCACTCGGGCGCCCGGCACACGAGCGCGAACGGAGCGCTCCTCCTCGTCGCTCTCGCGCTCGCCGGAGTCGGCGTGCTCGGGGTCGCCGCGGTGGTGGTCGCGCTCTTCCTCACGCGGCCTCTCGGCGCCGCGCGCCCCGCGCCCGCGGTCACGACGACATCGACCGCCGTGCTCACGAGCGCCGAGACACCGAGCCCCCCGCTGTCGACTGCGCCTCCGCCTCCGCGCCCGATCCGCTGCACCGAGGGCCCGGCGAGGTGCGCGGCGCTCTGCTCCAAGCTCGGCGCGCCATGGAAGACCTGCGCGGGTGGCTGCGCGAACACCGACGACGATCCGAGCCATTGTGGAACGTGCGGCCACAAATGCGCGGACGCACCGGAGTGCCAAAGTCCGCGCGCGTGCACCTGCCGCGCCGGGCGTTGCCTGAGGACGAAGCCATAGCCCGCGACCGAGCGCATCGCCTTCGCTCCTGAGGGGCGTCGTCTCGTGAGCTGTCCGTTCGCCCGGATGAGGCGGCGCGTCAGCCGATCGATCCGGATCTCCGGCACAACACCGAGGCCCGGACGGCTCCTCCCGGCGACGACCGTTCCTTGAACCCAACGAGGGTCTTTCGCGGCAAATCACCGATGGAACGACGCCTGCAGTGGGGGAATCATCCGAACGGAGGCCCAAGTGCAAAAGGTACGTAGCGCGGTTACCGTCCTCCTCGTCTCCGTGTCCTTCATGCTCGGGTGCAGCGCCGAAGCGGTGGACCCGAACGACGACGTCGCCGAGAGCAGCGAGAACCTCATCGGCTTCTGCTCCGCCACCGCCTTCGACAAGTGCGTCGACGAGGGCGGCGGCGGAGGCTGCGCGAAGCACTGCACCGGGGCCGGGAGCCCGACCGCCAACGAGAAGTGCCAGAAGGCCGTCGCCGCGTGCGTTCAAGGCGGCGGAGGCAAGCCCTGCAAGAGCCGCTGCGCGACCGCGGAGCCCTCCTCCGTGTGTTACGAGCAAGAAGAGTGGACCGTCATCGCGACGAAGAAGTGCGGTATCGTGATTCCGATTCCGCCTCGCTGGAAGGTGCTCCCCGGGAAGGTCAGAGCCACATGCAAATATCGCGTGTGTCAGGGCGAGGAACGAAAGCTCCTCTCGTGCTCCGAGTGGGGTGTCGGTCGTAATATCCAGTGCACCGAAGGCGTCCCCATCGACGCGGCGGGCAACCCGTACTGAAACGAACGCCGAGAAGGTGCGTCGAGACTGCGACCCCCGCGTCAGTCGGCGACCCCACGGTGCTCGGCCCCAGTGACTAACCGCGCTCGATGTGCGCGAGCACGCTCGGCGGAACAGGCACGAGCGACTTGTCGGCGTCTAGGCACACCATCTCGACCACGCCCGCGACCAAGAGCGTTTCGGCGCGGTACACGTCTTGCCGGAACGAGAGCCGATACTCACTCTCGAGCGACGGCGTCGTGCGCACGTCGAGGGTGTCGCCATAAACCGCGCCGAGCTTGAACGAGAGCTCGCAGCGATACACCACGAACCCGAGCCCTTGTTTTCCGAGGCGAACGAGCTCGTCCACCCCCAGCAGGTGCTCGCGCGCCCGCTCGAAGTACTTCAGGTAATTCGCGTGGTAGACGAGGCCCGAGTGGTCCGTGTCCTCGTAATAGATTTGTACCCGATGGCTGGCCGTGTGCACGGCCGCGACCTTAGCAGCCCGTGGCGACGAGGTTCGACGAGCTACACCGAGCACCACAAGTACAAGTCGCGCTTCCCCTTCTTCGCCTTCTTCGCGAGCTCTCGCAGGCGCGCGAGCACCTCGATCGTGACTTCTTCGCTCCACTGCAGATCGTCCGTGCCCGCCAACACGCCGGCGTGCTTCGCGATCTCACCATCGGTCATCGCGGCGAGCGCGGCGCCCATCTCGGGCACGATCTTCTGCACGAACCACTCGTAGTCGTCGCCATGCAGGAGCGGTTGCCCCGGCTCGACCCCGTCGCCCTTGCCGAGGAGGCGCTTCGCGAGCTGGCCGAAGGGGATCACCCCGAAGCCCTTCGCGTCCACCTTCGCCACCTTCTCAGGAACGCCGCGTTCGTCTGCCTTCGCGAGCTCCGCCCCGTTCGCCGCAAAATAGTCCGTCAAAACTCCCATGCCAGGAGCGTCGCACGACCTCGCCCGGGGCCGCTTCACCCAACGGGCGCTGACCGCGCGACCAGCTAAAATTCGCGGGACCAACCGCATTCCTTCCTGTTCGTAAGGGTGGAAGCACGGCGCGCCGACGCGCCGCTGTCACCCGCGTGAGCCTCTTCCTTTGGCGACATGCACTCCGTATGCTGCGGGTCCACCATGCGCCAAAGGCCCGTTTGTCTGCTTGCGCCGCCGGGCGAAGATCTCATCGCGATGCAGCGGGCGATCGCGGGGGCGAACTTGGCGTGTGTGCCCATCCGGGAAGGCCAGCCCCTCGCGCCGAACCAGGCCAGCGCGGTGGTGGTCCACGTGCTCATGTACGACCCGCTCGACGGCATCCGCAAGGCGTGGGCAGCGGGAATTCCCGCGGTTTTGGCCTCCAGTGTGATGAACCTCGGCGGCTCCCTCGGCGCCACGTGGGACGAGGCGACCCAGCAGCGCGCGCTCTTCTGTCGCGCCGACGCTTACGTTTGGCGCGACGAGAAGCTGCCCGAGGCGCTTTACCACTGCATCAACGAGGCTCGCCAAGCGCGCGCGCAGGGCCCGCTCCGCCTCACCTACCTCGGGCGTTCGGGGGCCGATAGCAGCGTCGGGGACGGGCCGCGCATCGGCTCGGTCATCCAGCTCCCGAACGAGGGCGGCATCATGCTCGGCCGTGGTCCGCAAGCCAACGTCGACCTCGTCGCCCGCGCGATCGCCCGCCAACACGTCCGCATCGAGCGCCCCGACCGCCGCGCGTTCGTGATCGATCTTCACTCCGCCAATGGCACGTGGATCCATCGCGCGGGCCAGGTGAGCCAGGTGAACCCGGGGTCGCCCACGCCGCTCATTCGCGGCGACGAGCTCATCCTCGCCGGCTTCTTCCGCTTCCGCTTGGACGGCGCGCCGTAGCCCGTCGGGGTCGAGAGCGCTCCAGAACCTGGCCGCTGCGCCACCCCCTCCGGGTGATACAATGCGATCCATGGGCCCCGGATTTCATTCGCCAGACGGAAGCGAGCTCGCGGTCGACGAACGTCTCGTCGCCCCGGAGGCGCGCGCGGAGATCGTCGACGGCCAACTCCACATGGCTCCTCCCGCCCACGAAGACCACGCCGTTCCTCACGCCAAGCTGGCCTACGTCCTCGGCGCCCACGCCACCGCGTCCTTCGTCGTCGCGGTCGACATGCTCACCCGCACGAGCGTGGCGAGCGACTTCGCCCCCGATGTCAGCGTTTTCCCTGTCGAACGCACGGACGCTGGCGGCAGGCAGCTCGAGCACCTCGCCTTCGAGATCGTGAACGAGCAAGCCCTCGCGGTGCAAACCACCAAGGCACGAGAGCTCGTGCGCCGCGGCGTAAGGCGCGTGTTCTGCGTCGTCGTCGCCAAACAAAAGATCCTCGAGTGGTCACGCGAGACGGACTCTTGGGCCGCAACTCCCCTCGAGACCATCGACGATCCCTGCTTCGCTCACCCCGTGCCCACGGCCTCCATCCTCGGCGCCTCAGCCGACGACGCCGTCGCCGCCGCCCTTCGCGCGAAGCATCACCCCGCGTTCGACAAGGCCCGCGACGAAGGACGCGACGAGGGCAGAGCCCAAGGTCTCCGGATCGCCATTCGCGACGTCTGCGAAGCGCTCGGAATCCTCGTCGACGCCGGCCGCGAGAGCACCCTCGATCTCCTCGCCGCACCGGAGCTCGACGCCCTGCGCTCGAGCATCAAGAAGAACAAACGCTGGCCCGAGTGACGTGCCAGCCGATTCGGGTCGCACGCGCCGCGAGCCAACCCGGAGGCGCGTGATACACTGCTATCCATGGGCCCCGGATTTCATTCGCCAGACGGAAGCGAGCTCGCGGTCGACGAACGTCTCGTCGCCCCGGAGGCGCGCGCGGAGATCGTAGACGGCCAACTCCACATGGCTCCTCCTGCCCACGAAGACCACGCCGTGCCTCACGCCAAGCTGGCCTACGTGCTCGGCGCACACGCCACCGCGTCCTTCATTGTCGCGGTCGACATGCTCACCCGCACGAGCGTGGCGAACGACTTCGCCCCCGATGTCAGCGTTTTTCCCGTCGAACGCACGCAGGCGGGCGGCAGGCAGCTCGAGCACCTCGCCTTCGAGATCGTGAACGAACAAGCCCTCGCGGTGCAAACCACCAAGGCACGAGAGCTCGTGCGCCGCGGCGTTCGGCGCGTATTCTGCGTCGTCGTCGCCAAACAGAAGATCCTCGAGTGGTCACGAGAGACCGACTCCTGGGCCGCAACTCCCCTCGAGACCATCGACGATCCCTGCTTCGCACACCCGGTGCCCACAGCCTCCATCCTCGGCGCGTCAGCCGACGACGCCGTCGCCGCGGCCCTCCGCGCGAAGCATCACCCCGCGTTCGAAAACGCTCGCGACGAAGGGCGCGACGAAGGACGTGCCGAAGGGCGCGACGAGGGACGTGCCGAAGGGCGCGACGAGGGACGTGCCGAAGGTCTCCGCGTCGCGATCCGCGACGTCTGCGAGGCGCTCGGTATCCTCGTCGACGCCGGCCGCGAGAGCACCCTCGATCTCCTCGCCGCTCCCGAGCTCGACGCTCTCCGCACGAGCATCAAGAAGAACAAACGCTGGCCCGAGTGAGCCGCGCGTAAAGCGCACTCCGAATCAGCGCCTCAGCAGGTCTCGTGCGGATTCGGAAACGCGTCCGTGTCGTCTTCCCCTACCCGCGGCTTCAGGCACGCGAAGTCCTTCTCGATCAAAATCGAGAGCGTGCGTCCTCCCGGCGCAGGCACGTCTTTCGCGATCCCTACATCCTCGCCCTTTGCCCACGCGATCGCCTCTCCGCGCGGCACGCTCACGATCAACGTCCTGCCCTCGAGCACGGCGAACACGGAGCTCGCGCTCTCTTTCGCGACCAGGCGATACACGAGAACGTCGTCCTCCCCTGGCCCCACGAAGATGCGCTCCTCGACGCGACCTTCTTCCGTGAGGCGCGCGACCTCACCTTGGCTGAGCCGCAGTCGAATCGCGTTGGTGCGTGTACGAAGCTTCATCTCGAACCCCTGGTTCTCGCTACGATTTCTGCGTGCCGGGCGTCTGCGACCGAGCCACGTCGGCGAGCGTATCCCAATCGTGTAGCTCACGCGCGGGCACGTCGATCGCGCGCGCCCCGCACGCCTCACAAAGCCCCTGAAGGCCGAGCTTCCCCTCCTGCAGCCGCGCCTCCGCGATCGGGAGCACACGAGCCACCTCGTACACCGCGACGAGCGGCTCCCAGGTGTCGCCTCCACTGCGCGGCGCGACGACCGCGCCAGACTCGCGCGCGCTCCACATCGCCCGTAGCGTCTCGGGCTCGACGTGGGGCATGTCGCACGCGAGGGCAAGCACGTGACCTTCGCGAGCGAACCGAAGCAGCGCGACGAGCCCACCGAGCGGCCCCCGTTCGTTCTCGACGTCGGCGACGCGCGCGAGGCTGAGCTCGTCGTCGTCGAGCCGCGCCACGATCTCGGCTCGTGGCCCCACGAGCACGGGAGTGAGGCCCGCCTCCCGCGCGACACGGCACGTTCGAGCAAGCAGCGTCTCCCCGCTGGGGGCGATCATGAGGGCTTTTGGCTCACCCATTCGCGACGAAATGCCGCCCAAGAACACACCGCAAATCACTTTGCGTGCTCGGGCACGAGCAAAATCGCGCGCATCTCGTTCGACATCTTGGTCAGCTTTTGGCTGTGGTCCACGCAGGCGAGCCGGGTCTGGCCGGTGGCGATCAGCGTGTCGTCGCGCGTGAGCCTGTATCCATAAATGAGCGAAGCGCCGCCCACTTCGACGAGGGTGGTCGCGCACGCGAGCTCGTCGTCGAACTTGGCGGGCGCGTGGTACTTCGTGGTCGCCTCCACCACCGCGGTGTGCATGCCGCTCGCGGTCCAATCCGAGTACTTGATGCCCCGCCGCCGAAGCCACTCCACCCGCCCGGCCTCGAAGTAGGTGAGGTAGTTCGCGTGGTGCACGATCCCCATCAGGTCGGTCTCGAAGAACCGCACGCGAAACGAGTGCACGGTGGTGGCGATCGCAGCGTCGGGCAAAATTCGCGGCATGGCGCCCGTTTACCACGCCGAGCCGCCCTTTCGCTTCTCATGCGCGCCTCCGCGCCCGCCCCCAGAACGAGCCGCCCACCGCGCGCGCCAGGAAAAAAAAACACGGGCCCAGCGGCAGACGGCCCAACCCGTCCACCACCAAGCCCGTGCACACTACACACTGCCCACGCCCACCTCTCGTCACTCGATGTTGTTCAACACGGCGTTCTTGAACGTCTGCGTCAGCGACGCGCCCTGCGGCCCGATGTTCGAGTTGCACAGCACGACGGCTTCCATGTCGTCGGGGAGGAACGCGGCGACCGCTTGCTCCACGTGCCACGACTGACCGTCCTTCCCGCCGCCGCCCCACCAGCCGTTCTTCAAGTACATTTTGCCGGCGGGGGAGTCCGTGATCGAGTCGATCCCGAGGCTCGCGTCCATCGCCTGCTGCGCCTTCGCCGCCGGCACGATGGTGCCCTTCCGGCGGAACGTGCCCATCACGTCGAGCATGTCGTTCACCGAGACACGGAAGCCCGCGCCGCCGAGCTGGGTCTGAAGCTCTCCCGAGTCCCACCCTGCGGTGTCGGGGCGGGTGGAGTAGGCAAACGCAGAGCCCGGCGTGGGGGTCGACGCCACCCCGCTCACCCCCGAAGGCGCGAACACCTTGTTCGCGACGTAGCGCTCGAACGCCATCGACGACAACTGGTCCCAAACCGCGTCCTTCTGCGACTGGGCAACATTGAGGGGGAACACATACGTTCGCGGCACCTCGTTCGTCATCGTCGCGTTCAGCACACGAATGAGCGAAAACGATCCGTTCGTGTAGTTGCCTTGCGTCGGGTTCGCGACCACCCCGTTCTGAATCTGCGCTTTGAACGTGGGGTAGTTGCCGTCGTAGTACGTGTCCGTGAAGCCGGCGCGGTGGGTCAGGAGGTCACGAAACGTGATGTCGGCCGAGTTCGGCCCCACCGTCCAATAGGTGGGCAGATACCCACCGATCTTCGTGTCGAACGAGAGGTTCCGCTCGTCCAGCATCTTCACCGCCGCGATCGCGGTAATCAGCTTGCTCACGCTCGCCACGTGCATCCGCGTGGAGAGCGACCAGCCGCTGCTGCCCTGCCCCGGCGCGCGCGCCCAATCCCAAATCAACGTGTAGATGGGCTGGCCACCCTTGCGCACTTGGAAGGCATAACCGCGCACGTTGTCTTTCAACGCGGCGTGCATGTCTTGCCCCATCTTCGTCACGTTCAGCTTGGGCTTCGCCTGCGCCGGCTTCGTGTTGATCTTTCGCGCGATGAGCGACGGTCCGTTCGCCTGCGCTACCTCTTCGCGCATCGCCGCGGAGGCGATGTTCGCGGGCTTGAAGTCGTAGGTCTTCGCCCGCTCCGCCACCGCCGCGGGGACCACCACCTGCGGCCCTGCGGCTGCCGCCGGGGCGAGCGTGGGCCGAGACTGCGCCGCAGCGTTTGCCGCGACACACCCCATCGCCAGGAGAAAAGGCACCGCAACCGCGACCGCAGGCGAACGTAGAGAGTACATCGAACCTCCTCGGGGAAAGACCAGTGGGAAAGAAGCCCCGCACCTCCCGGCTCGTGTCGTCGAGCCGGAGCGCAGGTTGGGCGGGCACACACACACCTTCGATCGGCGCCCCTGCTCGTATGTCACGAC
>JAAFHV010000269.1 GCA_013297655.1 Myxococcales bacterium | reverse complement strand
CGACCTGCGAAGCGAGCGAGACGAGGACGGCGGCGGCGGCGAACGTTGCCTTGATGCGCATCGCCCGAGTATCGAGGGACCGTCGCGGTTTGGCCATGGTCACTTCCGTGAAGCGATTGCTGTGGTATCTGAGGGGCGGTGAAGACGGGGAAAAAGGGGCGCGCCGTCGTGATCGGAGGGCTCTTGGGCCTCGTCGTGCTTGGCACTGGCTGCCGTCGCTCCGCGACCCACTACGAGTCGACCGTGAAGCTCGTCGCGCGCACGCCCGTCCAGAAAAACGCGGAGGGCGTGGTCACGCTCACGGACTTCGAGCTCGAGTGGGACCCGTGCCCCGGCGATCAATACGAGTACGTGCGCGGCGGTCGCGCGTTCTCGGCGTGCATGGCCAAATACGAGCCGGGCGACTACCTCGCTGTGAACGTGGTTCACTACTGGGACACGCACGGCTTCTACCGCTGGGACGTCTACCGGGTCGGCGATTGTGCGCGCGACGTGGAGCCCACGTCGGAGGGCACCTACGACAAATCGCAGGAGTGCACGACCCACAAGATGTACGGGGAAAACGCGGGGTTCGACTGCGATCGAACCTCGCCCGCCAACCTCACCGCGGTCTGCCCCTGGCTCGCTCGCCGCTGAGCGAACGGCCGCCGCGGCCGACCCTCCCGAGTCGCGCGGCGGATACCGGGAGACGGCCGGCGCTCCGCTCGGGCGCGAGACGGAACGCCGACGCCCCGAGGCCCTCGCGTCAGCGACGCTGGGTGCCGACCGCGCGCACGCTGGGGCGATCCAAGAGCGTAACCTCGTCGCCGGGACGCGCGGCGATCGCGATCGTCGCCGGGGGCGCGAACGTGAGCGGCTCGAGCGGGCCACCGCAGCGATCGTAAAACTTCGCCGCCACACGCGCGAACCGCTCGTCGCCGATGGTCTCCCACACGCGGCGGAACGTGCACGACTCGCGGAGGGCACCGACGAACTGCTCCGCGGTGGGGAACGTGAGCGAGTGACGGACGACGGTGTGGCGCACCATCGAGAGCTCGCACTCCGAGAACATGCGCTCGGTCTTCTCGCGGTCGGCGACGACGCTGTGGCTGTGGGTCGAGACGTCGGGCTCCACCTCGTGCAGCACGTCGCGAATTTGCTCGAACGGATCGTCGACCTCCGCGGGGCCCCACGCGATCACACCGACCTTGCCGCCCTTCTTGAGGCCGCGCGACCACGAACGAAGCGTGAGCTCACGCTCCACGATTTGCCAAAGCCCGAACGCGCACACGATGACGTCGTAGGGCCCGTCGGGGACGGCGGCCGCGTCGGCCTGTGCACACTGCACCCAACCGTCGAAGCCCGCGTTTTTCACCTGCTCGCGGCAGATCTCGACCATGCGCGCGCTCGCGTCGGTCGCGCGGACGTGACCCGTCTCACCGACAGCGCGCGCGGCGGCGAGGACCTCGTTGCCGCCAGGCCCCGAGTTCGTCACGAGCACGCGCGCCCCCTCCGGGATCGCGAGCTCGCGCATCAAGTCGGTATGGTACGGCAAAAACCGCGGAATCCAGTGTTCGAGATATCCGTCCGCGGCGCGGTCCCAGGGAGTTCCCATCGTGCGCGGAGCATAGCGGGTTTGCGCGACGCGCGCTCTCCCGAAGCCGAGCAACGCCCCCGAGGCACGGTTGCCGAACGAACCGTAAGCCGGTCCCGGTGGGCTACATCGAGACGCGCAAGATGAACAGCAAGATCCCTAGGCCGAACGCGACCCCGAGATAGATCCCGATCGCGGTGCTGTTCGACTTGCCGGTCGCGCCGTTGAAGCCAAAGCCGCAGGCGCCGCAAACGTGGTGATTGAAGAGCTTCGGGCCGAGCACGCCGCCCCACCAAGTGAAGCTCGGCTTGTTTACGTTCGGGCTCTGGCACTGCGGACACGACGGGAGCCCGTACGGGTTCGGGTACGGATTGCCCATCGGCGCCTGCGGCGGCGTGTACGGGTTTTGCGACATCGCGCGAGCATACGGGGCTTTTTGCCCCACCGAAAAGCGGTATCAGTGCTGCATCGTGACGGAGCGCTGAGGAGCCACTTGGCCGGCCGTAGGTGCGTGTACGCCGCGGCCCTCCACCATCTCGAGATCACCGGGCTTTTCGCAGTCGCCCGCGCAAGCGACGGCCCCGGCGGTGCTCGGCTTTTTGGTCGTCGAGTCCCCATTGTCCTCGCCGACGCCGCTTTCGGGGAGCGGGGGGAGACGTGACTCGTCGAAGCCGGTGGGCACGAGGTAAATCTCGGTCGTCGGCGGGTAAAAATCGGTGGAGTCCTCCACCTTGTGGGTGCCGTCTGCGTAGGTGATCTTGCGGGTTCGCTTGATGCGATAGCCCTTGATCCCGTGCTGCTTCACGACCACGCGGTTGGCCGGGAGCCCCGCCTCTTCCACGATCTTTCGCTTGAACGGCAGCGTCGCGACGACGTCGCGCCCGAACGAAACTTGCGCCGGTTTGCTCTTGCCGAGAAGCTCGACGCGGAGCGTGTTTCCGGTCGCCTTCGTGTGCACGACGACCGGGAACGGATGCGGGTTGCGCACCTTCAGATCGACCGCCGGGTACACCACCGTGGAGTCGAGACCCATCGTGATGTAGTGGCTCGGGCGCGAGTGCGGCAGTCGCTCGAGCACGTCGAGGCCGCCGAAGAACACGGCGGCGTGGAACGTGGACGCGACTTGGCAGGTGCCACCGCCGACCCCCTCGACCATCTCGCCTTTGAAAATCTCCCAGCTCTTCTGGAAGCCGTTCGCTTCGCTGCGATCGCCGACGACCTCGTTGAAGCTCACGAGCTGGCCGGGCGAGAGAATGAGGCCATCGAGCTTGCCGGCGGCGACGTCGATGTTCTTTCCGCGGCGGGCCTGCTCGCCACCGCGAGAGAAGTGCGTCTCGAACTCGGACACGACGGTCGACACGTCGAGGGAGTCGACGAACGACTTCGAGAGGCGCGGAGGTACCGCGACGGTGACCATCGGGACGTCGTCCTTGCCGTTCGCGAAGCGCCCGCGGGAGAGCTCCTCCACCCGCGCGAGGGTGGCGTCGAGATCGATGTAGCTTCCATCTTTCCCCGCGATCGTCGCGTGGGCTTCGAGGTCGAGCTTGGCCGAGACGGCGGGAGTGTCGAGATCGATCTTGGCCGGCTCGAGGAGAGCGACCCCCTTTTCGCGCGCGACGGCGAGCACGAGCGGAACGTCGACCTCGCCGCGACGCGCCTCGCCTGCGACCTCCACCCGCTCGAGGACGGAGCCCGCTTTGCCGTACGCGCGCACGCGATCGAGCGTTTTTTCCTCGTCGACGGTGATGCCGAGCTCGGCGAAGGTGGCGACGCGGATCTCCTTCTCGGCGAGCAAGAGGCGAACCTTGCGCCCCTCGAACGCGGCGCGCCGGGCGTGGACCTCGGCCGCTCCGTCGCTCCCGCGCGGGACCTCGATCCCGTCGACCCTCAGGCCAGGGAGCACCGGTGTCTCGGGGAGCACCTTGGGCTTCGCGGCGAACGCGGATCCCGCCAACGTGAGGGCGACGAGGGAGACGACGACGAGACGGGCCGGTGTGGGGGTGCGCATGGTTGCAAAAGCTCGAACGCTCGAGCGGCGAAACCGCGTCCGAGGCGGAGGCGCCACTATGGCGCGAAACCCGAAGCGAGGCCTCCTTATCTGCCCTTCATCCTCTGAACGTCCGTATCCCCCCGTCGCGCAGGCGCGCCCGCGCCACCCGCCGTGCGAAGCGCCCCACGCGACTGGCCGCGTCGAGTCGAGTGGAGCGACGCGGCGGAGGTCCACGAAACCGGAGGGCGTTGCGCTATGATGCGAAGTCGCGGAAGCCCCCGCTGGAGCCCGATCGCGTGAAGACGTGCCCACGCTGCAAAATGCGCTTCGAGAACGCCGCATACACGTGCGTCTTCGATGGGACGTCGCTCGAGGCGCTGGCGGATCCGCGCATCGGGACGGTTCTCTCTGGCCGTTACCAAATCGGCCCCGTGCTCGGCGAAGGCGGCATGGCGACGGTTTATGCCGCGACACAAAAGGTCACTGGCAAGTCGATCGCGGTGAAGGTGATGCACCCGATGCTCGCGAGCGACCCCGTCGTTCGTGAGCGCTTCCGACGCGAGGCCAAGAACGCGCAGAAGCTGACCCACCCGAACATCATCGAGATCTTCGATCAGGGCGACACGGAGGACGGCACCGCGTTCATCGCGATGGAGCGCCTCCACGGTGCGCCGCTCTCCGCCACGATCGGCTCGCGGACGATGACGCTTCGCCGCGCGCTCCACATCATGGTGCAGCTCGCGCGTGGCATCGCGCGCGCGCACGACCTCGACGTGGTGCACCGCGACATCAAGCCGGACAACATCTTCCTCACCCAGCGCGAAGATGGCTCCGACCTCGTAAAAATCCTCGATTTCGGGATCGCCAAGTCGCGCCACGACAGCCGGCTCACCGGCCAGGGTGAGCTCTTCGGCACGCCGCAATACATGGCCCCGGAGCGCATCAAGAGCGCCGAGGTGGGGCCCGCCGCCGACCTCTACGCGCTCGGGGTCGTGTTCTACGAGCTGCTCACCGGCGAGCTCCCCTTCGACGCGCCGGACATCGCGACGTTCTTCGTGAAGCACCTCCGCGACGCGCCTCCGCTGCCGAGCGCGAAGAACCACGAGGTCCCCGCCGAGCTCGACGCTCTCGTGATCGCGCTCCTCGCGAAGGAGCCCGATCAGCGACCGGTCGATGGCCACCGTATCCAAACGACGGCGCTCGAGATCCTGGCCGCGCTCTCCCTCGACGCGCCGCCCTCCCCCGAGACGCTGAGCGACAGCTCGAACCACCCGCGCCTCACCCTCGAGCCGCGCTCTGGCCCCGACCTGTGGAAGCGCCGCGTGGAGACGCTCGACGAGATGCTCGCGCTCGCCTACGGCTCCGCGAGCGACGCCCCGCAAGAGCTCCGCGACGTGCTCGCGAACGTGCACGAGCTCGCCGCGCGTTACGACCAAGTGAAGTACGACCACGGCGAGGCGCAACGCGAGGTGGAGCGCGCAGAGCAACGCGGCCGCGACAAGCGCCTCCAGCTCGGCTTCGCGGTGGACCAGCTCGGCCAAGATGCTTCGCGTGCGAAAGAAGAGGCGCGCGAGGCGGCGGCGCCGATCGCGGAGGCGCGCGAGATCCTCCGCGCGTACCCCACGAAGATGCGCGCGCTCCAGAAGGAGCTGATGTTCTGGGAAGGCAGGTCCGCGCTCCAGGAGCCCTCGGAGGACCTCGCCGTCGCCTACGCCGAGCTCGCGACGGCGACGCGCGCGTGGATGCAAGCGCGAGAGGCTCGGCGGCGGCTCGAGGCCGCGCTCGCCGCAAAAGAGGCGCGCGTGTCGGACATCGATTTTCAAATCCGCGAGCTGCGGGCCGCGCTCGGCAAGGCCGAACAAGACGCCGACGAGGAGCGCGCGCGGGAGGAGGTCCGCGTCCGCGAGCTCGACGCGACCCGCGAGGCGCTGGAGGCGCAGCTCCTCGCCGCGACACAGACCTTCTGCATGCCGCTCCGAAAGCGACAGGAGCTCATGCCGCTCTTCCGAGAGCTCGAGTCGGAGCCGGAGGTGGTGGCGATATGATCGACGACGGCGCGCTCGCCGCGATCCTCGCGCGCACCTTGGACTACCCGCGCCCTCGCCGCGAGGACGCGCCGGCCTCGGTGCTCTACGGCGGGGCCCATCTCTTCCAAGAGAAGACCTTCACGAAGCTCGCCGCGATCGCGCGCAGCACCTTCGCGACCTACGTGCGGGAGGCCGCGGACGTGGTCGCGGTGGTCGGTGAATCGGGGCGCCCACACGCGACCGCGATCCTCGCGCGGGTCGCACGAAAGCTCGAAAAATCCCCTCTCGAAGACGTTCGTGTCGACTTCGAGGATGGCTACGGCGTGCGCCCCGACGCAGAAGAAGATCGTGACGCGACGCGGGTCGGAGCGCTCCTCGCGACCTCCCTCGCCGACGCCCCCCGCTGGGTCGGGGTGCGGGTTCGCGCGTTCGATCGCACGACGTCGGCGCGCGCGGCGAGCACGCTCGTGAAGGTGCTCGCGGGGCTCTCGGCGGCGACGCTCCCGCGCGGGTTCGTCGTGACCTTGCCCAAGGTGCGCGGCGTGGTCGACGTCGAGGCGTTCGTCGATCTCTTGGACCTCGTCGAAGCGGACCGCGACCTCCCGCGCGGCACGATCGGCCTCGAGCTCCTCGTCGAGACGCCGAGCGCCCTCGTCGACTCGCGCGGCGCGATCACGATCCCGGCGCTCCTCGACGCGGGCGAGGGGCGCGTGACGTCGGTGCACCTCGGCGCGTACGATTTGCTCTCGCTCCTCGACGTCGCCGGCCACGCGCAGCACCTCGCGCACCCGGCGTGCGACGCGACGCGCTTTCTCATGCTCGCGGCGGCGCACGGGCGCGCGCGCGTGGTCGACGGCGCGACGACGCGGCTCCCGTTTCCGAAGCACCGCGGCGAAGGCCTCGGCGCGACCGAGCTCGCGGAGAACCGCGCGACGATGCTCGAGGCGCTCGGAGTGCACGCCGCGAACGTGACCGCCGCGCTCGCGAACGGCATCCACCAAGGCTGGGACCTGCACCCCGCGCAGCTCGTCGGTCGTTACCTCGCGATGGCCGCGCACTACGAGACGGGCCTCGCTTCGTCGTGCGCGCGCATTCGTGGCTTCGTCGAAAAGGCGGCGCAGGCGACGCGCGCAGGGCAGGTGTTCGACGACGCGGCGACCGCCGAGGGCCTCCTCGTGTTCTTCGCGCGCGGGCTCGGCTCCGGCATGCTCACCGAAGCCGACGTCGTGCCCACCGGCCTCACCGCGGCCGACGTCAGGACCCTGGATTTCCCCGCGATCGTCGCGCGCAAAGCCTGATCGCGCGACGCGCAGAGACCTTGAGCGATGGGCTGGTTCGCGCGAGCGCGATCAGCTCCCGCGGTACGTGGAGTATCCGAACGGGCTCACCAAGAGCGGCACGTGGTAGTGCGCCTCCGGCTCGCGGATCTGGAACACGACGGCGACCTCCGGGTAGAAGCACTCCATCGCCTGGAGATTGTAATACGCGGTCGTGTCGAAGGTGATTCGGAAGATTCCCACCACGAGCTTTCCCGCCGGCACGAGATCTTTGATTCGGCCGTCGGCGTCGGTCATTCCCCCGCCGCACTTTTCCCAGCCCGACTCGCCCTTTTTCTCGAGCAAGACCGGCACGTTGGCGGCAGGCTTACCGAACGTCGTATCCAAAATATGGGTCGAGACGGATTTCATTTTCGTTCTCCTCGCGCGATCTACTTGCGTCCGAAGACGAGCTTCTCGAGCCTCAATTCGGTGATCTTCGATTGCTCTTCGGCGGCGACGGCGACCTCGGTCTCCGGATCGTTCGCGAGGCGGGCTTTTGCGATCGCGAGGAGCTCCTCGGCGGTGCGACCGGTCGCGCAGACGATGTAAATGCGACCGAACGTCTCCCTGTATTTGGCATTCACGGCCGCGAGCTCGGCGCGGGTGTCGCTCGAGGCGTCGCCCACTTTGGATTGTTCGCCCGAGCTCCACGTCGCGGAGGTGACCGTCTGCGGACCTTCGGCCTTCTTACCGCCGATTTCGGGGTGGGCGCGGAACGCCTCGTCCCAGTCTTGGCGCGAGAGGCTCTTCCACACCGCGCGGGCCTTCTCTTTTGTGGCCTCCAATGAGGGAAACGGGCGCGCTTCGGTCATCGCCGCGGCGAACGCGGTGGAGCCGCAGGTGTGGAGGAAGGCCGCGTGCGCCTCGGCGGTGGGGAGCGCGTTCACGTCACGAAGGCCGCGGGTCTCTGCGGCGGAATCGGAATCTCGAAGATCGGACATGGGACCTTAGCGCCTCTCGCTTCGTGTCACCCAAGCGCCGTGGGGGCGCCCGAGGGGTTCGTCGGCTCGGTAAATGGTCTCCCCGCGGAGGATCGTGCGCGCGACTTTGCCTTTCAGGGTGCGGCCTTCGTAAGGAGTAATCTTGTTCTTGTGCTCGAGCTCCGCGGCGGCGACGGAGAACGTGCCCTCCGGATCGAAGAACACGAGATCGGCGTCGTAACCGGGGGCGATGCGGCCCTTGCGCCCCTCGAGGCCGACCAGCTTCGCCGGCGCCGCAGAGAGAAGGCGCGAGAGATCGACGAGCGAGAACCCGCGCTGCGAGGCCTCGGTCCACACGGCGGAGAGCCCGAGCTGGAGTGACGAAATCCCGCCCCACGCGCGCATGAAGTCGCCCGAGCCGCTGCACTTGAGGTCGACCGTCGAGGGCGAGTGATCGGTGACGACCTGCTCCAAAACGCCCTTTTTCAAGGCTTCCCAGAGCTTCTCGCGGTTCTCGCGCTCGCGCACCGGGGGGCAACACTTGAACGAGGTGGCGCCGTCCGGCACGTCCTCCGCGACGAACGTGAGGTAGTGCGGGCACGTCTCGGCGGTGAACGGGAGGCCCTCGTCCTTCGCGCGGAGCACGAGGTCGAGCGCCGACGAGGACGACAGGTGAACGATGTGAGCGCGCGCTCGCGTGTCGCGGCAGGTGCGAATGACCATGTCGACCGCCGCGTCCTCCGCGGTCTTGGGGCGCGAGGCGAGGAACGTGGCGTAGGCGCGCGGATCGCCCGCGAGCGCACGAGCCGCCTCTTCGAGCGGTCCCGGGAGCTCCGCGTGCACGAAGAGGGGCGCTCCCACGTCGGCCAAGATCCCCATCGCGATCGCGAGCTCGGCCTCGTTCACGTGGGAAAATTCGGCCACCCCCGAATCGGCCAAGAAACACTTGAACGCGAGCACCCCTTCACGAAAGAGGTCTCGGAGCTCCTTCGGGTTCTCCGGCACTGCACCGCCGGTGAGGCCCACGTCGACGTGGGCGCGACCTTCGAGCGCGCGCGCCTTGGCGTGGAGCGCCGAAATCGACACCGTGGACGGCAAGCTGTTGAGCGGCATGTCGCACACCATCGTGACCCCACCCTTCGCCGCCGCGCGGGTGGCCGTCTCGAAGCCCTCCCACGAGTCGCGTCCGGGATCGTTGATGTGCACGTGCGTGTCGACGATGCCGGGCATGACCACGAGATCGCCCGCGTCGAGCACCTCCGCGCCGGCGGGCACCGCCGCTACCGGGAGCACCGCGCGAATCTTGCCGTTGGCGATGTGGACAGCCCGAGGCTCCATCGACTCGCCGGTGACGACACGCTGACCTTTGACGTAGAGATCGCTCAAGGTCCGCATTTTCGTGCTCGAACACGCGAAGGGTCAAGCGAGACCTCGCGCGCCTCGTCACGTACCGGCGCGGCGCGAGACGCCACGGAGGCAAGCGTGACGGATCGTTCTCGGCGCGCCCGCATCGCCGAGGTAGCCAGCGTTGCTCGATTCTGCGAGAACTTCGAGGTGAGCCTCGCCAGCACTCTCGCCTCGTTTTCGCCCGGAAAAGCCCTCTCACGGGAGGGAAACATCGTGCGCGACCTCTGGCACTTCGCCGCCAAGGTGCCCGGCGGGAGGCGCCTCTTCAGCCGCGCGATCGGCCTCGCCGCGCCCTACACCGGCACGATCCCGTTCGAGGTGCGCAAGCTGGAAAAGGGCCGCTCCGAGTGCGTGCTCTTCGACGAGCCGAAGGCGCGAAACCACCTCGACTGCCTCCACGCCGTCGCGCTCGTGAACTTCGCAGAGGTCACCGGCAACGTCGCGCTCGCATATGGCCTGCCGGACGACGCTCGCTTCATCGTCGCGGGGCTCTCGATCGAGTACAAAAAGAAGGCCCGCGGAACCATCTTCGGTGTGTGCGACATCCCGCCGATCGAAGGCAGCGAGAAGCGCGAGTACGACGTGCCCGTGACGATGACCGACGCGAACGGCGACACGGTCGCCACCTGCGTGCTCCGCACCCTCGTTGGCCCCAAGAAGAAGAGCGGCTGAGCGCGCACCGACGACTCCAAAGGGTGGTCGCGCGGCGCTCTGGTCCCGGCCGGTAGGGTGCTCGTCAGCGCGACCGGCGACGCGCGCTCGTCACGCCAATCTTGGCGCTCTTTCGTGGCCGACGTGGCATGGTCGAAGCGAGGCGAGATCCCCGATGCCCAACTTGTTCGCGATGTCGTTCGAGGGCGAGCTCGCCCCGTCTTTTTCCCTGAAGTGTCTCGCCAACCCGGCCTCCCTTCCGGACGGGTGGGGCATCGGGACGTACCCGCGTGGCGAGCCGAGCGCGTCGGTCCTGAAGGAGCCCGCGCCGGCGCCCGGAAGCGTTCGTGGCCAGCTCGTCCGTGCGTGGGATCATCTCGAGGCCTCGCTCTTCGTGCTCCACGTTCGACGGGCGACCTGGGGAAAAAACTCCGACGCCAACACGCAACCCTTCGCGCGCGCCCATGGCGGACGCGACTGGCTCTTCGCTCACGCCGGCTCGCTTCGGAATCGCATCCCGCTCTCGACCCCGATCGTGCACGAGACGGTGGGCGCGACCGACACCGAGCTCGTGTTCTGCGAGCTCTTGAACCGTCTCCATCGCCTCGGAAAAAAGAGCCTCGGTGAGATCGACGTGGGCACCGTGCACGAGTGGCTCACGGAGCTGAACGACCACGGCAGCCTCTCCCTCGTGCTCACCGACGGGCACGACCTCTTGGCCTACGCCGACCGCGAAGGCAACGGTGAGCTCCACCTCGCCGAGCTCTTCCCTCCCTACACCGACGTGATCTTGGGAGACGACGATCTCGACGTCGACCTCACCCGCCGCGCCCACGTGGCGAGGAAGGGCGTCGTGGTGGCGAGCTCGCCATTGTGGAGCCGCGGGCAGACCTTCGCGTCGTTCCGCAAGCTCGCCCCCGGCTCCCTCGTCCGCGTGCGCCAAGGCCAGATCCGCGAGGAGCGTGAGTCGCTCGTGACGAGCTCGCGGCCGAGCGTCATGCGCGCGCGGGTGGGCAGGCCTCCGATCGTTCCGACGCGCACGCTCACGATCGAGCACCGAACGACCTACCGCTACGCGCAGCCGGTGGAGCGCAGCGAGCACGTGTTCCGGCTCGAGCCCATCCACGACTCGAACCAGACGGTACTCGAGCACGACCTCTCGATTTCGGTCGAAGGAAAGTCGGTCCGCTACGAAGACGTGTTCGGAAACCGCGCACGAAAAGTGCGCCTCGAGACCTCGTTCTCGGAGCTCACGCTGTTCGCGAAATCACGTGTCCGGGTCGACGATCCGGGCCTCCTCGGGAAGACGATCGCGCACACCCGGGCGAGCATTCCGCTCGTGTGGATGCCCTGGCAGCACCACATGCTCACGCCGTACCTTCTCCCGCCCGAGCTCCCCGAGACGCAGCTCCGCGAGCTTGGCCGTTACGCGATGAGCTTCGTCGAGCGCAACGACTTCGACCTCATCGATACGCTCCTCGACCTGAACGAGACGCTCTTCCGCGAGTACGCGTACGTGCCGGGCTCTTCGACGCTCCTCACGACCCCGTTCCAGACCTACGTCGAGCGACGCGGCGTTTGCCAAGACTTCGCGAACCTCTTCATTTGCCTCGCGCGCCTCTTGGTCGTGCCCGCGCGCTACGTATGTGGGTACGTGTATACACACGCGCAACCCCCTATAAAAGCTGGGGATCCGCTCCCGTCGATGCGCGATCGCCAAGGCGAGGCGTCGCACGCGTGGGTGCAGGCGTACCTCCCCGAGCTCGGTTGGCAGAGCTTCGATCCTACGAACGGGATCGTCCCACAGGGCGACCACGTGCGCGTCGCAGTAGGCCGAAGCTACGTCGACGCGACGCCGACGTCGGGCACCATTTACGTGGGCGGCGGCGGCGAGACGCTGGAAGTGGACGTGCGGGTCGTGCCGGAGGAGTGACTCCCGAGGCTCGCGCCTCCAGAGCGACGTGAGGCTCGCGCCACCAGAGCGACGGGACGCTCGCGCATCCACAGCAACGGGACGCTCGCGCATCCACAGCAACGGGACGCTCGCGCATCCACAGCAAC
>JAAFHV010000027.1:5894-55038 GCA_013297655.1 Myxococcales bacterium | reverse complement strand
CGGTCTCGACTGAAACCGCCCCACCTTCTGCTCGCGGGCTACGCCAGGCTCGCGTCTCGCGTCTCGCGGGCTACGCCCGCTCGCGTCTCGCGGGCTTCGCCCGCTCGCGTCTCGCGGGCTTCGCCCGCTCGCGCACCACGGGCCCCGAGGGAAGCCGTCACCCACGAGCCCCGCGGAAAGCCGTCACCCACGGGACCCGAGGGGGAGCCGTGACCCACGAGACCCGAGGGGGAGCCGTGACCCACGAGACCCGAGGACAAGCGGGCGAAGCCCGCGAGCGGGCGAAGCCCGCGACCCACGGGCCCCGCGACCCACGGGCCCCGCGACCCACGGGCCCCGCGCACCACGGGCCCCGCGACCCACGGGGCCCGTGACCCACGTCACCAACGGAGCACGAGAAGGCAGGGCGATTCTCGTCGAGACCGAGCCTGGGCTAGGAGGATCGCCCGGAACCGACTCCTGTCGGTGAGGACGTCCGACGACGCCCAGGCGAAGGTATCGGCGAGAAGCGCCCTGCCTTCTCAGCGGGCTTCGACGGTTGGGCATCCTAGGATGATGCGGACGTCGAGGACGTCGCCGCGCATCACCGACTGGCACGTATTCCCGAGCAGCGTCACGGTCTTGCCTTCGACCTTCCAGCCGTTCGCGCCGTCGCGCGGAACGACCTTCTCGTCGAGGTACACGTTCAGGCGATTCACGTCCGCCGGTGGCTCCTTCAGCTCGTACGTGCAAGTGGCCACGATCTTCGCGGCGACCTTCCGAAGCGCACTGACGAGGTCGGCCTTGTCTGCGACGTCGACCTTGTAATACGCGGGGCTCCCCGTCTGCGCGGTGCCGGCGGCAAGGGCCATTCGGTCGAGCACGGAGCCATAGGCTTGGCTCCCGGGAATGCCAATCACGTAGGTGGGAATGCCGGCAGACTTCAGCTTTTGAACGGCCGTGATCGAGGCCTCGGAGTCGAGGCAGAGGCCCCATTCCTTGTCGCAGCACGACGGGCCGGTGGGCGTGCACCCGTTCGAGCCCTCGATGTTCGGGAGGCAGGCGGCGGCGCCGCAGGTGTTCTGCGCGCAGTTCGGCGCGCCGTCGGTCGCGAGAATGACGAACGTCTTTCCCGGTAGGGTCTGCAGCTTCGTCACGATCGAGTCGAGCGTGGCCGCGGTGGGCGTCCCGCCGTACGCGGGGAACTTCTGGGTCGCGTCGAGGAGGAAACGATTCGCCTCGCCGACCGTGCCGCTCGGCGAATCACCCTGCCGCGTCGACATGACCTCGATCCCGGTGTCGCACGAGGCCGACCGGCCCGGATAGATCGTCGCGCCGAAACGCGCGCGCGGACCTATCGACGTCATGATGTCGCTCACGGCCGCCCGCATCGTGTTCCACTTGTCGCCGACGGCCATGCTGCCGGAGCGATCGAGCACGAAGTAGAAGTTCGGCGGGTCGACGAGGAGCGGTGTGTCGATGCAGTCGCACACGCCGCCGTCGGGGCCGACACCACAGCCCGGGGGCTTGAGCGTGCCGCCGTCGAATCCAAAAGCTCCCGGATCGTCGCTGCCGCTCCCGGTCGCCGGTGCGCCGCGCGACGCCGTGCTGAAGGGCAGGTTTTCCGACCCGCACCCCGCGACCGCGGTGGCGAAGGTGACAGCGAAGAACATCCCGAAGCGAAGAGGGGAGACGCGCACTAGCGGAGGCTAGCACCGGGAGCTTGGCGAAGCCCATCGGACCTGGGAATATGCAGGGGAAGAAAGCTCTTCGCCTAGGCCCACGCGCCGCGTCGTCCTCTCCCTCGGTCCCGCTTTCCCAACGGCCGACCTCCCATGCCCGGTCGTGAATCGATGACGCAGGAGAAAAAACGACCTCCCACGAGGATCCCCCTCTGGGACGCCTCGAAGGTGCGCGAGCGGTTGCGCACGTTTGCGGTGGTTCTCGCACATACCTTCGCGCTGCTCGTCGTCGCGATGGTTCCTGGATCGAGGCTGCGTCCGCTCACGGTCGAGCTGACCGCCCCCCCGCTTCCGCCTGAGGTCTCGGATCGACCCGCTTCGCTCGAGGTGTCCCTCTTTCGCAAAGCGGTCGACGGCAGTCGCGGCGAAGCGGTCGCCGACGCGCGCGTGAGGGCGTTCACCATCCTCGAAGGCAAGGCGTACTCGGCGGCCGACGTGCAAACGAAGGACGGCCACGCGAGCCTCACCAAGCTCCCACCGGGCGAGCACTGGATCGTGGCGGAGGCGCAGGGGCTCGCGCGTGCGTCGCGGATGGTGATGCTCGTGAACGGCGCGCGCTCCCTCGACTTGTCGATGGTGCCGGCGCGCGCGCTCGACGTGACCGTGACGAACGAGGCGGGCGACGGGGTCCCGAACGCGACGATCGAGGTGCAAGCGAGCGATCCGTTCCCTGTCGCCGCGCGGACCGACGACCACGGCCACGCGATCGTCACTCGACTCGCAGACGGTCCTTACGCCGTCACGGTGAGCGCGTTCGGCTTCGACACCGCCGAGGTTCGCCAAGCAACGGACGAGGCGAAGGTGCATGTGGTGATGAAGAAGCTCGCCGCGCTGCGGGTCTCCGTCCTCGGTCCCGATGGCGCGAAGGTGGCGCACGCGCGGGTCGAGATAACTTCCGCGGTGCTCTGGCCCTCACGAAGCGCGGAGACCGACGCCGGGGGCCAGGTGCGCATCGGCTCGCTCCCGGAGGGCACCTACTCGCTCCGCGCGACATCGGGCAGCCTCGCGTCCACGACCGAGCTCGCGGTCAGCGTCGCGCGCGGCGAGGAAAAAGACGTCACGTTGAAGCTCGCGCAGGGCGTGTCGGTAGCGATCCGCGTCCTCGACGGAGACTCGGACCGCGACGCGTGGAGTCCACTCGCGGGTGCGCGCGTGGTGCTCGCCGAGGGGGGGCTCTCCGCGTTTCCGGTCGAGGGCGTGACCGCGAAGAACGGAGTCGTCGTGCTCGGGCCCATTCCAAGGGGCGGCGCGAGTGTGATGGCGAGCCACGAAGGTTACGTGTCAGCGACCGTGGTCGTGACGGAGGGGCCGGTCGACGTGGTCCTCGAGCGGGCGGGAACGATCGTCGGAAAAGTGCTCGACGGCCGAGGATTCGCGGTCGACGGTGCGAGGGTCGAGATCGTGGGCACCGACCTCCACGGCATGCCCGTCGCCGACGATCCACGTCGAACCCGCTTTCGTGCGCAAGGCTTCGACGTCGCCCTCGGCGGTCCGCGACCTCTCGTGCCGGCGGGTGAGCTCGGGGTCATGCCGGGCACGCTCCCGGATACGCCGCATGGCATCGGCGGTGGGGCGCGAACCACCGGCCTCGGTCCGGGCGAAGGCTGGATCACGGAGCGCGACGGACGCTTCCGGGCGTCACCGGTCACTCCTGGGCGAGTGCGCGCGATCGTGCGTCATCCGCAGTACGTGGAGGCCTCGAGCGACTTCGTCGATCTGGTCCCTGGCGGCTCGGCCGACCTCACGATCACGATGCGGGCGGGAGGTCTCCTCGAAGGTCGTGTCGTCGACTCGCACGATCGCCCGGTGGAGGGCGCGGAGATCGTCGCGATGGCGACCCGCGGCACGCTCGAGCGCATGACACGCACGGATCGTTATGGCGCATTTGCGTTCGCGTCGTTGCCGGAAGACGTCACGATCGTCGTCGAACGTCCACGCACTGCGAGCGGCGGCGTCAGCGTCGCGCGGGTCGAAGCGAAGGTGCCGGAAGGGGGGCGCGCGAGCATGAAGGTCGTGCTGCCGGACCCACGCGACGATCTCCCGGTCCGTGTGCTCGACGCGCGCGGCGATGGAATCGACGGAGCGCAGGTCACGGTAGGCTCGCTCGATCCGGGGGCGCCCCTCCGCGCGACGGTGTTCACCGACAAACGCGGCGAAGCGAGGGTGCCAGGGGCGAAGGGGCTCGCGCTCCATGTCGAGGTCATCGCTCCTCACGCGGCGACCAAGGCGCTCGAGCTCCCCGATAGCGCGACCGAGCTCCGCGTCGAGCTCCTCCCGAGCGAGGACGTCGAGGGGGAGGTCCGCACCTACCGCCGCGACGCTATTTCCGATGCATTCGTGACTCTTTATTGCGAGGACGGCGCGCACCACACCCGAACCAACAAAGAGGGCGATTTTACGCTCAAAGGTGCTCCCTCCGGGGCGTGCCGGCTCGCGGTTCGGGCGCCGGGGTTTGCGCCCAAGCGGCTCGACGTGACGGTGACGGCGAGCCGCGGGAGACGCGCGACGACCGTGCCGCGGGTGACCCTCGACGAAGAGGCGGTGGTCGAAGGCACCGTCGTGGATGGGAAAGGTCAGCCGGTGCCGCTCGCGCGCGTCGCGAAGGACACGGTCCCGGTGGTGCTCGTCGCGGGCGCGCCGCCTCCGGGTGTCGCCGAGACCGACGCACGTGGCCGTTTCCGACTCGGGGAGCTCCCGCAGGGGATCGTGTCGCTGGAGGCCTACGCCCCGGGACGCGGGCAAGGGCGCGCCGAGGTTCGCCTCTACGTGGGCCGCACGCAGAAGGACGTGAAGGTCGTGCTCGGAGAGAAGAGCAAGAGCAACGATCCGGACGCGAAAGGTGCCGGCGGCGTCGCGGTGACCCTCGGCGAGGCGAGCGGACCGAACCCCGAGGTCGGCGTGGTCTCGGTCGTCGCGGGCAGCGCCGCGGAGCGCGCCGGCCTTGAGCCTGGCGACATTTTGCTCGAGGTGTCCGGGGTCGCGGTGCACACGATCGCGGAAGCGCGCACGCGGCTCACCGGGCCACTCGCCGACGACGTGGTCGTGAAGCTCCGCCGCGGCGCGCGGGTGGAGTCGAGGCGCATCCCGCGCGAAGAGGTCCGCAAGTAGGCGCCTCGCGGGTGATCAACGCAAATCGAGGCGGTCCTCGAGCTCAGCGAGCTTCGTGGCGGTCGCGTTCCCGACCGAGAGCCGCGGATGCGAGAGGGCCGCGCCGCGAGCGGTCTCGGCCGCGATCGTGTCGTCGTTGGCGCGCGTGAGGGCGGCGACGAAGGGCTCTCCGTGGGCGAGATGATCACGAAATACGCGCTCGCCGTACTCCGTGAACGAGCGCGTGTCGGAGCATCCATACGACGATCGGTACGTCGAGGCGGCGGTCGCGACGAGCGACGTGGGCGTCTGGAGGGGCTCGAGGAACACCCCCGACTCGCAGCCAGCCACGATCACGATTCGGTGTAGAATACCTGCATCGTCGAGCGCGCTCCGTAGGTCGGCTGGGCTGAGGGTTGAGCTCTCGCCGTCGAAGATCGCGAGCCCGTTCTGGTCGCCGTGGCTCGTCAGGTAGAGGAAGAGCACGTCTTCCTTCGGGTTCATGCGTTTGCCAATCGCGGCCAGCGTTCGATGAAGCGTGTGCCGGTTCGCGCGCGGCTGAGCCGTGTGGCCGACCTCGTTCGCGAGGACGATCGAGCGACCGCGGGTGTCGAACCGCTCGTCGAAGAGATCGCGGGCGTAGCGGCTCTCGGCCGCGAACACACGCTGCGCGCCGTATCCGGCGAAGGAGACGAAATACAGATCCGTCGTGCCCGCGCGCTCGGGGAGGAGCGCCGCCTCGTCCGCGACGAGCATGGCCTCGTCTTTCTGCTCGAAGCGCTCGCGGCGCATCTTCAAGACCGCGCGGCTGTCGCGAAGGGCGGTGAGCTCGTCTTCCAGCTCGGGCGGGAGATACGAGCGCGTAGGCGGGAAAAAAAGCATCGCGGCGGTGAAGCCCCCGACCACGAGGCTCGACGTGACGAGCGCGCGCAGCCACCCCGCGGGCGAGACGGAGCGCACGAGCGCCAGCGTGAGCACGAACCCCCACACGGCGAGGAACCCGAACGCGCCGGCTCCCCATGGGGTTGCGCTCGCGGCCACGCACCCGAGGACGAGAGCGGGCATCGCCGTGAAACACGCCGTGACGAAGCGCAAACGCGTCCCGTGGCGAGCCCGCAGGCCGAGGAGACCGACGCCGCTCGCGAACGCCACCGCGCCGATCGGGAGAAGGTCGCGCCCGAATTGCTCCGCGGAAAAGGGTTCAATTTCAGTGATTTGCGCGAGCGCACGCGCAAAAATGAGGGCCGCGCACACGAGGACAAGGAGCGCCGCGCGCCCGGCCGAGGGCGTCACTCGTCGAATCGCGTCGGGATGAAAGAGGGGCACGCGAAACAGGTCGAGCGCGTCGAACGCGGGATCTTTCGTCGGCGTGAGCCGCGCGCGGGGCGGACCCAGCGCCTCGAGCTGGTGACGCGCCCAACGCCGCACGAAGGTGTGACCTGCCTCCTCGTGGACGCGCGAGAGGAGCTCGCGTGCGCGGTCGGCGTCACCCGCGGCGTGCGCCCGCGCGGCGAGGTGAAACGTCGCGAGCGCGCCGTGGGCCTCGCGCACACCGAGCACGCCGGCCTCCTCGAACGCCTCGTCGTCGACGGTGCCGCTCTCGCGCCGCTCGTGGAACGACACGATCGCGCCGACGTACGGGAGGGTGAGCTCGCGGATCGACGTGCTCGTCGTCTCGGTCGACGCGAGATCGTAGAGCACCCTCGCGCCGCCCACCTCCTCGCCGAAGACGAGCGCGAGCACCGCGATCGCGCGCCCCTGCGCTCCGACCTCGCTCGCGGCGGCACCTTCTGCCTCCGCTTCGGCGCTCGCGAGGCAAGACATACCGAGCGCCGCGTCGAACGAGCCCTGCCAGAAGAGCGCCAACGCTTCGCACAGGACGGCGCGCGCATCGCGTCCGCGTCGCTCGATGCGCGCCGCGAGACGAAGGAGCGCGCGGGCCCGCCCGGGGCGCCCGTCGCGTACGAGCTCGAACGCACGGTCGACGTACGTCTTCGCGCGCCGTCTTCGTGCGACGGCGTGCGCCGCGATCAGGACGCCGGCGGAAGCGGCCGCGCCGAAGACCCACGCCGGGATGACGTTCACGACGGCCTCATGCAAAGACCGTAGCTCAGGTCGCCGCGGGGCTCTCGATGCTCGTGAACGGCTTGAGCACCTTGGCGCGCTCGATGCGATGGAGGAGGAGCTCGCGTTCGGCGTCGCGCTCCACGTCGTGCACGAAGAGGCGCGTTTCACGGCGATCCATGACGACCTTACGGAGGCGGACCGTACGCTCGGTGCGCTCGCCGCTCGTCGCGTGGTACGTGACGAGCAGGGGCGCGTTCTCGAACCACGCGCGCTCGACGGCTCGCCGCACCTCGTCCGCGACGGGCACCTGCGGCACGCCGACGAAGGAGAGCTCCCCCAGCTTGGCCTCGAGATCGCGCATCGCGGGACGAGGCAGCGCGGCCCGTACTTTGTCGAGCGCGCTCGCGAGCGTCTCGGTGAAGGGGAGGGCGCGCATCGAAGCGGCGAACCCTCCGAGCGCGGCGAGCACGGCCGCCTCACGCGCGGTGAAGTTCACCGGCGGCAGGGCGTAGCTCTTGTCGAGCGCGTATCCGCCACCGGGGCCGCGGTCGGACCGTACCGGGAGGCTCGCGGCGCGGAGCGCGTCGAGATCGCGGTAGACCGTGCGCATCGTCACCCCGAAGCGCTCCGCGATGGCCTCCGCGGTGATGCCCGTCCGTCGCGCCCGGAGGAGCTCGCTCAGCGCAAAAAGACGCTCCGTTCGACGCATGGCGAATCCTGACATTTTCCTGACGTCTTGGGATTCGAAAAAATAAATCGTGATCGACGCAACACGAACGAGGGGCCGACCGAGAGAGGGGCGCGGCGGGAAAGACCCCCGCAAACCCCGGAAGGTCCGGGGCTCTCTGAAAGGAAAAGCCCATGTTCACTCGTAAAAATTCGGTCGCCTCGTTCGTCCTCGTCACCGCCTTCTTCGCCTACGGCAGCGTGGGTTGTGCAGAGCGCACCTCCTCCGAGGACATCGGAGAGGACGAAGCGGCGCTCGAAATGGGCTCGGTCCTCGACGGTCCGACGGGTGCCGTCACCGGCGCCGGCAACGAGCTCGGCACGGTTCGCGGGAAGCCTAGCTTCGCGACCAAGGGCGGCAACGACCCCAAGATGCCGAGCTACCTCGACGACCAGCCGATGGTCGCCCAGGGCAGCGAAGGCTCGCTCACGAACCGGGGCGGCCGCGACGACGAAGCCCGCGTCCTCGGCGCTCCCCGTAACCTCGGGGATCTGCGCTCCTACGGCGACGAGGCTCCGATGGTCGCGGGCTCGGACGTCGATATCCGCTCGGTGAAACACGGCGAGCCCAACGCCGTGTACGGCGCGCGCCGCCCGGTCGGCGACCTCCGTGGCCACGGCGACGACGCGCCGATGACGACGAGCCCGGACACGACGTTCCGTGGGCTGAACCAAGATGCCACGAACGCGGTGCACGGCGCCGGTCGCGACATCGGTGATCTCCGCGGATACGGCGGCGATCGCCCGCAAGTCGGGCGCGGATCGGACGAGATTCGCAACGTGCTCCCCGGCGCTGACGACGCTCGTGTGCTCTCGAACGAGGCGCAACCGCGTCGCGAGCCGGAGAGCCTCCGCCGCGTGATCCCGGCGCCGGTGCACGAGGGCACCGCGCCGACGAGCTGCTACGACGACCGCACGCCCCCGGCGATCTCCGGCGGCGCCCCGCGCATCGGCTCGGGCCGTTGTTCCGCGAGCGAAATCGCAGACATGGCTGCAGCTTGTCTCCCCCACGCCGGCTCGTTCGCTTGCGAGCAGCTCGTCGCCGCAAACCCGGCCTGCGGCGCGTGCGTGATGGGCTCGAGCGACCGCGAGATGCTCGCAGCGCCGGTCGGCGTCGTGTACCCCACCCGCCACGGGGAGTACTCGGTCAACACGATCTCGTGCGCGGCGATGGTGCTCGGCAAGCCCGAGTGCGCAGCGTCCCTCGCGGTCCAAGACGCGTGCCTCGAGGCGGCTTGCCCCGCGTGCACGAGCCCCGGTCAGAAGGCCGCGTGCCTCACCCAGGCCGCGAGCGGGATCTGCGCCGCGTCGATGGCGCCGGCATGCACCGCGGCGGTCGAGCAGCAGCGTGCGAAGTGGGAGCCGAAGTGCGTCGGCGCGACCCCGGTCGAGAGCTTCGCGCGGGTCGCGACCCTCTTCTGCGGGAAGTGACGAGGTGACGTCCGACGAGAGCACTCGCGCGCACCCGCATCGATGGTTCGGTGCAGCGCGCGAGTGCGACTCGCGGGGAGGAGCGGATCAGTTGGCGACGAGGCAGGGAGACACTTCGCGGTACGTGCCGCAGTGTCCGAGATCGGGGCGCGACCCTGCCGCAGTGACGCACGCTTTGACTCGCGGGGCGCAGGTGAGCGAGGGCCAAACGTCGTACGCGGCGAGGCGCGTGAGGCCGACCGAGCCGACCTCGATCTTGGCGTGAGCGCGCTTCGAAACGAGGCGATTTCCAGGCAGATTCGCGTTGAAGAACACGTCGGCCTCGGGGCTGTCGACCACGATCTCGAACAGCGTGTAGCCCCAATCGAATTGGAACTTGCCACCGCCGAGCGCACCGATCGTGGGCTCGGCGTCGTCGTCGGTGGAGATGTTGAACGAGGTGGCGCCGTCGGCGCGGGCGGTGCCGCGGTAGCGCAGGTTTTGATCGCCCTCGCGGACGAGGACGGGACGAATCGGGGCGTCGACGAAGATGCTCGACGAGCCGCGGAAGTCGAAGAAGCGGCTCGCGAGGTCGATGCGCGCTTCGTAGTGCTTCGTGGCGCCGGTCTTGGTGTCGACGCTGACGAACAAGGGAAGGCCAGAGAGGATCGTGTTGAGCTCGTAGCCGCCCGCGAGATCGATCTCGAAGGTGCGCGCGGACGTGAGGCGCGCGGTGCCGAACGCGTCGTCGGGGACGAAGCTCATCACCGAGGCGAGATCGCGGCTCGCGCGGAGCTTCACGGTGGTGGTCATCCCGTTGCCGTCGCGCCGCACGGAGACCGCGTCGTCGATCGTGAGGGTGAGGTTCGCGACACGAACCTGCGCGCTCGGCGCGTCGACCTTGGTGAACGCGGTGTCTTGCCCGACGGTGACGGCGCTCTCCAGGTCGTCGGCCTGCTCTTCGCTCGTGTCGGCGGCGCAGCCGAGCACGGAAGAACCGAGGAGGGTGACCAGCGAGGCGAGACCGAGGGAGGCGAGCGAGGCGAGAGGGCGACGAATCATCGCCGCGTTCTAGGGATCTCGCCGATGTGCGTCAACCCCCTACACGCGCGTTACAGGGCGTTTGGAGGGGTTTTCCAGGGGTTGGTGGTTCCAGCGCATGGATTCGAACCATGATAAGCGGAATCAAAATCCGCTGTCCTGCCATTAGACGACGCCGGAAGAGCGCCCATGAGTTACCGCCGTTTCGACGAAATGGCAACACGGTCCGAGGCAGTCTGCTTGCCGGGGCGGGGGCATTGGACGTAGCTCTGTCTGGGTGTGGCAGGCCATCTACGACAGTCCCGTCCATCATCCGGGCATCGCTTGGCTCGCCCTCGTGGTCTCCGCGCTGGTGCTCGCGTCGCGGCAGCGGTTCCTCTACGGGTACCTCGTCGTCTTCGGGCTCGAGATGGCGGCCGATGCGCTCGCGTCGTCTCCGTTCCTGAAGATGTCCGACAGCCTGGCGACGGTGCTCTCGGTGGTGTTCGTGATCCTCGGTGATTTTCGGTTCTTCTTGGTCGCGGAGCGGTGCACCGAAGAGCGCGGGCTCACGGTGCCGGTGTTCCTCCGCGCGCTCGGGCTCGCCCTCGTCGTGCCGATCCTGTCGTCGTTGGTGCGCCTCGGGGTGCCAAACGTGGCCGCGACGCCGCGGCTCCAGTTTTTGGTCTACGAAGCCCTCGCCGTCGCGGTCGTCGTGGCCTACCGCGTGCTGCTCGTGCGGCGCCTCGCAGCCGCAGATCCGGCCCAAAAACGCTGGGCCCTCACCCTCTCTCACTTCGTCGTCGCGCAGTACCTCCTTTGGGTCACGTGCGACGTGCTCCTCGTCGTGGGCTTCACCCCCGCCTACGCGGTGCGCGTGCTCCCGAACATTATGTATTATGCACTCTTCCTCCCGGCGGTGTACGCGCTCGCCCCGAAGGGAGAACGGGAGCCTTCGCGCGGCTGAGACCTTCGTGTGTCACGCACGAGGTTCGTGTCGGTCGCGCGAGTCGGAAGCGCGGCTCTGCTATGGTGCGGACGCAATGTCGAACCCGCTCGCCCTCGAGCTCGCCACGACCCTCCTCGAGGGTTTCGACCTTCACTATCGGCTCTTTCGTGAGCTCTCGCGCGGCGCAAAAGACCGCTTCGCGCGCGGTGATTGGGCCGCTGTCCGCGAGGCCGTTCGATCGCGGATCGACATGTACGACGAGCGTGTCCGCGAGCGGGTCGCGATCGTACGCGAGCGCTTCCCCGGCGACTGCGAGAGCGAGGCCCTCTTCCGCGAGGTGAAGGTCGCGTACATCGGGCTCCTCTACGAGCACAGGCAGCCCGAGTGCGCGGAGACCTTCTACAACTCGGTCGCGACGCGCCTGCTCCACCGCAGCTACCAGAACAACGACTGCATCTTCTCGCGCCCCGCGATCTCGACCGAGCACATCGACGCGGAAGAGCCCACCTACAACTGCTACTACCCGCGCAGCGTGGACCTCGAAGGCACGCTCCGGCGCATGCTGATCGACACCGGCCTCGGCGCCCTCGGCGGTCGCTTCGAGAACGTGGAGCGCGACACCGGGTACCTCATGCGCGCGATCGCGGAGCACTTCCCGAACGGCTGGCAGACCGACCAGAGCTTCCAGCTCCAGGTGCTGAAGTCGCTCTTTTTCCGCGGTCGCGCGGCGTATCTCGTTGGCCGCTCGGTCCTCGGGGACGTGATCGTACCGTTCGTGATCCCGCTCCGTCGCGGCAAGGTGGGCGACCTCTACGTCGATACGATCTTGCTCGACACGCGCGCGGTGAGCCGGCTCTTCAGCCTCGCGCGCGACTACTTCATGGTCGACATGGAGGTGCCCTCTGCTTACGTCTCGTTCCTCGAGACGGTGGTGCCGGCGCGCTCGCGGTCGGAGCTCTACACCCTCGTCGGCCTCCAAAAGCAGGGCAAAACGCTGCTCTTTCGCGACCTCTTTTGGCACCTCAAGCACTCGACCGACGCGTTCGAGATCGCGCCGGGCGTTCGCGGGATGGTGATGCTCGTGTTCTCGCTGCCGAGCTTTCCGTTCGTATTCAAAGTGATCCGGGATTGGTTCCAGCCCCCGAAGGACGCCGACCACGCGTTCGTGCGCGAGCGCTATCGCCTCGTCAAAAGGCACGACCGCGCAGGCCGAATGGCCGACTCCCTCGAGTACAAAGACGTGTCGTTTCCCCGCGACCGCTTCAAAGAAGACCTCTTGGAGGAGATCCGCAAGCTCGCGCCGTCGTCGATCGAGATCGGCGCGGAGCGGGTGGTCGTGAAGCACCTCTACATCGAGCGTAGGCTCGTGCCGCTCGACATGTACGTCGCCGGCGCCGACGAGCCCAAGCTGCGATCGGCGCTCCGCGAATATGGCAATTGCATCAAAGAGCTCGCGGACGCCAACATTTTCCCCGGCGACTTGATGTTGAAGAACTTCGGCGTGACGCGTTTCGGCCGTGTGCTCTTTTACGACTACGACGAGATTGCCTATCTCACCGACTGCCGCTTTCGGACCATGCCGCGTCCGCGCGACGACGAAGAGGAGATGGCAGGCGAGCCGTGGTTCAACGTAGAGCCGAACGACGTGTTCCCCGAGCAGTTCCCGACGTTCCTGTTGCCCCCGGGCCTGCCGCGGCAGACCTTCTGCGAGCTCCACCCCGAGATCGCGCAGGCCTCGTATTGGCTCGCGCGGAAGGAGCGAATCTTGGCCGGCGAAATCGACGAGAGCGCGCCGTATCCGGACACGATCCGGTTCGGGCGGAGGTTTTCGTGAAACGAAGGTGGCTCGTGCCGTGCGCTCTCCTCCTTTTTCTCCTCGTTTCGTGCAAAGGCAAAACGAACGAGGGGCCGGAGCCTTCGCTCGAGTTCACCGACGAGGGCAGGGCGGTCGCCAAGATTTCGCTCTCCGAGCTCACCCGCCAAATTCAGACTGAAACATTTACCGCGTTCGATCCGTACTACGGGAAGACCAAGACGTACCGCGCCCTCCCGTTCGACAAGGTGATGAAGCTCGGGTTCAAAGGGATGAGCTCGCTCGACGACAAGGAAATCGTGCTCCGCGCGAGAGATGGCTACACCGTTCCGTTTCGGCCCGCGCTCGCGAACGAGCCCGGCTCGTACATCGCGGTGGAGGACGTGGAGTCGCCTTCGTGGGACCCGATTGGTCCGCAAAAAGCGAACCCGGGTCCGTTCTATTTCGTCTGGAAAGAGCCCTCGCAACAGAACTTGGAGACACACCCGCGCCCGTGGCAGCTCGCCCAGATCGAGATCGCACGTTTCGAGGTGAAATTCCCTCATACCGTGCCCACCGGCGAGCCGACGGGGAGCCTCGCGCTGAAGGGATACGACCTCTTCCGGGACCGCTGTTTTCGCTGCCACGCGGTGAACCGCGAGGGCGGTCGCGTGGGGCCGGACCTGAGCCTCCCGAAGAACGTGCTCGAATACCGCACCGAGGCCGAGGTGCGCGCCTACATCAAGAACCCGCTCGCGATCCGCTACGGCAACATGCCGCCGCACCCGGATCTCACGGACGCCGATCTCGACGCGCTCATCGGCTATCTTTCGGCCATGAAGTCGCGCAAGCACGACCTCGACGCTGGCGCGCCCGCACCTGGTGCGCCGCCGTGAGCGTTCGGGTCGCCTCTCCGCCGTCCCGGGCCATCGCTTGCGCCTGCGATCGCAGCGCGGCGCCGCGCACGAGGTCGTGGTGACGCCTCACGATGCGCACGTCTCCGGTGAGGCCGAGAGCGTGCTCGACCTCGAGCGAAGGATCGCGCACGTCGCGGCCGTGATTCGCGCCGCGGCGGAGGTGAGCTTCACGCGTCGCGCGAGCGACAGCGCAGCCGACGGGTTCGTGGTGACCGGCATCGGTGGGAGCGAGGGGCCGGCGCGCCTCCTCGTGTCGTGTTTGCTCGCGGAAGGGAAAAAAGCTCGCTTCCTGCCGCTCTCCGCGTTCGTCGCGGGGGAGCCGATCGGTACGAAGGACGAGGCTTTGTGCCTCTTCTCGCAAGGGCTCTCCCCGAACGCGAAGGCCGCGCTGTCGCGGGCGCACGAGCTCCGAGAGGCCACGCTTTTCACGAGCGCGCGCGCCGATTGTCCGTCCCTCGCGAGCTTCGTCGAGGGCGGCGGTCACGTGATCACGCTGCCGCCGGAGAACGAGTCGCCCACGTTGCTGCGCATCCTCGGCCCCGCCGCGGCGATGCTCGGCGCGATCCGTTTCGTGAAGGAGCCGGAGGGGCTCGCCTCGCTCGGTGACACGCTCGAGGCTCGGATGCGCGAGGGCAGCGCGCTCGTGGCGAAGCTCTCGGGAAACGAGCTCGCGACTCGCCTCTCGTGGGTGACGTGTGGAGAGGGGCGCGCGTTGGCCGACGGGCTCGCGATCAAGTGGCTCGAGGGGCTCGGTCGCGTGACCCCGGTGTGGGACGTGGTCGGTTTCGCGCACGGGCCATTTCATGCATTCTACACGGAGCCGATGGTGCTCGTCGCGCTCGGGGGGCGATCGGCGCTGTTCGATGCGCTCGCTTCGATGCTGGTGCCGGAGCGGCATACGTTGGTGCGGCTCGAGCCGCGGCTTCCATTTCCGCTGGCGCGGCTGGAGCTGGAGGTGCTCGCGAATGCCCTGTTTTTTGCGGCGTTTCAGGCGGCGCCGCGGGATATGTTTTCGTTTCCGTCGAAGGGACGGGATGGGGCTCTTTATGGGCTCTTGGTGCCCGTCGCTGGGACTTCGCGGAGCGAATAGGTTGCTGGCGGCGCCTGACCTCGGGGCGCTTGGCGACGGACCTACGTTGCCAGGTTCACCCTGCGAGGGCGTATTAGACCTTCGTCACGGGCGATAGGCTCGGCACGCCGGTAACCCCCCTCGCGCTCCCCCCCTGTTTGATGGAGAGAAGTCGTGGCCCTCGCGCTTCCCCCCTGTTCGATGGAGAGAAGTCGTGGCCCTCGCGCGCCTCTATTTTTGTGCGCCCGTGCGTGTGACGGAGTGGCGCGGGGTTAGCGGTTTTGGGTTCGGCTGGCTCGGACGGCGGCTAGGACGGCTTCGACGGCGGGGGCGGGGATTTGCTCGATGAGGGCGAGCAGGTCCACCGGGCCGTCGACGGTGGGGAAAAGCTCCTCGACGAGGACCGCGAAGCGCTCGTATTTCGAGAGGAGCTGATCGAGACGATCGCGGAGACGATCGGCCTCTTCGCCTTTCGCGTCGCCTAGGAGGGCGAGGGCGCGGCGGGAGAGGGTGCACTTGTCGGCGACGACGCTGCGGAGGCGCGAGAGGTACGCTCCGATGACCACGTCGGGGTATTTTCCCTTCAACGTGAAGGAGTCGTGGCGGGTGCCGGCCTCGCGACGACGCTCGACGATGCCAGCGGCCTCGAGGGCGCGGAGGTTCGCGAAGACGTTGCTCTTGGCGCGACCGAGGAGCTCCGAGAGCTCGTCCATGCTCATCGTGCCCTCGGCAAGATAGAGCGCCGCCACGACCTGCCCGCCGAGGCGCGTGATGCCGGGGAAGCTCGCCGCGATGTCGCGGCCGACGCCCTCCAAGAGCTCTCGCCGGGCGAGAAGTACGCGTGGATCGTCGGTCGGCTCGGGAGTGGTCACGGTGCTGTCGGCCCTGGCAGACCCCATCTTCCGTCATCATACCGCGCGCCCGCGTTGCATTCGCGGGAAAAAGTTGGTGTTTTCCCCCGGCCCCGATGAACGCCCCCTCGAACCCAGGTCCCGCCCCCGTGTCCCATGACGCGAATCGCCTCGCCCACGAAGCCTCGCCCTACCTGAGACAGCACGCGAAGAACCCGGTCGACTGGTACCCCTGGAGCGACGAAGCCCTCGCCCGCGCCACCCGGGAGGACAAGCCGATCTTGCTCAGCATCGGGTACTCCGCCTGCCACTGGTGCCACGTCATGGAGCGCGAGAGCTTCGAGGACGCCGACATCGCCGCGAAGATGAACGCGTCGTTCGTGTGCATCAAGGTGGACCGCGAAGAGCGCCCCGACCTCGACCAGATTTACCAGCTCACCGTGCAGCTCCTCGGGCGCTCGGGGGGCTGGCCGCTCACCGTGTTCCTCACCCCCGAGCGCCAGCCGTTCTTCGGAGGTACCTATTTTCCTCCTGTCGATCGCTACGGCATGCCCGGCTTCGGGAAGCTCCTCGACGCCATCTCGGACGCCTACCGCGACAAACGGGCCGACCTCGCTGACCAGGCCAAAGAGGTCACCGAGGCGATCGCCAAGATCACGCGGAAGGTGAGAGACGGCTCCGCTGCGGACGTGCCCGCCGATGTTCTCTCGCGCGCCGCGAAGAGGCTCGGGACGCGCTTCGACGACGAGCACGGCGGCTTCGGCGAGCGCCCCAAGTTTCCGAACACGATGCCGCTCGAGGTGCTCCTCCGCCACGGGATCGAGACGAACGACACGAAGAGCGAGCTCCGCATCGGGGCCGCCCTCTCCGGCATGCGCGGCGGCGGTGTCTACGATCACCTCGGCGGCGGGTTCCACCGGTACTCCACCGACGAGGCGTGGCGGGTGCCGCACTTCGAGAAGATGCTCTACGACAACGCACTCCTCGTGCGCCTTTACACCGACGCCGCGCGCGCCCTCGAGAACGAGGACCACGAGGCCACCGTGAGAGACGTCGCGCGGTACGTGCTCTCCGACATGACGAGCCCCGAAGGCGCCTTTTACGCGACGGAAGACGCGGACAGCGAAGGCGAAGAGGGGAAGTTCTTCGTGTTCTCCCCCGACGAGGTCCGCGCCGCGATCCCAGAAGCGTCGCGCGCCGATCTGGTGCTCGCCCACTTCGGGATTACGAACGATGGCAACTTCGAGAAGACCGGCAAGACCGTGCTCTCGATTCAAAAGTCGGTCGCGCGTCTCTCGATCGAGGGGTCGAAGTCGCCGAGCTTCATCGCGGAGGAGCTCCGCCTCGGGAAGGCCGCGCTCCTTCGTGCGCGCTCTGAACGGGCGCGTCCGTTCCGCGACGAGAAGGTGCTCGCGGGGTGGAACGGGCTCATGATCTCGGCCCTCGCCGAGGCGGGAGGTGCGTTCGCCGAGCCCACGTTCGTCGCCGCCGCCGAGCGCGCCCTCGCCTACGTGCGAAAAACACTGGTGACCGAGAGCGCCGAAGGGCCGCTCACCGTCGCGCGCCATGCCCTCGACGGGAAGGTCGTGGGTCGTGGATTTTTGGATGATTACGCGTATTTGTCCAATGCTGCGATCGATCTCTACGAGGTCACCGGCGAGCCTTCGCATCTCGCGTTCGCCCATGCTCTGGCGCGGGCGATCGTGGCGCGGTTTTACGAGACGGGGCTCGGCTTCGTGTTCACCGAGGCGGATCAGGGCGACCTGCTCGTGCGGGCCAAAGATTCCCACGACAGCGCGATGCCGAGTGGGACCGCGATGGCGTGCCGCGCGCTGCTTCGGCTCGCGACCTTCGTCGACCCCGAGCTCTTCCCGATGGCCGAGTCGGAGTTGGTGCGGAGCGCACCGGAAGCGCTCGAGAACCCTTTCGGATTCGGGCAAACCTTGTGCGAGCTCTCGCGCCTCGTGAAGGGCTCGGTCGACGTGGTGCTCGTCGGGGATCGCCACGATCCTCGCACGCGCGCCCTCGCCGATACGACCCTTCGCGCGTACCTCCCGAACCGCTGCCTCGCGTGGATCGATCCGAACGACGCCGCATCCGTCGCGGTCGCGCGCGTGCTCGCGGAGGGCAAGCCGGCCGGGGAGGGCCCGGTGGCCTATGTCTGTCGAGATAGATCGTGCTCCGCGCCCGTCTCGACGCCCGAGGCGCTCGCCGCGCTCTTGGCCGGGAAGGCCTGAAATCGGCCTCGATGAGAGGGAAGCGGGCGAAGGAGCGTGCACAAAGCGGCCGTTCCCTTGACCCCCTTTTGCAAGGTCTGATACTCGGTGGATTCCCGGGTGAGGGTTGTATTTGGGCCCCCCTCCGGACCGTCCAGAAGCCGTGTGTGAGCTTTGCCCACGCACCGCCGCGTCCGTCAGCGAAGTCGCCGTTTCCCGCGAGGACCGCCCGTGATCACGTGCCCGAAGTGCTTCAAGGAAAACCAAGACCACTACAAGTTCTGCCTCGGTTGCGGCGCGGAGCTTCCACGCGACGTCGCCCCGAAGCCGTTCACCGGTAGCAACACGCCTCCTCATGGCGTGGCTGTTCCGGCGGTTCCGCCGACCGCGGCCTACTCCCCGCAAGGCCCCGCGGCCACCGGGCAGACGGCGCAGCCCCCGCCCCAGCAGCAGGCCTCGGCGCCGCTGTTCGGTCCGGCCGACGGAGGTGCGCCCCCTGCGACCAGCGGCGGGGGAGGGGCGGCCGCCACGTCGCCCTGCCCGCAGTGCGGCCACATGAACGGGCCGAACAATTTGTTCTGCGGCTCGTGCGGGTTCCGCCTCGGGGGGGCTCCCAAGTCCGCCGTCGCGCCCTCGGCTGCCGCTCCCACGGGAGGTCCTGGCAGCGTGGTCCTCACCGCGCTGCGTGCCGACGGCTCCGAGGCCGGCTCGTACACCCTGCCGAACCAGGCTCACGTGTACATCGGCCGCGAGACGGGCCACATCTTCGCGTCGGACAGCTACCTGTCGCCGCGCCACGCGAGCTTCACGAAGAACGGCAACGACCTCAGCGTGCGCGACGAAGGCTCGCTCAACGGCGTGTATCGCAAGCTCTCGCGCGACGTCCCGGTGGAGCTCCGCCCGAACGACGTGTTCCGCATCGGGCAAGAGATCATCCGCTTCGAGCCGATCCAGCACGAGGCCCCCTCGCCCGATGGCGTGGAGCGTCTCGGCTCGCCCTCGAAGGGCTACGTCGGTCGCATCGCGCTCATCATCGGCCGCGAGACCACTGGCAACGCGTTCCCCGTTCCGGAGGCCGGAATGCACCTCGGCCGCGAGCGCGGCGACGTGCTCTTCCCGGAAGACGGCTACGTCTCGGGTCTCCACTGCCGCCTCGCGTGGGACAAGGGCAAGCTCTTCCTCACCGACCTCGGCAGCTCGAACGGCACCTTCATGCGCCTCCGCGAAGAGACCGATCTCCGCACGGGGGACGTGCTCCTCATGGGGCAGCAGCTCTTCCGCCTGAGCATCTGAGGCCTCGATGACCGACCCCGGCTCGCGCCCGCCTCACCGCACGATCCGAGTGGTCGCCGCCGTGGTCGAAAAAGACGGCCAGTACCTCATCACGCAGCGCCGTGGCAGCGCGGTGCTGCCCCTCATGTGGGAGTTCCCCGGGGGCAAGGTCGAGACCGACGAGACCGACAGCGCTGCGTTGAAACGCGAGGTGCTCCATCGCCTCGGCGCCGAGATCGAGTGCGGCAAGCTGATCTCGTTCGTCAGCCATCCTTACGAAAATTACACCGTAGATCTGTTCCTTTACGAGTGTCACCTCCTGAAGGAGGTCCTCGAGGCGCGCGCCGTGAACGCGTTCAAGTGGGTGCTCAGCACCGACTTCGACCAGTATCCGTTCACGCCCGCGGACGAAGCCTCGATGAACAAGCTGCTCGGCGTCACGTGAAGCCGGTCGCGCGTGGGCTCGGCCTCTTCGGAGCGCTCGCCCTCGCGTGGGGATGCCGCGCCGACGGGTACTCCGAAGCCGCTCGCGTGATCACGCTCCCCCTCGCGCCGAAGACCACGGCGCCGCTGCCTGCGCCGCTCCCTGTCGGCCACGTCGGGAGGACGTGCGAGGCGATCGTGCGGCAAATCGAGTCCGAGGTGGCCGAGCTCGCGAAGGTCGCGGAGCTCGACCTCCCGAAGCGCACGAGCATGGTCGGCGTGTGCTCCGATTCGCCGAAGGGCGCGTGGTTCGTCGCGCTCCCTCCCGACGCGAAGGCGACGCCGCCAGCGAGCGAGGAAGACCTCGCGTTCCTCCTCGACAGCGCCTGGGAGGTGCACTTCGAGCCCGCCTCGGGACCTGGCGCGAAGAGGGTCCACAAAGAAGAGCTCGCGAATTTCGGTGCCCGCATCGTGCACCCGCCAAGGCTCTTCGATTTCGACGGCGACGGCGTGCCGGAGCTCTACCTCGCGGTCGACGAGACGGGCGACGAAGGCCATCGGGCGCGGCAACACGGGCTCTTCTCGTTCCGCGACGGCAAGGTCGTGCCCTACGCCCCCGCCGCCGCGATCCCCTTCGCGGACCTCGTCGACAACGACGGCGACGGGCGCCCCGATCTCGTTATGTATGCAGGATACACGGACTCGCTGGAGGCGTGTTACTCCGGCTTCCCGACCGACCACGCGCGTCCTAGCTTCCTCGCGCACTCCCTCGCGGACGGCACATTCTCGACCGACGACGGGGTGGCGAAGGCGTTCGTCGCGAGCTGGTGCGCGAAGAGACCCGGCGCGATCGCGTCCTCGTACGACGCGGTCTGCGCCCGGCTCTTCGCACGCGACGCTGCGGCCGTGAAGCGCGAGAGGGCCCGCGTCGCCGCGAGCTGCACCGGCGGCTACTGCGAGCGCGAGGAGGCCTCGAAGAAGCAGCCCGCGAACGCGTCACTCGATTGCGAGCGTCGCGTGGCGTGGTTCGGAAAGGCTCCGCCCTTCGTGCTCCCCTGAGCGCCGCACGCCGCGCGCGCCACGCCACGCGCTGCCCTCAGCGTTTTCGTGCGAGGAGGAGGCCGTCGCCGATCGTGAGCAGCGACGCGTCGACGCGCGGATCGGCGAAGACTTGGTCGTTCAACGCACGGAGCGCTTCGGTGTCGACGTCGGCCGAGGGGCGGGTGACCTCGCCGCGCCAGAGCATGTTGTCGAACCCGATGACCCCGCCCGGGCGGAGGAGCTCGAGGCAGCGCTCGAAGTAGGTCCCGTAGCTGCTCTTGTCGGCGTCGACGAAGGCAAAATCGTAGGTGCCGCTCTCGCCCGCGGCGACGAGCCCGGCGAGTGTTTCGCGTGCGTCGCCGATCCGGAGGTCGACCTTGTCGGCCACGCCGGCGCGCTCGAAGTACCGCTTCGCGACGTTCGTCCACGTGATGCTCACGTCGCACGCGACGAGCTTGCCGTCCGCGGGGAGGGCGAGGGCGGTCGCGAGCGCGCTGTAGCCGGTGAAGGTGCCGATCTCGAGGCATCGCTTCGCGCCGATCGCCTTCACGAAGAGCCCGAGGAACGCGCCCTGATCGGGGCTTATCTGCATCCGCGCTTCTGGCATCGCCTGCGTCTCTTCGCGCAGCGCGCGCTGCTCGGCCGTCTCGCGGGAGTGGGCGGCGACGTAGGCATCGACGGCGGGCGGGAGGAGGGACTTGTGGGCCATCGCCGGCCCACATGAGTGCCGATCGCGGCCCGGAACAAGCGGAAAACGCGCTCCTATACTTGCCATCGTCGCACGCTATGCTTGCCCTCCCGGGAAGGCTTGTGCCCCCGCGCACGTAACGAGGAGAAGCATGAGCTCGCCGTATGGATATTCGCCGCCCGGATACGGGCAAAGCCACAACCCCTACGCAGCCCCGCAGGCCTTTGGTCCGCCGGGTTACTCGCCGCAGGCGCCGCAGTCGCCAATCGCGTACCGCGCGCACGGCGGCGGGCTCAAGTGGGCCTACCTCGCGACCTTGCTCGGTGGCATCGCAGTGGGCATCCTCGGAGGGATCATCGCTGCCGCCGGCGAAGAAGACGTGGGCGCCGCGATCGCGGTCCTCGGTTTGCTCGCGGCGTTCTTCGGGCGCCTCGTTTTTGCGCTCATTTGGCTCTTCGTCGCTTGGGATGCGGTCCCGGTCGACTACCGCGTGACGAGCTCCGGCCGTCGCGTCTCGCCCGGTGAGGCGGTGGGCTTCATGTTCATCCCGTTCTTCAACCTCTACTGGATGTTCGTCGCCAGCGGTGGCCTCGCCGACGCGCTCGACTACATGTCGCGGAGCTCCGGCTCGCACCGCCAGGCGGGGAAGGGCACCTCGCTCGCGGCGTGCATTTGCCAGTTCATTCCGTACCTCAACTTCCTCGTCGCTCCGTTCGTCTGGTTCGCGTTCATGTTCCAGATCGACGGCGCTGCGAAGGCGCTCGAGCAGGCGTCCGCGGCTGGAGCGGGAGCTGGCGCTGGTCCGCAAGGCTTCGGCGCTCCGGCGGGGGCCTACGGGGCACCTCCGGCGGGCGGCTACGGCGGCGCGGGCGGCTACTGACGCAACGGCTGACCGACACGAAGAGCCCGCGGACCGTTCGGCCCGCGGGTTTTTTCGTGTTCACGGCGCGCACCGAAAGATGTGCGGTACACGCTTCTCTCGGAGCGGGCGTCGAGCGATCAGAGGGCGCGGAACCCGCGTTTTTCGAGCTCACGTCCGTAGCCGGGCAGGTGCGCACGACCCATGACGACGACCGCGCTCTTCGCTTCCGGGTGCTCTGCCATCATGCGCGCGGTGCCCTCCGCCATAAGCACGTCGCGCACGCTCACGATCGCGATCGCGGGGTGAATCACCCACGCCCACGAGTGCGCGCGCAAGAACCACGCCGGCACGATGAGCATCATGTGGGCCTGGAACAGCATCGCGATCACCGTGAGCGCGGAGACGGGCTCGCCGCCGGGTAAGAACGCTGCGACGAGCATGTACGCGAGGTGCGCGAACGAGACGAGGAAGAAGAGCGACATGTAGACAGAAGCCACATGGAGCGGGAACGGGATCGTCTTCGTTCGTTCGAGCTCCACCGTATGGCCGAAGCGGAGCGCCTTCGCTTCGACGATGGTGCTGCCCTCGACGACGCCGAGCGAGAAGAACCTCAGGAGGCTGCGCGGGCCTTGGATGAGCGCGCCGAGGAGCCGGCCCCACGTGACGTTTTTGGCTTGGAACGTCTCGACGCCGCGGAGGTCGAAGCCCGCCACGATTTCGCGTCCGAGCACCGCCGCGTCGCCCATTTTGACGTGCGCCTCGCCGAGCACCACGAGGACGCGCGGGCGCTCGCTGGTGGAGCCGGGGCACTCGTAGAGCTTGTGCCCGTAGCTGAGCGGCATCGCGCGGGTGCGTTCGAGCGCGGCGCGCGCGCTCGTGGAGAGGACCTCTTCGAGCTGTGTGGCCATCGCTCGAGAGTATGGCACGCAGCGTAGTGAACACCGAGCCCGGCGCATCGCCATCGCCCGCCTCGCGCGTTCATGCCCGCGCCGCGGCTACGCGCGATCGGCGAGACGAGACTCGGTCGCGTGACCCTCTTCGTCGAGGAGGAAGACCTCCTGCGTGAAATCGGAGACGCGATAACCCTGGCCCAGGCTCGAGACGCGGACGAGGGCTTTGCCTTCCGCTGTCGCGTCGACGCGAAATCCAGGTATTTTCCCCTGCTCTGCGTTCTCGACGAACAGCTTCCGGCTGCGCTCTCGTATGTTCGCGAGCACGGCCGCGGTGCCGCCGACCACCGCGCCGAGCACGGCCGCGATTCGCATGAAGACGAGCCCGGCGGCCACGAGGCCTTCGCGGCGGGTGCCGAACGCCTCGGCGCCTGAGTGCTCGCTCGTGTGCACGAACGACAGGCCGAGCGCGATGATGGCGAGCCCCGCGCAGACGATGCCAACGATGCGTTCGCCGCGTTCTTCGCCAGCGAGGCCCTTCTTCGCGAGGCTCTGCGACATCGCGATCGGCAGCCCGAACGCGACGAGCGTGCCGACGAGGGCGGGCGCCCACATGAACACCCCGAACGTGATCCCGAGCGCGACTCCACCGAGAAATCCCCCGAAATCGAACGCGTTCGCTTGGCTGTCCGTCGCCATGAGTATCCCGGCCGCGAACCCCGCGTTCAGTGCGGCGAGCGGCACCGAAGCGAGCCATCCCCACCGCACCGGCGAGCGCCCGATCGTGTTCGGAATGCGGAGGAGCCACGCCCACAGCATGCCGAACATGAGCGTAGGCAAGCCGGTGGTGATCCCCGAGAAGCTGCGATCGAGACCGGCGAAGGTGCTCGCCGTGATCGCCGCGAGCGACAGACCCACCGCCGCGATGTTGAGCCACCGGAGCACCTTGGGTGCAGCGAACGCGGGAGGGATCATCACCCACCAAGATAGCGAAAGCGGACGCCGAACGACGATGGAAGGCCGTGTTTTCAGGCGAACGGTCGCGAATGGTCGCGAACGGGCGCAAACCGCGACGGTGCCGTCGCGACAGCGTACGATGCCGGGTCATGAAGGCGTTGGGGGAGCTCCAGCCGGGGACGGTGTTCGCCCGGGACTTCCGCATCGTGCGCAAGCTCGCGTCGGGCGGGATGGGCGCCCTCTACGTCGCCGAGCAGCTCACGACGGGTCGCCAACGCGCACTGAAGCTCATGCATCCCACGTTCGTGGACAGCCCGGAGCTCCGTGAAAAATTCGCGCTCGAGGCGCGCGTGGGCGCGAGGATCGAGAGCGAGCACGTCATCGAGGTCGTCGCCGCGGGGGTCGACGACGACGTGCCTTGGCTCGCGATGGAGCTCCTCGTCGGCTCCGATCTCGCGGCCGAGCTGAAAAAGCGCGGGCACTTCTCGCGCGAGGAAGTTGCGCGAATTTTGGGCCAAGTGGGGCACGCGCTCGGCGCCGCGCACCGCGCCGGGATCGTGCACCGCGACCTCAAGCCGGAGAACGTGCTCCTCGCCGAGACGAGGCGGATGAGCGAGTCCTACACCGTCAAGCTGCTCGACTTCGGGATCGCGAAGGTCGTGGAGGCGGCGCGCTCGGCGAACACGGGCGCCGTCGGGACGCCGCTCTGGATGGCGCCCGAGCAGTCCGAGCGCGACGCGCAAATCACGCCGAGCACCGACGTGTGGGCGTTCGGGCTCGTCGCGTTCAAGCTCCTTACGGGGCGCTCGTTTTGGCTCTCCGGCGGGGGGGAGGGCGTCGCCGCGGTGCTGCGCGAGCTCATCATCGATCCGATCCCGTCGGCCTCGGCGCGCGCGCGCGAGCTCGGTGTCGTGGAGCTCGTTCCGCCCGGCTTCGACGCGTGGTTCGCGCAGTGCGTGTGCCGCGATCCGGCAGGCCGTTTCGTCGACGCGACCGCCGCCGCGAACGCGCTCTCCGAGGCGCTCGGAGTCCCCACTCGTGTGCATACTGGCCCGGTGCGTATCTCGCTCGCGCTCGTCGGGGCGGAGCGCGATTCGTCCGACTCCGCGACCGAGCTCGGCGTCGCGCGCACCGTAGGCACGCCAGCGCCGGCGATGGCAGACGCGCGCACCGCCCCGGAAGAGAACGAAGAGCCCGCGACGCTGCCGCTCGACGGCTCGGGCCCGCGCTGGCTTTTGCCCACCCTCGGCGCTGCAGTGCTCGTCGTCGGAGGCGGAGCGCTCTTCTTCGCGCAGCGTGGATCTCGCGTCGTGGTGTCCGTCCCGGACGCGGCGGTCGCGACGCCGGGGCTCCCCTTTTGTCCCCGGGAGATGGGCCGCGTGAAGGGCGACACGTTCACGATGGGCTCCGCCGAAGAAGGGCCACCCCACGCCGTGAAGGTCGCTCCTTTTTGTGTCGATCTCACCGAGGTCTCGGTCTCCGAGTACGCCGCGTGTGTTCATCGGAAAGGGTGCGCGGCGCCGAGCACGGAGGCGTCGGTGCCGGGTGGAAAGAAGGAGGCCGAGCAGGCGTGGTCACCGTTCTGCAACTACGGACGCGCGGGAAAAACCGAGCATCCGATGAACTGCGTCACGTTCGACGAGGCCGCCGCGTACTGCCGCCAAGCGGGGAAGCGGCTCCCGAGTGAGGAAGAGTGGGAGTACGCCGCGCGCGGGAGCGACGGTCGCAGCTTCCCGTGGGGCTCGGCTCCGCCCGCGTCGACGCGAATGAACGGCTGCGACCAAGGGTGCGCTTCGCTCGCGCGCGCGACGACGGCGGAAATTTTGGGTCAGCGCCTTCAGGGTGACGACGGCGCGGAAGCGACCGCGCCGATCGGGAGCTACCTCCAGGGCGTCTCTCCCTTCGGCGCGTTCGATCTCGCCGGGAACGTCGCCGAGTGGGTCGACGCGACCTTTTGCCCCTATGGTCAAACGAGCTGCGGCGCTTCGACCAAAGTGGTGCGCGGGGGCTCCTGGGCCGACGATCGGCCGACCGCGCTCACCGCGACGGCGCGAGGAAAAGCCTCCCCCGCGACGCGGATGCCGGACATCGGTTTCCGGTGCGTGAAGTGAGCCTTCGATCGACTTGGCGCGAGCCCGGGCCGGCACTTCGCGGCCTCGTGCGAGGCACGTGGGTGAGCGCCGAGGCCGCGACCGCGACCGCGATGGCGACTCGACGCGAGCACGTGTTGCCGACCGGAAGCATGCATCTCGCCGTGCGCCTCGGTCCGCCGCTCGGCATCGTCGAAGGAGGCGCGATCGCGTGGATCGGGTCGGCGGTGGTCGGCGGCGCGCGCGACACGCACTACGTGAAAGAAGCGGTGCCCTGCGTCTCCGTCGGCGCCCAACTCTCGCCGTTCGCGTCGCTCGCGCTCTTCGGTGTCCCTGCGCACGAGCTCGCCGATCGACACACGCCGCTCGAGAGCCTTTGGGGCGCCTCTGCGCGTTCGCTCGTCGACGAGCTCCACGCCTCGCTTCGATGCGCCGATCCAGCGGAGGCGCTGCTCGACGCGCTCGACCGCGCGCTCCTCTCTCGGTTTCGTGTGCTCGCGGCGAGCGGACCGAGGGACGGCGTTCGCTCGGTGCTCGCTTCGTTCGACCCCGCGGTCGCGGTCGCAGTCCACGCGGCGCGGAGCGGCCTCAGCCACCGCGCGTTCGTGGAGCACTTTCGTGCTGCGGTCGGCCTCGCGCCGAAGGCCTACGCGAGCGTGCTCAGGTTTCAACGGGCGCTCGACTCGCTCGCCCGTCCGCGCATCACGCACGCCGAGATCGCGCTCGCCGCCGGCTACGCCGACCAGGCGCACTACTGTCGCGACGTGGCTCGCCGGGCCGGGGTCTCGCCCTCCGCGTACCGCGCGGCCTTCGTAGGGGTGAAGAATCACGTCGTGCTCGCTGGCTGATTCTTGTTTGATTCCGAGTGGTTGAGCGTCGGTCGCTTGCTGCTGGGACGGAAAGAGATCCTCGCGCTCATAATCGCGATGCGCAGCGTCCACGTACGAAGCGGAGGTCGGATGAACAAGGTAGCGATCGTGGCGATGGGCTTCTTGGGTGCGGTCGTGGCGTGCGGAGGTGCATCCACGAGCATCGACGACCCGCTCGCGGACGCTGCGGTCACCGGAGACTCGAGCGTCGCTCCGCCCACGCCGACCCTTCCCGCGCCGAGCGATGGGGGCCTAACGTCCGACTCCGCGCCTCGCGACGGAGCGAGCGCGAGCGACGCGACGGTCGCCGATCGCCGGATCGATCCGATCGCCGTGGGTCGCTCGTGGACCTACTCCGTCAAGGTGCTCGGGTTTTACCCCGCCTGCCAGGCCGGTACCCACGTCTCGACCGCGAAGAGCAGCGCGCAAAGAGACGGCAAGACCGCGATCACCGTCTCGTCGCTCTGCAAGAACGCGGGCGACTTCGACTACGCGGTCGAGGGCGATCGCGTGTTCACCTACGTCGCCGGTTGGCGCCTCTCGCTCGACTCGCCGGTCGCCGAAGGCCACAAATGGACCGACGGCGTAAGGCAGTACGAATGGCAATCGCGGGGCACCCGCACGGTGCCGGCCGGGACGTTCGACGACTGCTGGTCGGCGACGGTCGTCGCTTCGTACACGTCCTATACGGTGTTCTGCCGCGGGGTCGGCCCGATCGAATGGCACTACGAGGATGGGCTCGGGAATGGCTACGAGGCGACGCTCACTGCGAAGGGCTTCTGAAGACCGGCGCTCTTCACCGATGCCGTCGGGCGATCCTCGTCGTCGGAGCGCGCTCCGTCGTGATGCACCTCCGTGGCCGAAGTCGCGTCTGCACCACGGGTCATGCGGGTCGGCGGCTCATCGCTGAGTGGCGTTTTTGTGCGGGAAACGAGGCGAACCGTCGACGGTAAAATTCGTTCAAGACAGGGACCGCCTCGGAGCACACCTTGCTTTTGCCGCGTCGGTCGGCGTGGCGAAGGAGAGCTCATGGCCGTTCACGAAGTGTTCGCTTACCTGCGGGTGCGCGACGGAAAAAAGGCGATCGCGTTTTACGAAGAGGTCTTCGGCGCGAAGGAGAAGTTTCGACTCGTCGAGCCCGGAGGCAGGCTCGGCCATGCCGAGCTCGCGCTCGGCGGGACCACGCTGATGGTGTCGGAGGAGTTCCCCGAGATGGGCATCGTGGGGCCGCAAGAGGGGCACCCCACGACGAGCTCGATTCACCTCCACGTCGACGACGCCGACGCCCTCGTCGCCCGCGCGGTCGCGCAGGGAGCCACGTTGGTTCGCCCGCTTCGCGACCAGTTTTACGGCGAGCGCAGCGGCGCGATTCGTGACCCGTTCGGTCACGAGTGGCTGGTCGGGCACGAAATCGAAAAGGGAGTCACCCCCGAGGAGATGCAGCGAAGGTACGACGCGCTCTTCGGATGAGCGCCGCGGTCGCGACGTATCTTTACGAAGCGTGGCGAGGTTTCTCTTCGTTCGTGAGTTAAGATCGTCGTCGACGAATGGCGCGCTTTTCTCGACTCGTGACGATCACGATCTCGCCGTTCGAGGGGTACCGCGCGCTCGCAGAAGAGGTGGGCGCGATGCCGTCGCGCGAGGCCCGCGCGCGGATCGTGTTCGGGGTGCTTCGGCTCCTCTTCGTCATCGGCGCCTTCGTGAGCTTCACCTCGACGGGGCGCCTCTCGCCGCTCGAGGTCTTGCTCGCGGCGGGCTCGTACTCGTGGATGCCGCTCGTGCAGGCGCTCGGTGTCGCGGCCGGCGCGCGGATGGCGCGTGCCGACACGAAGCTCGAGACCTTGCTCGCGCTCTACTTCGACGGCCACGGTGTGTGGTTCGCGGCGCTGCTCGCGATCGTATCGGCGCTTCTTTTTTCGACCAACTCGCTCTCGGCGCTCGCGTACGTCGCGCCGATCGCGGTGCTCGTCGCGCTCGTGTGGGGCATCGTCACCACGTTCGCGCTGTTCCGGCGCGGCGCGGGCCTGCCCCGTGGGCGCGCGGTCGTGGCGACGTCCGCGTTTTACCTCGTCGCGATGGGCTGCGTGGTCGGATACTACATCGCGCAGGGGCAGCTCTTGCCGATCCTCCCCTTCGCGGGAGGTCCAAAATGAAGCGCGTTCCGGAGCTGGTGGCGGCGGCGCTCCTCGCTGTCGGCCTCGTCGGAGGCGCGTGCGCCGATCCGCGCCCCGAGCGACCCGAGGTGCGTCGCGCGGGCTACCGCGTGCTCGAGGGCGACTTTCACGTGCACACCACGTGGAGCGACGGCATGCTCACTCCGACCGCGATCGTGCGGCAGGCGTCGCGCCGCGGCCTCGACGTGGTCGCGGTGACGGAGCACAACGGCGTCACGGCAGGGAAAATCGCTAGGGCCGTGGGCCGCTTGGGCGACGGCCCGATCGTGCTCGCGGGAGAAGAGATCACGTCGGCGAATTTCCACCTCATCGCGGTCGGGCTCGAGCACACCGTCGACCCGGGAGGTGGCTCCGTCGCCGCGGTGGCGGCCGTGCACGCGCAAGGAGGCGTCATCTTCGCGGCCCACCCGGTGGAGTTCTTTTGGCCCTCGCTCGTGCCGATTCGCGCGGAGCTGGACGGCGCCGAGCGCATGCACCCGCTCGCCCTCCGCGAACGAAAAGGACCCTGGAGCTACCCCTCCATGATCCGCTTCTACGACGAAGCTACCCCCCGCCTCGGCGCGATCGGATCGTCGGATTTCCACGCCGGCAGCGTGCTCGGCATCTGCCGCACCCTCGTCTTCGTGAAGGAGCCGGCGAGTGAAGCCTCCGTGATGGAAGCGCTCCGCGCTCGTCGCACGGTGGTCATCGGAACGAAGGGAGAGCTCGTCGGTGATCCCGAGATGGTCGCCGCCCTCGAGCGTGAGCCGTACGTGCCGCGCACCTCCGACTACGCGTACCGGGGCGAAGGAACGGGCGACCGGATCACGCGGGCGATCGGGCTCTTCGGTGTCTTGATCGCGCTCCTCGTGCTCGGAAAACGTAGGCCGAAAGAGGCACAATCCGCCGCGACCTGAGGGGCGCTGCGCGTGGGTCGCGCGCCGGCGAAAAGGTGTGCTAGCGAGACCCGGTCATGCTGTGCCTCACCACGCCCACGGACCCCGAATGGGTCGCGCTCGCCGCGCGCGATCTCGAGGGTGTGCTGGTCGACCACGCACATTGTGAGATGAAGGCGGCGAGCCACGCTCTGTCGCTCGTCGCGCGGCACCCCACGAGCCTGAAGCTCGTGAAGGCGCTCACCGCGCTCGCACGCGAAGAGCTCGACCACTTCGATCGTGTGGTGGACTTCCTCTCGTCGCGCGGGATCGATCTCGGACATCCGCCGGTCGACGAATACGCAGCCGAGCTTCGCCTTGCGTGCAAAGCGCTCCCTCGCGACGGCACTCCGCTCTTGGTCGATCGTTTGCTCGCAGCGGCCGTGATCGAGGCGCGCTCGTGCGAGCGCTTCAAGTTGCTCCAGGGGGTCGTCGAGAAGGACGACGCGCTCCGCGAGTTCTACGAAGAGCTGTTCGCGTGCGAGGCGCGGCACTTCCGCACCTACCGAGATCTCGCGCTCGAGGCCGCCCTCGGCGACGACGCGCTCGTTACACGACGGCTCGAAGCGCTCGCCGAAGCCGAAGGTCGCATCGTGCAAGGGCTCGCGAAAAAAGCCGTCCGGAGCACGATCCACGGATGACCGCCGGCCTCGCGGAAGACCTCGGCGGCCTCGCCCGCGACCTCGCGCGCGCCGTGCGAGCCTTGCGGCTCGCACGGCACGCCCTCACCACGGACCCCACGGCCCTCGCGACGGACGCGCTCGACCCGTGGGTGGCGGGGGGCGCTCTCGCGCCCCACCGCCACCTCGCGGGCAAGCGCACCTACGAGGCCCTCGTCGCTCGCCACACGTCGCGGGCGGACGAAGCGCTCCGCGCTTCGTGCGCCCGCTGGGTCGCCGAGCTCACCCTCGCGCGCCTCACGTGGGACCTCGAGCGCAACGAGGCGCGCGCTCTGCGCGCGCCTCGTCCCGAAGAGCCGCGCCGCAAACGAGACGAGGCCCCCGACGAGGGCTCCGCGAGCGAAGCCCTCCTCGGGCTCCTCTCGTCCGAGACCGCGGAAATCGCGGGCTCCCACGTGGACCTCGCCGCTCGTCGTGGTGCGCGCGTCCGCGCGCACCGCGACGAGCGACGCACGCGCCGCGACGAGGTCGCGCACCGACTCGGCCGTCCCGGCCGATTCGGTCGCGCCCTCGTGCACCTCGACACGACGCTCCTTCCGGCTTCGGGAGAAGCCGGAAGAGCGTCGTCCGAGCCGTCCGCGTCGTCCGGCTCGCGCCTCGTCGTCACCGCGAGCGCCGATCTCATCGCGGTGCTCGCCGGCGAGCTCTCGCCGGCGAGCGTGACGAAGGTCGCCCCGGACGACGCGGCGCCGGGGGTCTCGGAGGAGGCCCTGGTCGGCTCGGCCGTGCGCTTCCTACGCACGACCGAGCCGCTCGCGAAGGACCTCTTGACCCGCGCGCAAGTCGCGCGAACCGGGACGTCGCGCGCGGCGCACGGGCTCGCGCCGGTCGACACGTGGCGGCTCGCGAGCGCACGTGAGGCGCGCGGGGCCGAATGGCCCGCGCGGCTCACGGGCGAGTGGGTGCAGCGGGGGTTCGTTGGCTTCGGCGCGGCTCCCGCGATGAAGCTCCCGGCGCCGGTAGGCGCCGCGAGCTTCGTCCGCGCCGCGGCGCTCTACGGCGAGGCCCTGCATCGTCAAGAAGCTTTACGATATGCCGCGTTCCCACTCGCGGAGGACCCGCACTTCGTCGACGCGCACCGCACCGGCGCGCTCTTCGCGCTCACGGTCGCGTCGGCCCCGTTCCTCGCGCGCGAGCTCGCGGCGGGTCGTGGTGGCGCGGTCGACGCGTCGAAGGCGCTTCACGCGTCGCTGCTCTTTTCACTCCGTCTCCGCGCGCTCGCGTGGCTCGTCGCGCACGAGGGGGTCACCGAGCGCGTCCGCGAGCTCGACGCCGTCACCGGCGGTCCGTACGCGAGCATCGACTTCCTCGCGCCAACTCCCCACGACGACGAGCCGGCGCGCTGGCTCGCGGCGCTGACCACGCTCTCCGCCCACCAGCGCCTCGTCGACACGCTCGACGACGATTGGTACCGAAACCCACGCGCCCCGCGCGCGTTTGCGACGCGTTTTTCCCGGCCGGCCCTCGCGACCACGTTCCTCGCCGATGCGCCACCAGACCTCGAAGCGGAAGCGATCCGGGTCGGGAAGGCGTTCGAAAGAGAGCTCGGATGAACCGCGCCCGCCCGCGGAGAAGCGCCGCGTCGTTCACGTTCGCGTTCGTCGCGCTCTCGTTCGTCGCGCTCGCCGGTTCTCGCCAGACGCTCGCAGCGGCTCGCCCGGTGGGTCCTCTCCCGCTCCTCCCGAGCGTATCGCGGGTGAAAATTCGCGTCGAAAAGGACAGCGTCGTGGTGACCCACGTGGTCGCGCTCCCTCGCGGTGAGTGGAAATCGGGCGATCTCGATCTCTACGTCGCGCACGGCGCTCCAGGGGTGCCGATCGCGGTCGACGTTCGGCTCCACCACGTGCCCGATGGCGCGCTCGAGGCCGACGACGCCGATGTAGGCGAGGGGGTCACGTACGACCGGGCTCCTCGCGCGCCGGAATCCGCGCATCCGCTCCTCGGCCGGTCGCGGATGGCGGGCATCATCGCGCACGTGCGCGACGATCGTTTTCGCGCCGCGACGGCGGACGGCATGGCGGAGCTCCGCGTTCGCTCGCTTCATCCGCTGCCCGCGGAGGACGCGACGCACGGGCGCGAGGTTCGTGTCCGTCTAGGCGCGTCGAACGGCGCGCCGCTCACCCTCGGTCGGCTGCAAATCGCCGCTGCCGACCCGAAGAACGAGGTCGTTCGTGCCGAAGCGCGGCTCTGTGGGCCGGACGCGGAGGCGCGCCTCTTGTCGATCGCGGTGACGCCAAAGCCGCCGCCGGCGAATCCGGCGGAAGCTCCCATCGCGCCCGTGCTCTCGGTCCGTCACGCAACGGACGATCTTTGTGTGACCTACTGGACGCGCACCCCCTGAGCCGCCCGCGTCGGTGAACCCGTACGGCCGACGCAGTCGCCCGGTTCGTGTCGCTGGGCGAGCGGCACGACTCGTTGCGCGCAGGGCTCGCGCGCGCGGACTCCCGGACTCTGTCGCGTCGCGGTCGCACCTCCGCGGCTCGCGTCTCACCGGCGCTTTAGTTACCTAGGAAACAGGGTGTTCTGTCTGGGAGAACATTCGCCGTTCCGTGCCAAAATCGACGCGCCATTCGTGGGTAAGGCGCGCCGTTCAATGGCAGGAGTCGACACGAAATGACTATCCCGCGTCGCGCTCGCCGACGGATAGTGCCTTAGTCGTTTTGGGGGGAGCACGAGCCGCGAATCCGCGGAAGACGACGAATCTTGGGAGGGAAGCGTCGCTGTCTTCTAAGCCAAAAAGTACTTGATGCCGCGCCGCTCGCCGACACGGACGACCTTCTTGGAGTGAACGCCGGCCGCCGCCACGCGCAGGAATTGTCCCTTCGATAGTCGGAGCTCCTTGCGCAAGCTGCCGCCCTGGGCGCCCTCGCGGCTCTTCCCCAGGAGGAGCAGAAGCTCCGCCAAAGACTTGTCGATGTCGACCCCCGCGCTCCCTACCGGGGCCTTCGCCCCCGTGCGTCGCGCCACCTTTGGGGGCTTGCTCTGGGCCTTTGCGCCCCGGACGACGTCGGCGAGTGGCGCATTCCGAATCGCCTGGAGCAAGCGGTCCGCGAAGTCCGAAGCTAGCCGCGCGATGGTTTGGTTCAATTGGCTCAAGTTGGTACTCCTTCCCAACCTACTAGCGTATTTGCATCTTCGCTCCGTGCAACACGAATCCCAATCTTTTTTGAATTTCGCTCTCGGCGCGGCATTTTTACCCGAACCGAAATGGCGCCCCTTTTTCGAATGGAGCGCCGCTCCGCAGGGAAAAACCTAGGGTCGCGGGCGCGCTCCTCGCGTCGTCACGCGCGATACCTATAGGGATACCACGCCAGAGCTGCTCATCTTGCTTACGAGGCAAGTCTGGAGGAGGCTCGGGGCGGAGAGCGAGCGCTTCAGCGGTTGGGGAGAACGCGCATCTGCACCGGAGTCGGCGCGATGTCACTCGCCCGCGTGCCCAAGCGACCCCAGCAGTAGAGCTCGTGGCCGACGGTGAGCGCGCACGAGAGCGACGCGCCACAAAAGACCTTCTCGACGCGGGGCAGGCCGGTCACTTTGGCGGGCCCGCGGGGCTCGTAGTCGCGGTCGCTCACCGGCACCCCGAGCGCGCGCGAGTATGCCGCGCCAAAGCAGTAGACGTCGCCGCCGCCGCCGAGCGCGCAGCCGTGGGAATGGCCGAGGCTCACCCGCTGGGCGTCGGGGATCGCGAGCTCCGTCAGTGTCTTCGAGCCGCCGCGGGAGAGGAGCATCGAGCGGCTCCCCCAGCAGACGACCTTGCCTTTGAGCACCGCGCAGAAGGTCTGTTCGTTCGCGCTGAGGGAGGTCGCCCCGGCGAGGCTCGCGATGACCGTGGGCCGTTCGTCTTGGGCGCCACGTAGCTTCTTGTGCTCGGGGAGGTCGGCTGTACCCCAACATGCGACATCGCCGTTGGCCATCGCCGCGCACGAGGCTCCCCAAGCGATCGCGACCTCGGTCACGTCCTGGATGCCAGCGACGAGCTCCGGCTCGACCACGACGCGCGCATCGGGGAGTATGTTCGTGGCGCTGCCGGTCTCTCCCGACTCGTTTTTCCCCCAACACGAGAGCTTTCCATCGTCCAGGATCGCGCAAGACGTGAACGGGCCCGAGACGACACGTTTTACGTGGCTCAGGGTGGGGAGCACTTTGAGCCCTGCGCTCTCCTCCGCGACGCCCGCGCCGAGCTGCCCGAAATGGTTGCCGCCGCCACACGCGACCTTCCCGTCGGCGGTGACCACGCAATGAAAATCTTGCCCGAACGAGAGCCCACGAACGTTCGGGAGGCCATCGAGGATTGGCCCGTTCGCGAGCGGCTCGTCGGCGGCGATGTCGTGCGGGCAATGGGCCGCGCCATTCGTGAGCACACAAAGCGAGGAGGTGCCCTTCACGATCTCGAACGGCGCGGATTCGCTCTCGGCTGGCCGCGAGGGAGAAACTTCGAGCCTGCGGGCGGGCGTGGCCGCGACGGTGGGCACGACGACAGGAGCCGGCGCCGGCGCTCCACACCCCGCGACGAGGGCCACGACGACGACGATACGCCTCATGGTGTCGGCCGCGTGAGGTCGACGTGGGCGCGTCGCGTTGGGCTGCGATTGCCGGCCTCGTCGACCGCCGCGAGCACCAGATCGACGGAGGCCCCGCTGAGCTCGATCTCGTGCGTGTCGCACATGCTGGTCTTTCCGATCGAGATCGCGTCTCGGAACGGAAAAACGAGCGCATCCGGGGGCTTACGGGCGTCGTAGGCCGCGCCGGGGGCGAGCTTCCAGACGTAGAACCCGAGCTCTGCGTCGGCGCGATTCGGATCCTGCGCGACCGACTTTGCGACCGTGATCCACGGCCCGCGGACCGTGCACATCCCGCCCGCGGACGGCCCGAGGTTCAGGTTCGTGCGTACCGTCCCGAGGGAGGGGAGGAGCGGCGCGACCACGTCGCTCGACGTGCCGGTGACGAACGTGCCGATCACGAGCGTGGACGGGTGGAGGTTCGCGTCGACGGCAGCGATCTCGTAGCGCGTCTCGGGCGCGAGGGCGCTCGTCGGCGCGAGGTCGACGACGGTGAGCTCGGCGCCGGCGATCGTCGCGACACGGGTGGGGACCACCGCGCCGCGATGGGCACGAAGCACGAAGGTCCGCTTCGCGTAGTCGTTGGGCACCTCGACCCGCGCGTGGCTGTTGAGCGGGGCGTTCGCGGCGTGTGGCGAGAGGAAGCGCGGCCTCGGGCCCACGCACGAGCACGCCGCCGCGCGGCCTCCGTGGGCAGCGACGATGGACACACCCAGCGCGAGCGCGCACACGACGGCGGAGAGAGAACGTCGGCGCGCCTCGAACATTCCCCGATCATCGCCCAGCGCCGCCGCGAAAAAAAGGGAGGACGAAAGAGCACGAAAAGCTCGCGAAATCAGGGCAGCAATCGCTAGGATCCCTGCGTGCGAAAACCAAGCCTCGTCGTCCTCGCCCTCGTGACCGCCCTCGGCTGTGGCTCCCCGCGTTCTTCCGCGACCACGAAGGGCACGAACCAAGCGCCTTCGGTGCCCCCTCCCGCGACCGCGCTCGTCGTCGAGACCGACCTCCCCGAGCTCCCCCCCGATCCGCGCGAGCCCATCCTCGCGGAGGCGGCGACCACGCTCCTCGCGAAGCAGCACGTGCTCCGCAAGCCGATCGACGACGCGCTCTCGAAGGACGCGTTCCAAAAGCTGGTCGAAGAGCTCGACGGTGGCAAGCTGCTCTTCCTCGACGACCACGTGAAGAAGCTCGCCAAGTACGAGACGAACATCGACGATGAGCTCCGCGACGGGAACCTGATCGTGGCGCGCAAGGGCGCGGCGTTGGTCGCGCAGCGGCGCCTCCTCGTCGCCAAGCTGGTGAAGGGGCTCCTCGAAAAGCCGCTCGATTTCAACGTGAACGAGTCCTACGAGACCGATCCGAAGAAACGTGCATTCTGCAACTCGGAGGCCGACCTCGAGGCCCGCTGGCGCGGCGTGCTCAAGCTGCAGGTGCTCGAACGCAACCAGCAGATGGAAGAGATCATCGAGGCCAAGGCGCACCCCAAGCCGGACGCGAAGAAGCCGAAAGATCCGGACGAAGCGAAGCGCGAAGCGATCGCGGAGCGCACCCTCGGCGAGATCCCCGCCACCTTCGAGGGGCGCGAGGCGAAGATCCGCAAAGAGCTCGCGACCCGCTACGAGACCCAGTTCACCCGTCTCCAGACAACCGAGAAGCTCGAGCCGGCAGAGGAGCTCTTGAACGCCGTGAACGCGGTGTTCGACCCGCACACGACGTACCTGCCGCCGGCGCAGGAGGCGAACTTCGATATCCAGATGACAGGAAAGCTCGAGGGGATCGGCGCCTCCCTCCGCGAGCAAGACCACTACATCGTCGTCCACGATCTCGTACCCGGTGGCGCGAGCTGGCAGCAGGGCAAGCTCGAGATCGGCGATCTCATCATGTCGGTCGCCCAAGACGGCAAAGAGCCGGTCGACGCGATCGATCTCCCGATCGACAAGGTGGTCTCCATGATCCGCGGGCCGAAGGGCACCGTCGTGGTCCTCACCGTGAAGCACGCCGACGGCCGCATCGAGACGCTCTCCATCACCCGCGACGTGATCCGCATCGAGGCCACTTACGCGCGCGGCGCCGTCGTCCGAGGCGACAAAAAAGGCGACGCCGTCGGGTATGTGTATCTTCCAGGCTTTTATGGCGACGTGGGGGCGCGCGCGCGGCCGGGCGAGCGCAACGCGACCGACGACGTGCGCGCGATCTTGAACGCGCTCCAGAAGAAGAAGGTCACCCAGCTCGTGCTCGATCTGCGCGGCAACGGCGGCGGTCTGCTCACCCACGCGCGCGACATCAGCGGCCTCTTCATCCCGCAGGGCCCCGTCGTGCAGACGCGCGACTCCGATGGCAAAATCGACGTGCTGTCGGACACCGACCCCTCGGTCTCGTTCTCCGGCAACGTGGTCGTGCTCGTCGATCGCTTCAGCGCCTCGGCGGCCGAGATTTTGGCCGGAGCGCTGCAAGACTACGAGCGCGCGGTGATCGTCGGCACCAGCGCGACGCACGGCAAGGGCACGGTGCAAGCGGTGCTCGACCTCGACCGCATGCAGCCGAAGGGCAAAGAGCCGCTCGGCCTCTACAAGATCACGGTTCAGGAATACTTCCGCGTGAGCGGCGGGTCGACGCAACTGAAGGGCGTAGTCCCCGATATCCTCCTCCCCGATCCGACCGCGTTCATCGACTCGGGAGAGCGCACGCTCTACCACGCGATCCCCTGGAGCACGATTCGCAGCGCCCCGTTCACCAAGACTCCCCACACGTGGAAACCGGGTGAGCTCGCGAGCGCGAGCGAGGCGCGGGTGAAGACCAACCAAGAGCTCACGATGGTGTCCGAGTTCGCGAAGATCCTCGGCGCGCGCAAAGACAAAACGGTGGAGCCGCTCGAGCGCAAGGCCTTCCAGGAAGCAAAGAAGCGCGCCAAGGCCGAGATCGAGAACCTCGATCCCAAAAAGAAAGATCGCAAACCGGTGATCGAGGTCGAGGCGCTCCCCACCGCTGGCGCCGGTCCCGCCCCGACCGACGAGAAGATTCGCCAGCGCCTCGATCGCTGGAAAGACGACCTCGCGCGCGACGTGTGGGTCGAGGAGTGCGTGAAGATCCTCGGCGACATGGCCAAATCGAAGTAGCCGCGCGGCCGCGCGCGGCGAGAAACGGAGCTCTCGAGGCGCCCACGAAATTTCGGGGCGCCTCCGGACGACCACCGGCCATGAACCTCCCCGAAGCAGAACGCCAGGCACGGGCGCGTCGCGGGCTCACGGTGTATTTCGCCGTGCTCGTGCCGCTCAGCTTGCTCGCGCAGCTCGCGATCTATCGCACCGGCGATCCGATCGAGAAGCAGGTCGCCCTCGTGTTCGCGCTCATGTGGAGCCCGGCGCTGGCGTCGCTCGTCGCGCGGCTCTTCGTCCGTGAGGGACCAAAAGACGTGTCTTTTCGATTGGGTACGCGCAATGCGGCGAGCGACGAGGGGCGGCCGCGGCTCGCGCGTTCACTGCTCGTGGCGTGGCTCTCGCCGCTCTTCGTAGGGCTCGTCGCGTACGGCGCCGCGTGGCTCACCGGCCTCGAGACGTTCGCGCCGCGTTCCCTCGAGGGGCTGGGGCTCGCGCACACCCCGGGCCTCGTCCGGCTCGTGGCGTCGATCGGCGTGATGCTCACCCTCGGCACGGTGCTCTCGGCCGCGACTGCCTTCGGGGAAGAGCTCGGCTGGCGCGGGTACATGCTCACGCGGCTCGTCGACGCCGGCGTTCCGAGGCCGGTGCTCGTGAGCGCGGCGATTTGGGGAGCGTGGCACCTGCCGCTCATCGTCTCTGGGCAATACGCCGCTGGGCCTCGACCCGTGCTGTCGGCGGTTTGTTTCTTCGTCGGCATTCTCGGCGGCGGTCTCGTCGCCGGCTACGTGCGGCTCGCTTCGGGGAGCGTGTGGCCGGCGGTGCTGTTCCACTCTGCGTGGAACTCGCTCATCCAGGGCACGTTCGACGGTTTCACGAAGGGCGGCGACGCGTCGCACACGACCACCACGTTCACCGGCGAGTCTGGCATTTTTGTCGTCCTCGTGAGCCTCGCGCTTGGTCTCTGGCTCGCCCGAAAGCCGCTCGTGGCCTATCGCTCCCCGTCCGATCGAATTGGCGAAATTCGTCTCGCGTGAGCTGCGACGCGCGGGCACGAACCTACGCCAAAACCATACGAAACCCAGTAAATCGTAGCTAAGCGTGCGTCGTGCGCGGCCGGCGACCGCCGCGCGAGCGGATAGGCCGCGCGGGCAAGGTCTACTTACGCGAGTCCGACGTAGAGGTTCTGCACGTCGTCGTCGTCGTCGAGGGCGGCGAGGAAGGACTCGACCTCCGCGCGCTCGGCCTCGCCGACGGAGACCGGGTTCTTCGGCTTCCACACGATAGAAAACTTCTCGACCACGAAGCCGCGTTCCGCGAGCGCCTTCGCGACGGCGTCGACCTCGGTAGGCTGGGTGTAGAAGCTCGTCAGCCCGTCGTCCCCCGGCTCGACGTCGTCGGCGCCCGCCTCGAGCGCGGCTTCGTCCGGATCGGCGCCGGGAGGCCCCTTTGCCTCCACCAAGCCGAGCCGCGAGAAGTCCCACGAGACAGCGCCGGAAGCGGCGAGCTGGCCCTTCTTGAAGAGCATCCGCACGTTCGCGCTGGTGCGGTTCTTGTTCTCGGTGAGGCACTCCACGATGACGGGCACCTGGTGCGGAGCGAAGCCCTCGTAGGTCACGGTCTCGTAGTTCGCGGGCCCGTCGAGGAGGCCGGCGCCCTTCTTTACGGCGCGATCGATGGTGTCGCGCGGCATCGACTGCTTGCGCGCCGCTTCCATCGCGAGGCGGAGCGAGGTGTTCGTGGCCGGATCCGCGCCTGCGCGCGCAGCGACCGCGATCTCCTTCGCGAGCTTGGTGAAGATTTTACCCTTCGCGTTGGCCGCGGCCTCGCGATGCTTTTGTTTCCACTGTGCGCCCACGCAGGTGCTCTACCAGAAAAAGCGCGTGCGTCGTGGTTCGTCGGCGCGACGGTGCAGGGCGGGCTCCGCTGCGGCGTGCTCGTGGGCGTCCGGCCGCTACAGCGCCACGGTGGTACGGTGCCAAGCTGTGCCGAACGGGGGGTGAGGCTCCCGGCCGGAATGCTGCGGCGAGGTCTCATCGCACGTTCGCGCTTGTTTTTCCGAGTCTTCGCGTGGGCTGGCGCGTGGCATGTGCGCTGCAAACGGGGATGCATGCGCTTCACCATCTCTTCGCTCCTCGGTCTTGCCTTGCTCGTTTCGGCGAAAGCGGCGTCGGCGGAGATGCAGATGCCATCGCCGCAGTTCGCGTTCGACGTGGCGGCCCCGATTCGCGACGGAGAGGGCCTCCGTGTCGCCGTTCGAAAGGCCACGATCGAGAACGCGACGAGCGCCGACGGTCTCTCCGGCGAGTCGAACCCCGCCACGCTCGGCTTCGAGCTCTCGGTCGCGGGTGGGGCCCTCGCGATCGCAGGACGGACCGAGAGTCGTGGCTCGTTCGCGGGCCTGCTGCCCGTCGCGCGTGGATACTTGAGGGTGAACGGGCTCGTGGAAACCGTGGAGTACGAGCGGCTCGACGGCGCTTCGTTCACGCCCCTCGGGAGGCGCGAGTCGAGCGCAAGGCCCGGCGGTACCCCGCTCGCCGCCCTCGCGACGGCGGCGGGGTTGTCGGTCGTCCTCAAACCCACCACCGGCGCCGATACGAGGCTCTTCGTTCACGTCCTCGAGGGGGCGGGGCAAGGAAAGAGCACTCCCGCGTTCGAGGCGTCGTCCACGGTAGAGCCGATAGGCGTATTTCCGTGTGAAGATAGGTATGTAGCGCTCTACGAAAAAGTGGACGGCGCGGCCCGCGATCTGCGCCTGAGGGAGCTCCACGCCGACGGCGCGCCCTTCGATCCGGCGGTGGACGTGAGCCTCGACAGCCTCCAGGGGAAGAGCGTGCTCTCGTTCGTCTCGGTCGCGTGCGACGCCACACGCAAGAGCGTGATGATGCTCAATACGGGCCGCGGAGTCGTCGAGGCGCACCGCGACGCGGCGCCGGGAGCGGCCTGGAAGACCGAGGTTCGCGACGCGGGGGCCCCTCGGTTCGCGCACGCCGTGCACGACGGGAGTGCCTATTTGCTCACCGAAGGCACGGAGACGGTACCCGCCACGTTCTCGGCGTTCGGAAAGGCCAGTTTTTCGCGCCGGGTCGTGAGCTTCCTCAGGCTCGCGGGCATGGCGTGCGCGACGGCGGGGTGCGTCGCGACCGGTCGCGCCGACCGAGCGGGGACTGGCGTCGATGGCAGTGGGGACGTCATGGCGCTCGCGCTTCCCATCGCACCGGACGAGGGGGTGGAGACGCTGTCCCCCAACGTGATCGTCCTCGACCGTGTCGGTGAGCAATACACGGAGCTGACTCGCTGCTCCGCCGGTGGCGGCGTTCCGTCGTCGGGGGGCAGGGGAGCGTGGATCGGGGCAGGAATCCTGCTCGGTGTCCTCGTCGCTCGAAAGGCACGAAGGCGCTGACGGCGACTCGCCGCAACGCGGACGAGACGAGACGAGACGAGACGAGACGAGACGAGACGAGACGAGACGAGACGAGACGAAGCGAAAACAACGTGCTGTCGAGGTCGCCGGTCGGGTCTACGCTGACGACCCATGAGCTCTCGCTCCCATCGCCGCGCGGGTCGATCCTTCGGTGTCTCCGTCGTCGTTGGCGGCCTCCTCCTCGGCGCGGGGGTGGGCTGTTGGGGCCCTCCGCCCGTCGCGACCCCCGAGCTCGTGCTGCCCGCCCAGCCTCCCGGCCCACCCGGTCCGAGCCTCGCGGCGCCGGTGGAGCCAACCGCGGCGACGAAGGTGGCGGCGGGTCCGCTCTTCGACCGCGATCTACGCGTATTTCAGCGGCGTGCGGCGGCCGTCGTCGCCGACGAGATCGCGTCGCTCGAGAAGCTCCTCGCCGCCACTCCGATCGCTGCAGGAGCCGCGGGGGACCGACCGACGCTGCTCAAGCGGCTCGCCGAACGGTACGGGGAGCTCGCGGCCGCCGCTGACGACGAGAGCACGCGATCGGCAGCGCAGAAGGCGGCGATCGGGGCCTATCGACGCTTGCGGGCGGAGCACCCCACGGTCGCCGGCGACGAGGCGGCGTACTATTCTGGCCTCGCCTACGAACGGCTCGGTGACACGGCAAACGCCAAGAAGCAGTATCTGGAGCTCGTCACGTCTTATCCTGCGTCGCCGTTGAGGCCCTATGTCTATTTGGCATTCGGGGAGATCTTCGCGGACCAGGCGGTCGCCGAAGAGGGGAAGTGGGAGCTCGCGGCGCAGGCGTATCGCGAGGTAGCGAAGTACCCGCCGCCGCAGAACACGGCCTACGGCTATGCCCACTATCGGCTCGGTAAAGTCGAAGCGAATTTGGGGAATTTTCTCCCGGCGATGTCCGATATGAAGAAGGCGATCGACTTCGGGGCGCAATATCCCGAGGTTCCGTCCTCGGCGCGTGTCGGCGCCGAAGCGCGCCGAGCGATGGTGCCGCTCTACGCCGTCGCTGGCGATCCGCGGCGCGCGTTCGACTTCTTCGCGGCGCTCGAGAGGTCACCGGCTCGTGTGCCGGCTGCGCTCGCGATGATCGAAGCGCTCGCTTTGGAGTACCTCGCGAAGGAAAAGCTCGCCGAGCTCAGCACCCTCGCCCAGACGGCCGCGACGCACGATCCTGCTCGTGCCTGCCTTTGGTCGTCGCGCTCCGCGAACGCCGAAGCTGCGCTCCGCCAGCGTACGAAGCTCAGTCGCGAGGCGCTCGACGTCGGGGCCTGTCCGTGAGCCGGCGCGTGCTCCCGGACCTCGGCTCGCTCCTCGCGTCGGCGCCGAGTGAGACCACGCCCGTCCTCCTCGCGCTCGCCCGCGAACAAGCTGCTCGCCGGTCGCCAGCTCAGCTCCTCGAGCAATGGGTGCGCGACGCGTTCGTTCATCCGTCGCCGCTCGATTTAAGGCTCGCGCATCGCCTCGACGGGCTCGCGCTCGAGGCCGCGAGCGAGTTCGAGGCGCTCTTGCTCGCACCGGTCGCGCCGCTCGGCACGTGCTCGGGGGTCGCGCTCACCTCGCAAGATCGTACCCTGTCGGCCGCGCGAGGGCTCGAGGTGGTGTCCGACCCTACCAACGTACTCGCGCTCGAGTGCGCGCGGAGGCTCCGTGCATCGGCGACGGCGCACCCCAAGCTCACTACCGTTCATCAGGTCTTGCGGGCGCAGCCGTTGCCGCCGGGGAAGGGGTTCACACGCCATTTTCGGCTGTTCGTGCTCGCCGAGGCAGGGCTCGGCAAACCCAACGACGGCTTCGAGGTGGAGGCCGTGGTGCGCCACATCGCGACCTACGACCGCTTCATGAATCTGTGCACGGAGCAACTTCGGCGAAGCTTTCCGAATCGGAGCGCGACGATCCTGAGCACCCCCGAACGAGGCACGCTCGCAAAGCGCGCCAAAGATGCGCTCGCCGTCGCGCTGCCGCATCTCACCCTCCGCGAGGGCGCGCTCGACAAGGCCTACTACGATGGTGTCCGCGTGATGTTCGGCGCCGATACGGCGACGGGCGAGCACTGCCCAATAGCCGATCTCGGGCTGTTCGATTGGCTACCCAAGCTGGCGGCACAATCACGAGCGCGCTACGTTGCCAGTGGCTTCGGGCTGCAGCTCGTTCCGCTTATTTTTGCGGAGACTTGAAGGCTCGCGCGCGAGAAGTTTGGGTATCTCCACCGCTCCGACCGGACGAAACAGGGCGCGTCTCGATTCGTGGAAACGCGAACGGCGTGCCCCCTCGCGAGAGCACGCCGGTCGTGGCGATTGGATTGGATTGGCGGACGAATCTTCTAGCGGAGCTCCCGAGGGATATCCGCTTTTGGACCCGTGCGACCCGCCTCGGTCAGCGGTGCTCGGGGGCCTTGCCGAGGACGATCTCGACACGGCGGTTGTTCGCGCGACCCTCGGGCGACTTGTTGTCGGCGATCGGATCGGCCTTGCCCTTGCCCTCGGACTTGACGCGCGAGGCGTCGACGCCGCGCGAGACGAGGTAGTTGCGGACCGATTCGGCGCGCTTCTCGGAGAGGGTCATGTTGTGCGCGTCGGTGCCCTGCGCGTCGGTGAAGCCGAACACGGTCACGGGGCGCTCGGTGTCTTCCTTGAGCGCGTCGGCGACCTGATTCAAGCGTTCGTGCGCGCCGGGGAGGAGCTCCCACTTGTCGGTCGCGAACAGCACGCTACCGGAGAGCGTGATGATCGTTCCGCGGGTGTCCTCTTTGATGGCTGCGAGCGCCGCGAGGCGACCGAGGGCATCACGCACCTTCTGCTCGGCGGCGAGGCGCGCCTTCTGCTCGGTGGCGAGAGCCTGCGCCGTCATCGCGCCGTTCTGCCGCGCGGCTCCGAGGGCAGCCGACGTCTGGTCGAGCTTGTCGGTCGCGGTCGACTTGAACTGCTCGTCGGCGGCGATCTTTGCCTTCTCGAGGGCCGCTGCGCGACCGCGGGCCGAAGCGAGGAGCACGCGGCGCTGGGCGACATACGCGAGGTCCGTCGTCTCTTGGTCCGAGGGGTTGTCCTCGTAGGCCTTCTCTGCAGTCGCGAGGGCCTTGCGGGCGTCCTCGAGCTCCGCGGGCATCTCCTTCGCGGCAGGTCCGCTCTGCGCGAGAGTATACGCGGCGCGTGCGTCGACGAGCTCCTTCGGGGGAGGCGTGGTCGCACAGCCGACGAACGCAAAGAGGGAAGAGGCGACCAAAAGCGGAAAGATTGTGCGGTTCATATATTCTTCTCCTCGATTCACTTGGCTTTGAGCTCGCGGACCTTGGCCATCGCGGTCTCGGCTTCCTTCGCGATCGCGGTCTCTTTCGCGAGGGCGACGGCGAGCTCCGCGTCGGCTTGGGCGCGGGTCAGCACGTAGTCGGCGCGCTTGTTCTCACCTTGTTCGATGAGCTTCTTGGCAGTGTCGAGCTGGTCTTGCGCGAGCTTCAAGTGGAGCTGCGCAGTGGGGATATCGTTGGCGTTGAGCTCTCCTGCCGCCCGCACTGCCGCCTCGGACGAAGCGACCTTCGCGGTGGGCGCCGGCGCCGAGCCGCACGCGAGCAGAAGGGACGAAACTGCGAGAACTGACATGGGAAAGATGAGCTTCATGAATTCAACCTCGTGTGTCGGACCCTTAGCGAAGCTCGTGCCATGTCCGTCGCGGGGCCATTGAGGGCCTTTTGTGTCTTCGTGCGGTCGAGAGAAGCGCAAAGATGCCTCGCCTGTGGCGTGCGCGACCGAGTTGGCTCGCCGGCTTCCGCTTCTCGTGGCGCGCGAAAAGCCAAGGTCGAGGCCGCGCTCGGTATCCAAGCGAAGTGACCGTCGGCTCCCTCACTCTCGTGCTCGCCATCGCATGCGTGCCGTGCGCCGCTTGTGCGCGCGCCTCGCTCGTACCGCGTGATCGCGATCAGGCGACGAGGGAGGACCTGCGCGCGCTCGACGTCGACGCGTGGCTCGCGCAGCGCTACCCCGAAGCGAGGCCATCGCGATCGCGCGCGCACGAGAAGGATGACGACGAGGACGCCGAGCGTGCGCCGCTCCCGGCGAACCGACCGAGCGACCCGCCGCCCTCCGTAGGACACGAAGACGCCTGCGCGCGGGGAGACGCCCGCGCTTGCCTCGCCCGGCGTGACGCCGAGGCCTCGCGCCTCGGGAGCGAACGAGAGGCCTCGCGCCTCCGGAGCGAACGAGAGGCCTCGCGCCTCCGGAGCGAACGAGAGGCCTACATCGATCCTCGCTCGCCGGTGCTCCGCCGAGGGTGCTTCGGGTCCCGGATGGAACGAGCGGGCGAGCTCGTCCATGAAAACACGTTGAATATCGAAGTGTTAGATGGGGGCTTCGACGGGAGCCGGTAGTGCTGGCCTAAGGGCCGGGGTTCCACTATCTTTCAGGCCAGGTTCTCGCTCGCGGCCTCGTGCTTCGACTGAAAACCAAAGGTTTATCGCCATTTGCGACGCCTCCTACGCGCCGCCAATGGCTTCGTTCCGGGGGCTCGGGGGCCAATCCCCGACCCTTTTCCTCATCCACGAGCGAAGCGCGCCCTCCCCATTCCCATGGCGAGGCCCATGCTCGGGACCACTCGAAGAATGGGTCAGATCACGTTGCTCCCCGATTTGCCGCGGCCCCGCAGGGCTGCCCCGGACCGCCAAACGGCGCTCTCGGGCGACGCGCACGCGCAAGAAGACAGCGCTCGCGAAGGGTGGACGGCGGAGGGCGTACTCCCAATTCCCACGATGAAGTCTCGATCGCGGTCCGCAGGCGCGTCGCTCGAATCGAAACGAGCGTGTGACCCATGGCCAAGAATATCCTCGTCGTAAGCTGCGACGTCCGAGAAACCCGCGCAGCCCTCATCGAAGACGGCATCATCGCCGAGCTTCACATCGAGCGAAAAGGCGCCGCCGCGAGCACGGTCGGCAACGTGTACGTGGGCAAGGTGACCCGCGTGCTCCCTGGTCTCCAGGCCGCCTTCATCGACATCGGGCAGGAGCGCGCGGCGTTCCTCCACGTCGAAGATCTCATCCGTCCGGACGACTTCGACGCCTACCTCGCCGGCGGCCGCAAGCACGCGCGCGAAGAGACGCGGGTGGTCGAAGAAGAGGTCGAGGCCGACGACGCGGTGTCCGATGGCGACAAGGCCCCCGTCACGGCGGTCTCGCCGGAGGGCCTCCCCAAGGCCAAAGAGTCGGAGCTCGACATCGCCGAGGCGGTGAACCAGCCCGCGATCGTCCCCGCGCTCGCGTCGCAGGTCGAGCTCCCCTCGGACGACGCCTCGTCGCCCGCGCTGGTCGGCGCCTCGGCGTCGGCTCCTCGCGTCACGGGCGAATCCTCGCCGGATCTCGCGTCTGCGGTCGAGAGCGACGCCGTTCTCACCACGCCGCGCGGCGACGGTTCGGGCACGGCGCTCGGCTCCAGCGACGAGTCCTCCGTCGACATCCACGCCCGAGCCACGCTCGTCACGCCCGAGCCTCCGCGCGCCGATGACGACGCCGGCGACGACGCCTCTAGCGACGACGCCTCCAGCGACGACGTCGATGGAAGCGACGACGACGACGCGGAGGGCGAGGACGACGTCGAAGCCGACGGTGACGCCGAAGGTGACGGCGACGATCTAGGCGAGCGCGAGGTCGAGGCCTTCGCGATCGACATGCCTGGATTCACGATCAGCGATCCGGGCGAGCCCGTTCCCCGTGCTCCCGCGCCCGCGCGCGCGGCGGATCGTGATCGCGGCGGGCGACGTCGACGTGGCCGTTCGCGTGGAGGTCGTCCCGACGGCGCCCCCGAAGCGCGCGGCGGTGGCGGTGGCGGTGGCGGCGGCGGTGGCGGAGGTGGTGGTCGTTCCGGCGGTGGTGGCGGCGGCGATCGTGGCAAGTCACGCGGTCGCTCCGGCGGCGGCGGTGGTGGCGATCGCGGCGGTCACGCGCCGAACCGCATCTCCAAGTCCACGCCGATCCGCGAGGTCGTCCGCGAAGGCCAAGAGATCATCGTGCAAGTCACGAAAGATCCGCTCGGCACCAAGGGCGCGCGCTGCTCGAGCCACATCTCGCTCCCCGGTCGCTACGTGGTTTATCTGCCCACGGTCGAGCACATCGGGATTTCCAAGCGCATCGGCTCCGAGAAAGAGCGCGCCCGTCTCCGCGATGCGATCGAAGGCATGAAGCCCCCGAGCGGCGGCCTCATCGTGCGCACGGTGGCCGAGGGCCTCACCAAGAAGCAGCTCAAGGCCGACGTTGGCTATCTCGTGCGCCTCTGGGGCGAGATCGCGAAGAAAAAAGAGACCGCCGTGAAGGGCCCCTCGCTCCTCATGAGCGAGCTCGACCTCGTGCTCAAGGTCGCGCGCGACCTCTTCACCGACGAGGTGGAGCAGGTCGTCGTCGACGATCGTCATCAGTACGAGCGCCTCTGCAACTTCGTCGAGATGTTCGCCCCCGATCGCGTGAAAGACATCCTCTTTTACGACGAGGAGGAGCCCATCTTCGACGAGTACGGCATCTCCGACGAGATCGGCCGTGCCTTGTCGCGCAAGGTTCCGCTCCCCTCTGGCGGATACCTCATCATCGACCAGGCCGAGGCCCTCACCGCGATCGACGTCAACACCGGTCGCTTCGTGGGCAAAGGCTCGAAGGACATGGAGGAGACCATCCTCAAGACGAACCTGGAGGCCGTCAACGAGATTGCCTATCAGCTTCGTTTCCGGAACATCGGCGGCCTCATCATCCTCGACTTGATCGACATGGAGAAGGCGCAAAACCGGGAGAAGGTGCGCCGCACGCTGGAAGATCTCCTCCAGAAGGACAAGGCGAAGACCACGCTGAACCGCATCTCCGAGCTTGGGCTCATCGAGATGACGCGCAAGCGTACGCGGGAGTCGCTCGGGCGCCTCCTCCACGAGCCGTGCTTTTATTGCGACGGCACAGGTCAGCTCCAAAGCAAAGAGACGATCGCCTACGAGATCATCCGTGAGGTGCGCCGTAAGCACCGGGATCTCCCCGGGTATTCGATCGTGGTGAACGCGCACCCGGCCGTCGCCGACGTGCTGAACGGCTCCGAAAAAGAGGCCGTGCAAGAGGCCGAGAACCGCTTCATGCGGAAGATCCTCGTGGTGCCCCGCAAGGAGTATCACCTCGAACAGTTCGACATCGCCGGGAAGTAAGGTGCTCTCGTGACCAACGACAATCCTCCCGATTCGCGTGACGACGACAAGCGCGAGAACGAGCGTGTCACGATCAACAAGGAGTTCGAATCGTTCGATTCGTTCATCCAGGAATACGTGACGAACATCTCGCGCACGGGGGTGTTCATTCGCGCGCAGAAGCCGCTCCCCATCGGCACGAAGGTGAACCTCCACTTCACCGTCATCATGGAAGACATCGAGACGATCGAGGGCG
>JAAFHV010000027.1:0-5884 GCA_013297655.1 Myxococcales bacterium | reverse complement strand
GAGCTCTCCGGGTACTCGAAGAACCTCATCGACAAGCTTCTCACCCGCGGCCTCAAGTAGGTCAGGAGCGAGGGGAAAACGCGGAGCGGGGAGCTTTCCCCTGCTCCGCGGTTTTCATTTCGTGTCGGCACCGCGGCGGGCTCGAGCATCGCGGCGGGCGGGTTCGTAGGCGTGGCTGCCAGGGAGCGTGACGAATCGGGGAGGTAGGCGCACCATCGTCGCGTGAAGAAGCTGGCCCTCATCGTCGTGTTGCTCGTGGGGTGCTCTCGCGGTCCGATGCCGCAGCGCGTGGGCGAGGCGTCCACCGCCGCGACGAGCCCCGCTCCACCGGCCGTGGGGCCTTCGTCGACCCCGTCGCCGACCGCGCAGCCCGCAGCGGGCATCGCGAGCGCGCGCGCGACGCCATCTCCGCCCGTTGGTGGGGTGTACATGGGGCGAAGGCTCGCGGCGCCGATGGGCCACCAAGGGGCGGCGTGGCTCGATCGCGACGGCCGCGATACGGTGCAAAAGCCGAATCACGTGCTCGACGTGATTGGCATTCACGAGGGGCAAAAGGTGGCCGACTTCGGCGCCGGGTCGGGATACTTCACGATCCCGATGGCGAAGCGCGTGGGCGCGGCGGGCCAGGTGTACGCGGTCGACATCCAACCCGAGATGCTCGCGCTCTTGGGGAAGAAGGTGACCGCCGAGAAGCTTACGAACGTGACGCCGGTGCTCGCGAAGCCGAGCGAGCCGAGCCTCCCGAAGGGGATCGTGGACGTCGTGCTCTTCGTCGACGTGTACCACGAGCTCGAGCGCCCCGACCTCACCATGACCCAGCTCCGAGATGCCCTGTCGCCGACGGGTCGCGTGGTGTGGGTGGAGTACCGGGCCGAGGATCCGAAAGTGGCAATCAAGCCGGAGCACAAGACGACGCTGGTACAGCTTCGCAAAGAGGCAGAGGCGGTGGGCTACACGGTGGAGAAGGTGGACGAGTCGCTCCCGGAGCAGCGGATCGTGATTTTGGCCCCTTGAGCAGACGCGACGACCGACGCCTGCCCCGAGCCACCTTCTCGCGCTCTTGGGCAAGAGGCCGACTGTCGAGGCGATCGGGAACGTGACGCCGGTGCTCGCTTGACGACCCTCGCCTCCGCGCGCATATTGGTATCAGTTTATCCGATACTACGCCGATGCAGCCCCGTCCCACCATCGAAGCTTTCGACCGCCATTTGCTCGCGCTCGGCCTGTTTTTCGAGGCGGTCGTGATCGGTGGCTCGGCGCTCGGGCTCATGGGCGTCGTCCAGCGGCCTACGCGCGACTTCGATATTCTCGCCCCCGAGCTACCACCGGCGATCGCCTCGGCCGCGCGCGACTTCGCGAGGGCGCAGCGCCAGGCCGGAGTCGACTTGCTCGACGAGTGGTTCAACAACGGCCCGATGCAGCTCGGTGACGTGCTGCCCTTGGGGTGGCGTGACCGCGTTCAGGTCGTGTTCGGCGGACAAGCTCTCGTGCTGAGCACTCTTGGCAGGTCGGATCTGCTCAAGAGTAAGCTCTTCGCGCTCTGTGATCGCGGCACCGATCTGCCCGACTGCGTCGCGCTCGCGCCTACCGCGGCGGATCTCGTCGAGTGCGTGCCTTGGCTGATTCTGCAGGACGGAAACGAGCTGTGGCCCGAGCACGTGCGAGCGACGATCGCCGATGTTGCGCGGAGGCTCGGTCATGGCATTTAGCCGCGGGACTTCTCCGGAGCCGACTCCAGCTCCCGAAGAGCTTACGGCGCGGATGGTGGGCATCGGGATGAGCTTCGCCGCGAGGGCAAAGTCCGACGCCGACATCGAGAGCACGCTGTTGCACGCCTCCGCCCTTGGCATGGACGAAGGCGATCTGCGCGTGCTCGCCGTGCTGACGACGTGGCTCGGAGTGCATCACGCCCACGTCAACGCCGATCGGCTCGTGCGCCTCGTGGGTGCCCATTCATCCCACCGCGTGCGAGCCTACTGGGCGGCCGTCGCGGCGTGGCTCAAGAAGGATCGGCGGCTCGCCCGGCTCGAAGGGGCCTATGAAGGCCCGCGAAGTGATTTGCTGCCGACGGGGACCGACTTTCAGGTCGCGCGACGCGGCGAGGACGAGCGTTTTGTCGGGTCGAAGCTGCGCGTGCCGACGGGCACTTTGCGTGACCGGAGCGAGGACGTGGTTTCACCGGAGGCGATGGTTCGGCGCCATGTGGGCTATCGGAACCGCGTGCTCATGGGCCCGTCGTTTCGCGCAGACGTGTGGACGGCGCTCGAGCAGGCGCCGGATCTGTCGATCGCCGATATCGCGCGGAAGGCTTCGTGCTCGTTCGCGACGGCATGGCAGGCGGCGCAGGATTTCCGCCTGCTGCGCGCGGCGGGCGAGAGTGCCACGCGGGGGTGAAGCCGTTTGAACGGCAAAGCGCGCCAATTTCACCGTGCGATCGAGACCCTCCCGATAGCCAATCTTTGTGCTGCCTGGAGCAGCGGGGCGAGGAGTTGCTACGAGCGTGCGCGGTGGCATTTGCCCGGGGACGACGTCTCGTTGGGGATCGAGCTGCGCTGCGAGCCTCCACGAGCGGCTCCCACTCGGGGCAAAGCCGACACGGCTGCGCAACGTCGAGTGCTCCGCCACCGGACGCTTCCCGAAATCACAGCCCCGAAACGGTCACTTCCCCCACCACGTCGCCCTCGGCGATCTTCTCGTAATCCCCTTCGGCATGCCCGATACGGGCGTATTCCCCATCCAAATGGGGAGTGCGCGATAGGGTAACGAAGATCTGGCTCGAGCCGGTGTCTCTGCCCGCGAGGGCCATTCCAATGTCGCCGCGGAGGAACGGCGCCGGTGACGTCTCGCAGCGAAGGGGAATTCCCGAGCCGCCGTAGCCGTCGCCGTCGGGATCGCCGAGCTGAGCCACGAACCCGGGCACCACGCGGTGGGCGACGATTCCCTTGTAGAACCCGGCGCGCGCCAAACTGGCAATTTTCTCCACCGTGACGGGCGAGAGCTCGGGCTCGAGGACGAGGGTGACCGTGGTGCTCGGAAACGCCAATACCACCTTCGCGCCGGCGGCCGGTTTGCCCACTTCGGGAGCCAACGTGGCCTTTTCGGTCTTGTCACAAACGCGCTTGTCGCCGAGCGTGAAGAGGGCCTTTTGCGCCCGCTCGCGCACCGTCACGTTCGCGTCCGTGCACGCGCCTTCGGCCGCCTTTTTCGCGGTCGACAGCCCGAGCGCGACCGCCGCGTCGAGGAGGGCGAGCTTCGTCTCGTAACGATCTTCCGGCCACGCGCGGGCGAGCGCGCCTTCGAGCGCCTTGGCCACCTTCGGATCGAGCTCCTTCTCGGGATTCGCGGTCGGAGGGGGCGCGCGCGGATCGAGGGCGGCGCGTTTCTCTTTTGCCGAGAGCACGAGCAGCCGCTCCGGGTGCGCCCCGGCCGCCTCTGCCGCCGTCGCCACGAGACCGCCCTTGTCCGAAACGAGCGCCTCGGCGAGCACGTCGCGCGCGGTGTCGCCGAGCTCCGCGTGGCCGGCGAGGCCCTCCACCGCGAGCTCCTTGATTCGCAGGTGAGGGCCGCGAAAAAGCTCCAAAAAGGCCGCTTTTTTGGGCCCAAGCAGCGGCCTGCGGAGGAGCGCACGGAGCCGCGCGCGGGCATAAGGCTCGGTGGTCGTGGGGGCGCAGGTGGCGAGGCTCTCCGCGTCGTACGCGCCGTGGGCGAGGGAGAGCGCGGCGAGACAACGCACCTCTTGCAAGCGACGCGCGAGACCCGGCGGCTCTGCTGCGCCCGCCGGCAACGCGAGCCGCGAGAGACTGCCGAGGACGGGCTCGGCGCGCTTCGGTGGCTCCTCGCCGAGGGCCTCCACGAGCGTCGTCACCACTCCGAACGAAGGCCCCGCGAGCGTATCCAAGAACGCGGGGTCGCGCTCCGGCACGATCTTCACGAGCACCTCGGCCGCCGCGGCGTGCCCCGGATCGCCTAGCGTCCCGAGCCCTCGCGCCGCCTCTGCCCGCTCGGCCGCGGTGAACCCCTTGTCGGCGAGGGCGACCCCGGAAAGATCGGGGATCGCCTCTTTGCCCACCTTCACGAGCGCCTTGATCGCGAGGATTCGAAAATCGCCCGCCGCGGCGAGCGCGCTCCGCGCCGCGGAGAGCACCGCCGGGGCCTCCGTGGGCTGCGGCGCCACGCGCGCGAGCGGATGAAACACGGCCTCGTGGCCAGGGCGACCGGCCGCCATCGCGAGCGCCGTCACCGTCTCCGGGCGGAGCGCCTTCTTCCGTGTCGCGAGATCGCCGAGGCCGAGCGCGGCAGGTGCAGAATACACGCGGTTCGCCTTCACCCAACCGAGGAGCACGTCCTCCGCGAGGGGCGAAGCGCAGCGACCCACCGCCCGCGCGATCGCGATGCGAGGGGAAAATACGCCTCGCGGTGTGAGGGTATCTGCCACTTTCGGGGAATCGGACAGCGACGAAGCGCGCGCGACGAGCGCCTTCACGTGGCTGTCCTCGCGCCCTTTGCACGCGTAGCCGAGCCCGTACGCCGCCCACGTGACGACCTCCGGATCGTCGTCGAGGAGGAGCTCGGCCAGGCTCGGGGCGGCGTGTGCGTCTGCGATCCGGGCGAGGGCACGCGCTGCGCGGCGGCGCTCTTCCACGCTTCGACTCGTCTTCGCTTCGGTCGGTACGTCCTTCGATCGCCTGAGATTTTCGGCCTTCTCGAGCGTCGTGAGCGCGGCTTTGGGGGCCTCTGCGGTGGCGTCCGGAGCCGACGCGGACGCGTCACTCGAGGCGGAGGAGCCACGGCAGGCGACGAGCCAGAGCGCGAGGCCACACACGCACGTCGTTGCTCGTGCTCGTGCTCGAGTCCGCGAGCCGCTCACCGCGCCACCGCGTCCATGAACGTGGCCAATCGCTCACGCATGAAGTGCCAGCCGTCGTGGAGAACTTGCGGCACGTTGCCGGCCGGAGAAGGCGCTGGCACTCGCACGACGCCGAGGCCGCTCGCGCGGAAGTGCCGCTCCGCGCGCGGCATGTGCCACTCGCACGTGACGACGTGAACCGCGGGCGGCGCGCCGAGCACTTCGACGTAGCGCGCCCAGAGCGCCGCGACGTAGCGGGCATTGTCGATCGTGGTCATCGAGCACCGCTCGCGGACGAGGACCGCGGCGGGGACACCGAGCCCCTCGAGCGCGCGAGAAAACGCGTCCGCCTCGACCACGCCGTCCCATGCGCGGCCCCCGGAGCACACCACGCGCGTGCCCTCGGGCTGCTCGGCGTAGGCGCGCGCGGCCGTGAGCACGCGCCTGCGTGCCGCCCCTTCCACCTCGCTGCCGCGCCCTGGTCTGCACCCGAGCACGACGAGCAGGCGCTCCTGGCTATCTGCCGCCACCGCCATCCTGCGCGAACATAGTCCCGACTCGGCCGCAATGGGCAACCATGTCGCGCCTCCCGTGGCCTCGCGCGAGAAGCCCCCAAATCGCATCCGTCACGGACCTACATTGACGCAAGGGAACGCCACGCCGTATGACCGAGTTGGGTGCTCGAGCACCCAGGAGCCGAGGCGTAGAGAGAACATGCAGGTCACCTTCTGGGGCGTACGCGGCAGCATTCCTTCGCCCGGCCCGGACACCATCGAGGTCGGCGGAAACACGAGCTGCGTGGAGGTGCGCGCGGGCGACGCCCTCATCGTGCTCGACGGCGGGACCGGCCTCCGCATGCTCGGCAAGAAGCTCGTCCGCGAGATGCCGATCACGGCGCACATCTTCTTCAGCCACGTGCACTGGGATCACATCCAGGGCTTTCCGTTCTTCGACCCCGCCTTCGTGCCGGGGAACGCGATCTACCTCTACGGCGGCAACAACGTCTCGCGCACCCTGGAGGAGACACTCGCGGGCCAG
>JAAFHV010000268.1 GCA_013297655.1 Myxococcales bacterium | reverse complement strand
GCCGTCCAACTCGAACGCCTCCACGTCGATGTCGACGGAGAGCTCGCCGCTGATCGCCAGCACGTCCAGATCGATCGAGTCACGGGAACGGGAGGCCATGCCCTCGCGCAGCACGAAACGGGCCGGGCCGTACCGGCGGAATCTTGTGGACCAGGTGGACCGCAGGCAGCGCGAACCTCGAATTTTCGGGACTTACGGGGATGATGCACGAAAGCTGGTGGTTGGCCGATCCTGGTCAAAACACGGCTCGTGCTGCTCGGTTCCTTGCGAGGAGGCCTCGGCGGCAGCAACGTTCGGCCGATGCGATCTATCGCGCTCGTCGCGCTCGTCGTCCCTTCCTACGAGGAGGCGATCGCGTTCTACGTCGACGTGCTCGGGTTCGAGCTCGTGGAGGACACGGACCTCGGCGACGGCAAGCGCTGGGTCCGCGTCCGGCCTCCGGGGACGCTCGGTGCGGCGCTGCTCCTCGCGCGCGCGACCTCCGACGAGCAAGCGGCGGCGATCGGCCACCAAGCCGGCGGGCGGGTGTTTCTCTTCATCGAGACGGAGGATTTCTGGCGCGACTACCAGTCGCTCGTAGACCGAGGGGTCGAGCTCGTGCGCGCGACGCGACGCGAGCCGTACGGCACGGTGGCGGTGTTCCGAGATCCGTTCGGCAATCTGTTCGACCTCCTCGAGCCCACGATCGATTCCTGACAAGCCAGCCCACGACCGCGACACTGTTTGCAGTCCGTGAGCCTCAATAACGCCAACCGAGTTGCGCCACTGGGCTCTCAATGCCGTAGTATCCAATGTACGGAAAGGCGCGCATCGCGGCCCTGGAGCATCGGCTAGACCGCTAAAGCGACGGCGAAAACGCAGCGAAATGCGCCACTTCGAGCGAACCCGCTTTGGCGTGCGACAGAGCCACGAGTACGTGTGCGCACCCGTCGAAGAGAATCGCGTCGTGCGCGTTGGTTTTTGCCCCCGCTGGCATAAGCCATGCTCTACTTGTCAACATGCGCCGTATCTTCGCCCTCTCATTCGTCACCGTCGGGGTCGTCGCGGGCTTTGCCGCCTGTACCAACACCGAGCCGCCCTCCGGCTTCGGAGATGCATCCACGGACTCAGCACCCCCAGGGACCTTTCCTGACGGAGGTTTTCCCCTCGAGGGCGCGGCGCCGGACGCCACGCCTACCGGCCTATGCGGCAATGGCGTGAAGAACGCCGACACCGAGCTGTGCGACGATGGCAACAAGACCTCTGGCGACGGATGCACGGACGGGTGCCGGATCGAGCCAGGGTTCACCTGTCCGAGCCCCGGTCGCCCTTGCGTGGCGGTCGAGTGTGGCGACGGCATACGCGCAGGCGACGAAGACTGCGACGACGGCAACAAGGCCTCGTCCGACGGATGCTCGGCTACTTGCCGCGCCGAGGATGGCTTCAAGTGCGCGCCGAACGGCGGCGCCTGCTCGCCGACCACCTGCGGCGACATGAACAAAGAGGGGACCGAGCAGTGCGACGACGGCAACCTCGATCCGTTCGACGGCTGCGATCCGGCCTGCAAGGTCGAGCCGAAGTGCACGAACGGCACCTGCACGTCCGTATGCGGCGACGGTCTCAAGTTCCCGGGCGAAGACTGCGACGACGCCAACACGCGGAATGGTGACGGTTGCTCCTCCACCTGCAAGCTCGAGGCGGGCTTCACGTGCACCCACGCCAAGACGGCACCTCCGACCTCGAAGACGCTCTACATCGCCTACCGCGACTTCAAAGCAGCAGCTTCGGCCGGCGGCCACCCGGATTTTCTCGCCGCGAACTTCACCGACACGGCGATCAACGTGCTCGCCACCGGCCTCGTGAAGCCCCTCCTCGACTCCGGCGGGAGGCCCGAGTTCCTCTCCCGACGCGGCAGCGGCGCGCTCGATATCATCCAAGACGCGACCACGTTCTCGCAGTGGTTCCGCGACACCGCATTCAGCAAGAAGGTCGTGTCCACGCTGACCCTGGCGCAGCAGGCGGGCGACACCTACTTCTTCGACAGCGCAGACTTCTTCCCGATCGACACCGCCGCTGGCGCCTGGCCGGAGCGCCAGTCCGACGGCGTCGCGATGCGAAACTTCCTCTTCACGAGCGAGCTCCGCATCCCGTTCACCTACAAGGGCGGTGAGTCCCTCAGCTTCCGCGGCGACGACGACGTCTGGGTGTTCGTCAACGGTCACCTCGCGGTCGACCTCGGCGGCGTCAAGGAAGCACGGTTCGGCACTGGCAGCATCGTCCTCGACGCGGCGAACGCCGCCCGCTTCGGCCTCGTGGTCGGCGGGTTCTACGAGTTCGCCGTGTTCCAGGCCGAGCGCAACCCCACCGCCTCCAACTACCGGCTCACGCTGAGCGACTTCGACCGTGTGCTCTCCACCTGCAAGAGCGAATGCGGCGACGGGGTGAAGACCCCGGACGAGCTCTGCGACGAGGGCAGAGAGCGCAACACCGGCGGCTACGGTCGCTGCACCGCCGACTGCGGGCGTGGGCCCTTCTGCGGTGACGGCATCGTGCAAAACGCGGACGGCGAGCAGTGCGATTCGACCCCCGGCTGCACCGCAGACTGCCGCCTCGTCTCGAACGCACCGCGCTGAACGAGCTCACCTCGCGGTCTCTCGAACGCCACGTGCCCCGCGCACGTGGCGTTCGCTTTTTCCGCGCGAAAGGGGCGAATCGCCTTTTTGCCCGAGTTGGTCGAACCCCGCACGAATCGGTACGATTTTTCGGTGTTCGGCCTAGAGCGCACCGAACCGCTTGATGACCGAGGATTTTCGCCGCGTTGCGAGCCGTGCGAGGCGCGACTACTGCTGCTAGCCGAGGAGGAGCAACGAAGCACGGCGACGCAAATCGACGAAAAGCCGACCGAACTAAGCGGTTCGGTGGTCTAGAGCGGCGCGCATCACGTCGAGGGGAGGCGCGACCCCGAGCCAAAGCTCGAAGGCCAACGCTCCCTGGCGCACGAGCATGCCGAGGCCGTTCGTGTGCGCGATGCCGCGTGACGAGGCCGCTTCGAGAAACGGTGTCGTCGCGGGAGAATAGACGAGGTCGAGCGCGACCGCGAACGGAGGGAGCGCCGCGAAGTCTACCGCGCCGACGACCACCCCGCCTGGCGCGGCGCCCGTCATGCCTGCGCTCGTCGCCTGCACCACCACGGCGAACCGCGCGTCGTCGGGGCGCGCTTCGAGTGGACCTACCTCGACGGTGGCGACCGCGCCTGCCCGGGCGACGAGGGACACGAGCTCCGCGCGAAACACATTCGCTGCGCCCGAATCGGCGAGCCGACGCCCGCGGCAAACCACGTGACCGACGCCGAGCGACAGGAGCGAAACGATCGCAGCGCGCGCGCCGCCGCCGGTCCCCAGCACGAGCGCGCTCGTCCCGCGAAGCCCTTGCCTCGCGAGCGCATCGAGCTCCGCAGCCAGCGCCGGAGCGTCCGTGTTGTGCGCGACGAGACCGCCGTCCGCGCCACGAACGAGCGTATTCGCTGCCCCGGCCAAGACAGCCGACGGCGCGAGCGTCTCGACGAGCTCGAGCACGCGGGTTTTGTATGGGACGGTGACGTTCAAACCGGCGTACTCGCCGGACCGAAGGCGCGCCACCACCGCCTGAATCTCTCCTGGTTTCGCATGGATACGCTCGTATCGATGCACCATGCCGAGCGCACGATACGCGGCCGTGTGCATGAGCGGGCTCTTGCTGTGCGCGATCGGATCGCCGACTACCGCGAAGAGCTTGCCGCCCTCGACGCTCACGCGGGAGCCCCCTCCGGGCCCTCGTCGTCGTCGTCACCTTCGATGCGCGCGCGGAGCTCTCCCTCGGCGACACGAAGCCGAACACGATCTCCTGCCGTCACCTCGTCGGCGCTGCGGACAGCGCGCCCGTCGGCCCTCGTCACGATGGCGTAGCCGCGGCCTAGCACCTTGAGCGGGCTCATCGCGTCGAGGCGCGACGAGAGCCGCGCGAGCTCGGTCTTGCCACGAAAGAGGGTGTGCTGCGCGGCGCGACGGAGCGAAAACTCGACCGCCTTGAGCGCCTCGCGTTCGTTCGCGAGCACCGTTCGTGGGTTCTGCGCGAGCGCACGCGCGGCGAGGTTGCGCTGCGCCCGCGCGTAAGTCTCGAGCACACGTGTCATCGCCTTGACGACGCGCGCGCGCCGTTCGTCGAGTCGCTGCTGAGAGGTCGCGACGAGGACGCGCGGATCGCCGAGCGTCTTGCCGATGTTCGCGAGCGACAGGCGCTCTTTGCCGAGCCGCGCGTGCATCGCACGAACGAGACCACGACGACGCTCGGCCAGTAGCGAGGTGCGCGCGCGGCCGTCCGGGACGACGAGCTCCGCGGCTTGCGACGGCGTGGACGCGCGCGCGTCGGCAGCGAAGTCCACGAGGGTCACGTCGACCTCGTGCCCCACCGCCGACACGACGGGTACTTTGCACGCCGCCACCGCGCGCACCACGGCCTCCTCGTTGAACGCGGAGAGGTCGTCCGCACCACCACCACCGCGCGCGACGAGGATCACGTCGACCTCGGGTACGCGCTGGAGCGTCTCGAGCGCGCGCACGATGGAGACCGCGGCCCCGCTGCCCTGAACGAGGGCGGGAGCGAGGAGGATTCGCGCCCCTCCGCGCCGAAACGCGACGCGACAGATGTCGTGAATCACGGCCCCTGTCCGCGAGGTTACGACGCCGATCGTGCGCGGCTCGTGGGGCAGCTTGCGCTTCTTCTCTTCGCGAAAGAGCCCCTCCGCCGCGAGCGTCGCCTTCAACTTCTCGAGCGCTTCGAGGATCGCACCTTTGCCCGAGAGCCCCACCCGATCGGCGACGAACTGGAGCCGGCCGCGGGGCGAGTAGTAGGTCGGACGCCCACGCAGGAGCAGCTTCGCGCCGTCACGAACGAGCGCGCGCGATCGCGGTGTGACGTTCGTGCGGTACACGACCACGTCGATCGCGGCCTCGATGTCCTCGTCTCTCAGTGTAAAATACAAGTGTCCGCTCTGCGCGAACCGGACGCCGACCGCCTCGCCCGTGACGACCACGCCTTCCTCGAACGTGCCGGAGAGCACACGCTCGACGAGACGCCCGAGGTCGCTCACCGTGAGCGGCGGAGGGGGCTCCGGACGCGACGCAGGCCCCGGCACCGCCATCGACGCGACGCGAGGCTTGGCAGGCTCCGGCCGCGGCGGCGACGTGGACGTGGACGTGGACGTGGGAGCGCGCGCGCTCGGCGTCTTCGGGGCGACGGCGGGCGGACCACCGGGGTAGGGCGGCACGATCTCTTCGGACTTCGGGGGCCCGAAATCGAAGCTTCCTTGCGGTGGTTCGGGCCGGCCTTTTGCCATCGTAGACGCTCGCCCCGCACGGTAGCGAACGCGCCGACGCGCAGGTACCGAAAAGGCCGCCCGCGCCCGCGACGAGCCGACCGCAGCGATCCTTTCGTTCACCGAAAAACCCTGGTACTCCGAGCTTCGAGCGACCATGGCGCAAAAGAAACCCTTCCAAAAAGTCCTCGTCGCGAACCGCGGTGAAATCGCGGTCCGTGTGACCCGCACCCTCCACGAGATGGGCAAACGCGCGGTCGCCATTTACTCCGAGCCCGATCGCCAAGGCCTCCACGTGCGACTCGCAGACGAGGCCTACCTCGTTGGCCCCGCCGCCGCGCGCGAGAGCTATCTCGACATCGAGAAGGTGCTCTCCGTCGCCAAAAAGAGCGGCTGCGACGCGGTGCACCCGGGCTACGGATTCCTGAGTGAAAACCCCGACTTCGCCGACGCCTGTGAGCGCGCGGGGGTCACGTTCATCGGCCCTCCCGCGAGCGCGATGAGGCAGCTCGGCTCGAAGACCGCCGCGCGCGACAAGATGTCCTCCGCGGGTGTCCCGATCGTGCCTGGCGCCACCTGTTCTACTGCCGAAGAGGCCACCGCCGCGGCGACGAAGATCGGTTTCCCGGTCATGCTCAAGGCGGCGAGCGGCGGCGGCGGCAAAGGCATGCGACTCGTCGAGTCGGCCGACGAAATGAAGAACGCGTGGGAGCGCGCGCGGTCGGAAGCGAAGAAGTTCTTCGGCGACGACACGGTCTACCTCGAGAAGGCGATCCTCCGTCCGCGCCACGTCGAGATCCAGGTCATGGGCGATCGCGAGGGCAACCTCGTCCACGTGTTCGAGCGCGACTGTTCGATCCAGCGCCGCAACCAAAAGGTCGTCGAGGAGACCCCATCCCCCGCCGCGTCGCGCGAGCTCGTCGCCGAGATGGGCCGCATCGCGGTGCAGGGCGCGAAGGCGGTGGGATACTTCTCCGCCGGCACCTTCGAGTTCCTCGTCGCCGAGGACGGCAAGTTCTACTTCCTCGAGATGAACACCCGCCTGCAAGTGGAGCACCCGGTCACGGAGCTCGTCACGGGCCTCGATCTCGTCCGCGAGATGGTGCTCGTCGCCGAGGGCGAGAAGCTCGGGTTCGCCCAGGAAGACCTCCACGCCCGCGGCGCCGCGATCGAGTGCCGCATCTACGCCGAGGACCCGTCGAACGGCTTTTTGCCCTCTCCCGGTACGATCGAAAACCTCGTCGTGCCGTCCGGTCCGTTCGTTCGCGACGACGGCGGGGCGTACCCCGGTTGCACGATCTCGAGCTTCTACGATCCGCTGATCTCGAAGCTCTCGGTCTGGGCGCCCACCCGCGAGCGAGCCGTCGCGCGCATGCGACGCGCGCTCTCGGAGTACGTGGTCACCGGCATTCGCACGAACCTCGCGTTCCACGAGAAGCTCTTCGCGCATCCCGAGTTCGCCGCCGGTCGCTACGACACGGGCTTCCTCGAACGCCACGCCGCGGAGCTCTACGGCTACCCTGCCCTCCCCGCCGATCGTGTCGACGCGGTCACCGTCGCCGTCGCGATCGCGGCCTCGCGCCTCGAGCGCGCCACCGGAGCCGACAAGGCGAACGAAGGTGTCGACGGAGCCCGGCTCGCCCCTTGGGTCGCGGCCCATCGCGCGCAACGCCGCTTCACGCGCTGACCGGCGAGGGCCTTCGGTCGCGGTAAACGAAACGGGCTCGCGGCACGCGCCGTGAGCCCTTTTTTTTCAAGTCGGATCGGTTCGGCTCAGCGGACCGGGGTACACGCGAAGGTCACGTTGTCGATCGTCCAGGCGGTGCTCGCTCGGCACGAATCGGCGGATCCGAACACCTTGCTCTTCGAGCCCGCCCCGAGCATCGCGCCGGCGCGCCCCTGACTCTGGCTCGTCACCTTGCCGGCCGCGCTCTCGCACTGGACGGTCCATTGCATATTGCATGTAATGCTACGGTCGCAGCCGTTCGAGAGCTCGAAGTCGATCCCGTTGTCTTTCTCCGTGCGCACGACGGAGAAGCAGTCGTTCACCGAGTCGGCCGCCTCTGCCTCTGCCTGCACGGCGAAGAGCGTCGAGCCGATCATGAGTCCGAGGGAGAGCGCGAGCAAACGGCGAATAGCGACCACGAAGACCTCCGGACGAGAGTCCACCGAACGCGCGGACCGGAAGGCGGAAGGCCTCGGCGCACGTTCGCGAACGTCTCGCGTGGGCCAAGAGACAAGGCCCCCCGAAAAAGGTTCCGAGAAAAAGTTCGATGGCGCCCGACACCATGAAACCCTGGGATTTTCCCTTATTTTGCACGCCGCAGGGCTCGTCAGCGATCGACGAAGCGCGCGGTACCGACGAACTTCGGGGTGCCGATGTTGCTCGCGAGGGCCGTGTTCCCGATCGGGGTGAGCTGGCCGCTCGTCGCGCTCACGGTGTAGCCGTAGATGGTCCCCGAGCCCTGGTTCGCGACGTACGCGAGGGTGCCTCTGCCCGCGAGCGAGAACATGCGCGGGACACGGCCGAAGGTAGGCACGCTCCCCTCGAGAGTGAGCCGTCCCGCGGCGTCGTACGAGAACCGCGCGATCGTGTCAGCGCCGCGGTTCGACGAATAGACCCACTTTCCAGCAGGATGAGCTTGGATCGCGGCGCCCGTGTTGGGATCGCCGAAGCCCGCCGGGAGCGCGCTCTTGGTCTCCACGGTGGTGAGGTTTCCCGTCGCCGCGGCGTAGCCGAACGACGTGACCGTGCTCGCGAGCTCGTTCACGACGAACACGAACGGAGTCGAAGGCGCGAACACGAGGTGGCGCGGCCCGGCCCCCGCGGGGAGCGGCACGTTCGTCAGCGCGGTGAGCTTCCCGGTCGTGTCGTCGAATCGGTAACGTGCGACGACGTTCGCGCCGAGGCACGGGACGAACACGGTCTTCTTTGCCGGATCGAGCTCCGCGTAGTGCGCCATCGCCCCGGCGACGACGAGGTCCGTGGTCGCGGCGAGGGTACCGTCTGCCGCGACGGGCACGACCGAGAGATGGCCGCTCGTGTAGTGCGCGACGAGCAGGTATTTCCCGCCCGCGACGAGCGACACGTGCGTCGCGCCGTTGCCTCCCGTCGCGACGTCGTTCTTCGCGGTCAACGTGCCGGTCTTCGGATCGATGGTGAAGCTCTTCACGCGGTTCGACGAAGAGTCGACGGCAAACACGAGGTGCCGGGTCTCGTCGAACGCGAAATACGAAGGGTCCCCACCGGCGGCGAGCACCTTTAGCGGCGTGAGCGCGCCGGTCGTCCCGTTGACGGAGTACGTGCGAATTTGGCCATCGCCCCCGCCGACGAACGCGACCTCGGTCCGTGGAACATCGGGGGCGGCCCCGTCGGGGAGCCCGGAGTCCGATCCCGGCGTCACGGACGCGTCGCTCGCCGGTCCGCCATCGGACGGCGGTGTCACCGTGGAGGTAGGCGTGATCGTCGGTGTGGGCGTCGTGCCCCCGTCTGTCGCGCCGTCTGCCCCGCCGCACCCTACGAGAAGAAGCGCGACGACCCCCGATGCCTTACGGAACATGACCGGAGCATACGCGACTTCGCAGCATCGGTACGCCCCACCCATTCCATGCACTCTACACTATCAACGCGCTCGAGCGACCGAGCTCTCCGCCGGAGCCGAGCTTGGCGTCCGCGACAAAACGAGAATCGCCGCGGGACTCGGGGTCTCGCGGCGAAACGGCTCGAAATCGAAGTGGCTCAGGCGCTTCGTTTTTCGACCTGGGTGAAGTCGAGCTCCACCGGAGTGGCGCGGCCGAAGATGCTGACCTTGACCTTGAGCTTCTGCTTGTCGGGCTTCACTTCCTCGACCGTGCCCATGAAGTTCGCGAACGCGCCGTCGATGACGCGGATCTCGTCTCCTGCCTCGAACGAGACGCGGGGCTTGGGCTTGACCGCGCCCTCGACGATCGCCTTTCGGAGGTCGTCGATCTGCGGCGGCTTCACCTCTTGCGGACGCTGGTTCCCGATGAAACCGGTGACCTTGGAGGTGTCCTTCACGAGGTGCCAGGCTTCCTCGCCCATCTCCATCTCGACGAAGATGTAGCCGGGGAAGCTGTTTTTCTGACGGACGCGGGCCTTGCCGCTCGCCCGTGCTTCTTGAACCGTCTCCGTCGGGATCAGGATCTCCCCGAACAAGGCTTCCTTCCCGAACTCCTTGATTCGCTGTTGCAGCGACTCACGGACGCGGTTCTCGTAGCCCGAGTAGGTTTGAATGACGTACCACTTCTTGGCCATGGCAAAACCCCGGACTCTCTTTTCTAAAACCCGTAGACCTTGTCGGTGACGAAGCGCCAGAACTGATCCATCAGCGCAAAGAACACCGTGGCGAACAGGGTCGTCATGACCACCACGAAGGTGGACGTCTGAACTTCTTTTTTCGTGGGCCAGGTGACCTTCGACAGCTCGTCGGCCACTTCCGTCGCGTACTCGCGGGATTCCTTCTTCCGCCAGTAGTAGATCGCGAGCCCTACGCCGATGATGCCGGCGACCGGGTAGAGGTACTCGTCGTGTACCTCCGGCACTTGCTCGGGCTTCCAGGAAGCGAGCTTGCTCCAGATGGCGTGGCCAATCTTGGAGAAGAGGAACGCGACCGCGACGGCCCCCGCGAGATACGCGGCGTACACGAAGCGCTCTGCGCCGAGCACGTTGCCGGTTTGGGCAGCGAGAGCTGCGTCGATCTCGTCGTCCTCGTCCGGGTCGACTTTTTCTTTCGCGGCCCGAGCGGGCTCATCTTCCTCGTCCGAGTCGTCCGCGTCTTCTTTGGCGGGCTTCTCGACCTTGGCAGGCTTCTCGGCCTTCGCCGGCTTCTCTGCCTTGGCAGGCTTCTCGGACGCGGGCGGCGGCTCGGACTTCGAGCTCTCGGAAGGCGACGACTCGTCCTCGGACGTTTCTTCGTCCTCGGATTCCTCGGCTTTTTTCTCGAGCTCTTCGTCGGCCATGACTCTCTCGTTCGTGAGGCCCTAGGTGAGGGCCAGGTGCGTTGCAGGGGCTGGGGGGCTCGAACCCACGACCTGCGGATTTGGAATCCGCTGCTCTACCAACTGAGCTAAACCCCTAAGGATTTCTCTGGTCGCTCGTTCCTTGGGACCCCTCGGAACGAACGGAGAAACTCTAACTCTTCTCCCGAGAATCACCACATGAGTGGCGCACTTTCGGGGTGGGCCCGGACCCCGACCGCTAGGCCAGAGCCCGGAAACCGAAGCCCACGCGAGGTACCGCGTGGGCTTCCCGTCACTTGGTCTCTTTGTGGACCGTGTGACGTTCGCAGGTGGTGCAGAACTTCTTCTTCTCGATCTGCCCCTTCTGCTCCGGTTTCCGAGTGGTCCGGTAGTTCCGGGTTTCACACTCGGAGCACGCCAGGGAGACTTCGATTCGTTCACCCATGACGTGCTCTCCGGTGAAGGAGATTTACTCCAGGATCTTGGTGACGATGCCCGCGCCGACCGTGCGGCCGCCCTCGCGGATCGCGAAGCGCATTTGCTCCTCGAGGCCGACGGGGGTGATGAGCGAGATCGTCATGGTGATGTTGTCGCCCGGCATGACCATCTTCGTGCCCTCGGGGAGCTCGCAGGTGCCAGTCACGTCGGTCGTGCGCATGTAGAACTGCGGACGGTAGTTCGTGAAGAACGGCGTGTGGCGGCCGCCCTCTTCCTTCTTCAGGACGTAAACCTCGCCCATGAACTTCTTGTGCGGCGTGACGGAGCCCGGCTTGCAGAGGATCTGCCCGCGCTCCACGTCCGTGCGCTCGATGCCGCGGAGGAGGACGCCCACGTTCTCGCCCGCGCGGCCCTCGTCGAGGATCTTGCGGAACATTTCCACGCCCGTGACCGTGGTCTTGCGGGTGTCGCGGAAGCCGATGATCTCGACGTCCTCGCCCGTCTTCACGATGCCACGCTCGATGCGGCCGGTGACCACGGTGCCGCGGCCCTTGATCGAGAACACGTCCTCGATCGCCATCAGGAACGGCTTGTCGATGTCACGCTGCGGCTCGGGAACTTCCGAGTCGAGGGCGGCGATGAGCTGGCCGATCGACTCTTCCCACTTCGCTTCGCCGTTGAGGGCGGGGAACGCAGCAACGCGGACGATCTTCGCGTTGTCGCCGTCGAACTTGTACTTCGAGAGAAGCTCGCGAACTTCCATCTCGACGAGGTCGAGCATCTCGGCGTCTTCCACCGCATCGCACTTGTTGAGCGCGACGACGATATGGTTGAGACCGACCTGCTTGGCGAGGAGAACGTGCTCGCGCGTCTGCGGCATGACCGAGTCGAGCGCCGAGACGACCAGGATCGCGCCGTCCATCTGCGCGGCGCCGGTGATCATGTTCTTGATGTAGTCGGCGTGGCCGGGGCAGTCGACGTGCGCGTAGTGGCGCTTCTCCGACTCGTACTCCACGTGCGAGGCCGCGATCGTCACGGTCTTCGTCGCGTCACGGACGGTGCCGCCCTTCGCGATGTCCGCGTACGAAATGACCTTCGCGAGGCCCTTTTTCGACTGAACCTTCACGAGCGAGGCCGTGAGCGTCGTCTTGCCGTGGTCGATGTGACCAATGGTTCCGACGTTCACGTGGGGCTTGCTGCGGTTGAATT
>JAAFHV010000267.1 GCA_013297655.1 Myxococcales bacterium | reverse complement strand
GCGTCTTACTAGGGTTTTTGCCTCCCTTCGGGCGGGCACGACGCCTGCAACGGTTTCGCCTGCGCCGAGGCGCGAAAGGACGAATCCGATGAACCCGAACGATGCCTTCTACGATCTTCCGGAAGACGACGAGCCCATCACGGTGCGCTCGATGCGCTTCGGCCGCGCCCGAATCCTCGTCGCCGACGACGACGCTGCGATGCGCACCGTGGTCGCCGACACCCTCGAGACCGACGGCTACCGCGTCCGTGTCGCCTCTTCCGGGCGCGCTTTCCTCGACGCGATCGTCTCGATCGATGGTGGACAGCACGCGATGGACGGCGTCGATCTCGTCCTCCTCGACAATCGGATGCCCGGGATGACTGGCCTCGAAGCGCTCCGCCGCTTGCGGCAGAACGAGCGCAACACGCCTGCGATCCTCATGACGGCCTACCCGGCACCGCAAGTGGAGGCCGAAGCGACGACCCTAGGTGCGACGGTGCTCTCGAAGCCCTTCACTCGGAGCGACTTGAGTCGGTTGGTCGTCGAGAAGCTGGTTGGCCGCGCCTCTGCCCCGTGGTGACCAACATGCTCGGCTCGCTCCCTTACCCCGCCCGCGACGAGAATCTCGGCGCGCGAAATCCTCTCCCTCTCCCGGTCGCCGTGTCGTCCGCTCGGCTCGAGCAGCTCATCGCGCGCGCTGCGAGCACGGCGCACCACGCGGCCGACCCCGCCGCCGTTCGTGACGCTCTCCTCGACGCGACCGGCACGAGCCGGCAGCGGCTCGTCCGCGCGTCGTCAGCGCTCGGCCTACGCGTGACCGTGATCACGCTCACGGTCGCCGAGGCTGTCGCGAGCGCGTCGAGCGATGCTCCGCTCTTCGCGCTGGTCGGGGAGGACGCGTTCCTCACGTTCGAGGGCGTCGAGGGGAAGCGAGCGAGGGTCGTGGGAATGGAAGGTGAGGCGAGCCTCCTTGAAGTCGACTTGGCTGCCAAGCGACTCGGGCTCTCACAGGCCACAGACGAAGCCACCTTCTTTTCGTTCGAGCCGAGCGAGCCGGGCGCCGTCTCCGACGACGGCCATAGCCACGGGCACGCCCACGCGACCCCGTGGCAACGCTTGCGGGCCCTCGTGTCCGTCGAGCGCGCCGAGATCGGGACCATCGTGATCTATGGGGTGCTCGTCGGGCTCTCGGCGCTCGCGGTCCCTGTCACTGCGCAGGCGCTCGTTGGCTCGATCGCGATGGGCACTCTCCTTCAGCCGGTCGTCGTCATGACGGTGGTGCTCCTCGCGGCGCTCTCTTTCTCCTCCGCGATGCGCATCGTTCAGGTGAGGCTCGTCGAGGCGCTCCAGGAGCGGCTCTTCGTGCACGCCGCGCTACGCATCGGCCGGCGCACGGCTCGTGCGCGGGCCGATGCCTTCGGCGGCGAGCACCCGCCGGAGCAGCTCAATCGTTTCTTCGACATCCTCACCGTCCAGAAAGCAGCGGCTGCTCTCCTGCTCGATGGGTTGGCGATCACGCTCCAACTCGTGGTGGGCCTCGCGCTGCTCGCGTTCTACCACCCCTTGCTGCTCGCCTTCGACGCGCTCCTTATCGTGGGCCTGCTCGTGGTGATCTTCGGGCTCGGCTCTGGCGGTGTGTCGACCTCGATCAAGGAGTCCAAGGCGAAGTATGCCGTCGTCGCTTGGATCCAGGAGCTCGGGCGACACGGCACGACCTTCCGTGCACGTTCGGCAGAAGGCTTCGCGCTCGACACCTTGGACGAGCGCCTCCGCACGTACGTGGGAGCGCGACGGAAACATTTCCGTGTCGTCCTAAGGCAGACGATCGGGGTGCTGTCTCTCCACACGCTCGCGAGCGCAGCCGTGCTCGGTCTCGGAGCTTTCCTCGTCATCCAGCAAAAGCTCACCTTAGGTCAGCTCGTGGCGGCCGAGATCGTGGTCAACACGGTGGTGGCCGGGATCTCGAAGCTAGGGAAATACCTGGAGACGGCGTACGACCTCGCCGCCGCGCTCGACAAGCTCGGGCACATCGAAGAAATCGAGACGCACGAAGAGCGCGGTCCGGGGCCGAGCGGGGAGAGCGCCTTCGACCTTTCCTGCACCATGAACGGCCGCTCGTGCTGTGCGGCGCCCGGAGAGCGCGTCGCGGTGATTCGAAGCTTGCGCGGTGACGCGGAGGTGCTCGATCGCGCCTTCGGTCTCGGCGACGACCCCTCGATTCGCATCGACGGAGTGCCGCTCATCGACCTTTCGCTCGGGGCCTACCGCGACGAAGCGAAGCTCGTCCGCGGCGCGGAGATTTTCGCCGGCAGCATCCTCGACAACGTGCGCGCGGGGCGTGACATGTCGGCCGCCGAAGCGCGGCGGGCCCTGCGCGCGGTCTTGCTCGACGACGCCCTCGAGCGTCTTCCAGCCGGCCTTCACACTCACCTCACGACGCACGGCGCTCCGCTCTCCGCCGACGAAGCCCAACGCCTCACCCTCGCGCGCGCCCTCGCCGCGCGCCCACGTCTGCTCCTCCTCGACGGCACGCTCGACGCGCTCTCTCCGCGTGTACGGAACGCGGTCATCGAAGAGCTCGACGGCCGTCGCTCGAGGACCACGGTGGTCATCGCGACGCACCAGCCTTCGGTCGCCGCGCTCTGCGATCGCGCGCTTCACGTTCCCTCTCAACCCCCGCAAGAGGCGCCATGAGCCCTTACCGAACTTCCTTCGGGCTCGACGCCGGGACCCGAAGCGCCGTCCACCTCGTTCGCCCGAGCCTTCGCGGACGCACCACCGCCAGGCTCGTCCTCGTAACGCTCGTCGTCGCCTTCGTTTCTCTGTTCTTCATTCCCTGGCAGCAGTCCTCGTTCGGTCGCGGTCGCGTCATCGCCTTCGCTCCGCTCGACCGGCGCCAAAACCTCGAGGCCCCGATCGACGGCCGCATCGTCACGTGGGACGTTCGCGAAGGGTCGAAGGTCAAAGCAGGCGACGTGATCGCCATCCTCGCCGACAACGATCCGGACATCGTGGCGCGGATGCGCCTCGAGCGCACGGCGGTGGAAGATCGACTGCTCGCGGCCCGGTCGCGTGTGCGCTCGTTCGAGGATCGCATCGCGTCGCTCGAGACCTCCCGCACGGTCGGCTTCTCCGCCGCAGGCTCGCGCGCCGGCATGGCGCGCGATCGGGTGGTCTCCGCCGAGCGCGCGCTCGACGCCGCGGTGGGGGCGGAGCGCACCGCCAAGCTGAACCTGGACCGTCAGACCACGCTCGCGAAAGACGGCCTCACGTCGCAGCGCGCGGTAGAGCTGGCCGAGCTCGAGATGCTCCGCACGAAGACCGACGTCGAGCGCGCGAAGGCCGCGTCGAGCGCGGCGCGCAGCGAGGAGCTCGCATTCAAGTCGGACCAGGGAAAGTTCCAGTCCGACGCGAGCGCGCAAATCCGAGACGCCGAGGCATCGCGCGCGAACGCGATGGCCGAGGTCGCGAACGCACAAGCCGAGCTTACGCGCATCGACACGCGGCTCTCGCGGCAGGCGTCGCAGCGCATCGTCGCGCCTCGCGACGGCACCGTGTTGCACCTCCTCGTGGCGCAGGGAACCGAGATGGTGAAGGCAGGCGATCCCATCGCCGTGTTGGTTCCGGACTCCGAAGACCGCGCGGTCGAGCTCCTGGTCGACGGGAACGATCTCCCGCTCGTGACCGACGGGCGGAAAGTGCGCCTCCAGTTCGAGGGGTGGCCTGCGGTGCAGTTCTCGGGCTGGCCGCAGGTTGCGGTCGGCACGTTCGGGGGCGAGGTCGTGCTGGTCGACGCGAGCGACGACGGCAAGGGCAAGTTCCGCGTCGTCGTTCGGCCAGGACCGGGCGAGCAATGGCCGGAGTCGCGCTACTTGCGTCAGGGCGTGCGCGCGCAGGGTTTCGTGATCCTCGGCCGCGTGAGCCTTGCGTATGAAATTTGGCGTCAGTTGAACGGCTTCCCAGCTTCTCTCGACGCGCCGCCGAAGACCACGACGAACGAAGGAAAAGCCAAATGAGACGTGCCGCGTGCCTGCTCCTCATCGCCAGCGCGCTCGTAGCGCCGAGGGTCGTCCGGGCGGAGAGCGAGGTTCCCGTCGAACGACCGGTCGCCCTCCCCGACGTGCTCGACTCGATCGAGCGAACCCACCCCAGCGTGGCGGCGAGCCGACGCGATGGGGACGCGGCAAGGGGGGAGGTGCAAGCCGCCGCGGGCGGGTTCGATACCGCCTTTCGCACACGGGCGGCAGGCACCCCGGCCGGGTACTACCGAAGCTTCCGCGTCGACTCCGTGCTCGAGCAACCTACGCCCGTCTGGGGCAGCACGGTGTTCGCGGGTTACCGTCTGGGCCGAGGGGACGTGGCCGACTACGACGGTAAGCTGCTCACCAACGAGCTCGGAGAAGCACGGGTCGGGCTCGTGGTACCGGCGCTCCGGAACGGGTCGATCGACCGCCGGCGCGCGAACATCGAGCGCGCCGACATCGGTCAGCGGGGCGCCGACGCCGGCATCGGCGCAGCCCTCCTCGACACCAAGCGAACGGGCGCGCTCAGATATTGGGAGTGGGTAGCGGCCGGCGCGCGCACGAAGATCGCCGACGCCCTTCTCGAGGTCGCGCTCCGGCGCGACGAACAAATCGCCAAGCGCGTCGAGCACGGGGACCTGCCGCCGATCGAACGGCAAGAAAATGCGCGCGCGATCCTCCAGCGCCAGTCGCAAAAAGTGGCGCAAGACCGCGCATTCCAACAATCGTCGATCGAGCTGTCGCAGTTCTTTCGCTCGGCGAGCGGCATTCCGATCGTTCCAGGACCTGCCAAGGTCCCCGTGCTCGATGCACCTACGAGCTGGCCCGCGGAGACGTTCGACGCGGCCATCTCCGCGGCCTACGCGGGACGACCTGATCTCGAGCGGCTCGCCTTGCAAAAAGCGCAAGCGAAGGTCGAGGTCACGCTGGCGAAGAACCAGCGCCTCCCCGCGCTCGACTTCCAGGTCGTCGTCTCGAAAGACTTTGGAAACGGGCTCGCGTCGCGGCGGCCGGTAGAGCTCGAGGCCGCAGTCTTCCTCGACATCCCGCTGCAGAATCGCGCCGCTCGCGGGCGCGCCGTCGCGGCCGAAGCAGCGCTCTCCAAGATCGTCGAGCAAGAGCGCGGGGCGCGCGACCGCATCAGCGCCGACGTTCGCGACGCGACGAGCGCGATCGATCTTGCGCGCGCGCGCCTCGCGGTGGCCCGAAACGAAGTGAGCGTCTCGGAGGACCTCGAGCGGGCAGAGTGGGCGCGGTTCGCTGCGGGTGACACGACGCTCCTGGTGGTAAATCTCCGAGAGCAAGCGACGTTCGACGCGCGCGTTCGTGAGGTCGACGCCATGGCCGAGTGCCAGCGCGCGCTCGTGCTCTACCGAGCAGCGACCGCGAGGCTTCGTTGACCGTTGTTCGTTGCCCTCGAACGACGCTGGCGTTCGTCGGCGTGGTCTCCGCCGCGCTCGTCGCGAGTCGAAGTGCTCGCGCCCAGCAGGCAATCGTCTCCTTGCCGTCGGCCGACATCACCCCCGAGCGAAAGCTGTTCGGGATGGTGGAGTCGCAGTTTCGCCCCGTCGGCGCCAAACCCTATTACAACAGCACGACATTCTTCTGTTTTGGCCTCGATGGTTATACGGAGCTCGCCCTGTCGCTTTACAACTTCGGCGCTCCGTACACCCAAAATGTGACGGTCGCGAACGGGTTCAAGTCTGTTATCCCGCTCTTCCCGCGCGGAAGCAACGCCTGGGAGCCCAAGATCACTTTTGGCATGATGGCGCTCTTCTCCCTCAGTCAGCGTGGGGTGGGTATCTGGGCTTACTCCCACGTCAGCATACGCGTTCCGCACCACGGCCCCCGGCTCACCGTGGGGTTGAGCCACTCCGACCAGCAGCTCACCGACGTCCGCGCGACCGCAGCCATGTTGGCGATCGAGCAGCCAATCCGGATTGGCTCGGCGCATCTCGAGCTCGTGGCGGAATGGTTCTCCGGGCGGCACGACCTCGGTAACTTCATTTACGGAGTGGCATGGCGACCAAACACCGAGCTGATTTTCGTGCTTGGTCACAAGATTCCGACCAGTGGCAAGGAGTTCGGAATCAACAAAATGGGGGCCGTGTTCGAGGTCGGTATCACGCTGTGATGCTCCGCGGCGTCGCGTTCGGTCGCCCGGGCCGCACGTTCCGGTGCTTGGCCCGCGCGCCGCTAGAACGCCAGTTTGCATCTGCAACCGCACGTGGGACAGCATCAACATGATTCATCCTGAGGGAGCGCATGAGAGTCGTTTCTCGCTTCGCAGCACTGTTCTTCGTCCTCGCATGCGCAGGTCTGCTCCTTGCGAGCTGGTTCGCTGCCAAACGCGAGGTGAGGCGCGCCGAGGGTCGGATCGGGCAAGACATGGTCGCGTTCGGCGACGTGCTCGAAGCGAGCATCGTGCTGGCGGCAAAACACGGCAGCCTCAAAGACGCGGCGACGCTCGTCGATGCTGCCAGCGCCAGGAGCCCGTCGCTCGAAGCCAGGTTCGTCCCCGGGTCCGAAGCGAGGGAGTTCTCCTCGACGATCGAAGAGCAAAAGGAGCTCCGGCTGCTCCACCAAGTCCGTGCCGTGCGTGCCGGCGAGCGCGTTGTCGGCGTGCTCGAGGTCACGCACGGGCTGCCGACGCGGGCGGCCGTGCTTCGCGCCGCGCTGACGGAAGAGATAGGTTTCGCGCTCGTCCTCGGACTCGTCGCCGGCGCGCTCGCGCTCGTCCTCGGCCACCTTCTCATCGGCGCGCCGCTCGGTCGGGTCGTGGCACAAGCACGACGCATCGCGAGCGAGGATTTCACCGGGCGCCTCCCCGAGGACCGGTCAGACGAGATCGGGCTCCTCAAGCGCGAGCTCAACGTGATGTGTGACAAGCTCGACCTCGCCCGCATCCGTCTCGCCGACGAAGCGACGGCGCACGTGGAGACCCTCGAGCAGCTTCGGCACCTCGATCGTCTCCGCACGGTGGGCACGCTCGCTTCGGCGGTGGCGCACGAGCTCGGGACGCCCTTCAACGTCGTCCTCCTTCGCGCCGAGAGCCTCCTCGACACCTCGTCCACCGAGACGGATCGCGCCGACGCCGTACGGGTGATCCTCGCGCAGGTCGCGAAGATGAGCCGAACGGTGCGCCAACTCCTTGATTTCTCGCGCGACGGCGAATCGCATCGCGCCGACGTCTCGCTCGAGCCGCTCCTCGCGGAGGTCGAGCGCTTGCTCGGCCCGCTCGCCAAGAAGCAGGGGGTGGTCCTCGAGACGGAATGCCGACGCGCCACCACACTCGTCGCCGACCGCCTCCGACTCGAACAGATGATCACGAACCTCGTGATGAACGCGGTCGCCGCTTCTGCGCCCGGCTCGTCGGTCACCATGCGCCTCGACCGCGCCGAGTGGGCCGTTCGACCCGGGTCCACGAGCGCCGTAGAGGCAGCACGAATCGACGTGATCGATCAGGGCCACGGGCTTTCTCCCGAAGGGCTCGAACGTATCTTCGAACCGTTTTACACGACGAAAGCGGAGGGACGCGGGACGGGCCTCGGCCTCACCGTCGCGACGGGGATCGCGGAAGAGCACGGGGGATGGCTCACGGCGACGAGCGAGCCCGAGCGCGGCTCGACTTTCTCGGTCTTTCTTCCCCTCCGAGCACCATGAGCCCAACCATTCTCGTCGTGGACGACGATGAAGACATTCTCGTCGAGCTGGAGCGCACGCTGTCGAAGCGCGGATACTCGGTCACCACCACCACCTCGCCGGACATCGCGTTAGGCCGCGCCACGAGCGAGGACTTCGGCGTCGTCCTCTCCGATTTGCGCATCGGCGCGCGATCGGGGATCGACCTTTGCGAGCGGATTCGCGCTGCGTGCCCCGCGGTGCCAGTCATCGTCATGACAGGATTCGGCACGATGGAAGCGGCGGTCGAGACGCTGCGGGCCGGCGCGTTCGACTTCGTCACGAAGCCGTTCTCCCCTGCCCACCTCGACCTCAGCCTCCGACGTGCCCTCGACCACCGCGCCCTCTCTCGCGAAGTTCGCTCTCTTCGCTCGCGCATCGACGGCCAGTCCGGCGCGCGAGGGATTTTGGGTCGAAGCGACGCGATGGGGGAGGTGCTCGAGGTGGTCGGCCGCGTCGCGGCCACCGGCGCGACCGTGCTCGTCACCGGAGAGAGCGGGACCGGCAAGGAGTTGGTCGCGCGCGCGCTCCACGACGCGAGCCCACGCGCGAAGGGCCCGTTCGTCGCGGTCAACTGCGCCGCGCTGCCGGACGCGCTCCTCGAGAGCGAGCTCTTTGGGCACGCAAAGGGCGCCTTCACCGACGCGAAGACCACGAAGAAGGGCCTCTTCCTCGAAGCGACGGGGGGCACGCTCTTCCTCGACGAAATCGGGGAGATGCCTCTCACTACGCAGGCGAAGCTGCTGCGCGCGCTCGAAGACCGGAAGGTGCGTCCGGTTGGGGCGAACCACGAGGTCGCGTTCGACGCGAGGATCGTGACCGCGACGAACCGCGACATCGAGAGTCGAGCAGCGGAGGGAACGTTCCGAGAGGACCTCTTGTTCCGAATCAATGTCGTGCACGTCGAGCTCCCTCCGCTACGCGCCCGCGGCGACGACGTGCTTCTACTGGCGAAGGTGTTCGTTCGAAAGTTCGCCGAGCGACACGGAAAGGCGCTCATGGGGATGACGGACGACGTCGAGCGGCGGCTCCTCGCCTACCCGTGGCCCGGCAACGTGCGAGAGCTTCAAAACGCGATCGAACGGGCCGTTGCTCTCGCGAGAGGGGACTTGGTCGTCGCCGATGATCTTCCGAAGCGAATCAACGATCACGCCCCCGCCGACATTCTCGTAAGCGGCACCGATCCGACGGAGCTATGCAGCCTAGAGGAGGTCGAGCGTCGCTACATCGCGAAGGTGATGGAGATCGTGGGTGGCAGCAAGTCCGAAGCGGCGAAGATACTGGGGCTCGACCGCTCCACGCTCTACCGCAAGGTCGAGAAGTATCGTTCGGATTCGAGCTAACGCAAACACAAAGACCCGCGAGCACGCTCGCGGGTCTTCGGTTCGTTGGAAGCTTGTGAGACGTCAGTCGGTGGGCTGAACCGGATCGTCTTCGACCACCTCCTCGACCGCGGGAGCGGCGCCCTTTCGCGACCGGCGCTGTGCGAGGCCGAGGCGGATGCGATGCCCGCGGCCCTTGACCTGAACGCGGGCGACGGACGCCCACTGCGCGAACCAGCCCCACAGCTTCTTCAAGCGGTTGATTCGATTCTGCTCGGTCTCCGTGTCGAGGGGCGAATCATTGGCACCAACGCCCTCCGCGATGCGGACCAGCGCCTCGATGCGGTCGAGCTCTTCCTTGTGCAATCCACGTTCGGCGAGGAGCTCGAGCGCGGCCTTGTCGGACTTTTTGGAGTCCTCGCGGCCCTCGCCGCTGCGCATGATAGCGACTCGGGTGAGGAACGTGCGCCAGCCCGTAACGGCCTTCGCATCATCCGTGGTGGCTTCGAGCTTGTGAAAGACGAAGTCGTACTGAGCGGGGAAGTTATAGAGGAGAGCGGTCTGGGCGATCGGGGAAGTTATAGAGGAGAGCGGTCTGGGCGATCTCGAAGTGGCCTTCGTCGAGCGCGTTCAAGCTCTTTTGCGCCTCGACCACTTTCTGGTCCGAGTCGGTGCCGGCGCTTTGCACGCGCAGTTGCTCCGCAGATGGTGCGGGCGCGAGGATGTCCATCAGGAGGGACCGCCCCTCCGCGAGCCTCGTTTCGTTCCAGCCGCGAACGGCCATGAGCGCACGAATCTCGCGCGACGCCGCGATCGCGGCGAGGAACTTGGTGACTCGCTGGGGGCAACGCTCCAGCGTAGCGATGGAGACCTCCACACGCGGGTCCATGACGAGATCGGCGCTCGTATCGTCGACCTCACCTACGTCGTTGTCGGACCGAGCCTCGCTCTTCACGGTCTTCTTTGCAGCCATCGATAAGACTCCAGTCGTCTTGCGATTGGCGCGGGTCATTCTCGCCCGCCCCCACGAGACTTCGGACCACCCGTCTACGAAGTACGGCAACGCTCGTATTTGAACTTTGGATACGCCAGAACAAAATGATGGGCCCGATTGATTTTTCTGCGCACTACTCCGGACGTGGCTTAGCTGGCCGTTAGAGGCTCGCTCGATTTGATACGAAGTATCGAGGATTTACGCCCCTCCGGGACGCTCATCGCGTCGCGAGTATTCACCTCCGAAGGCGAACGATGATGAGGCCGTCTTTCGACGCACGGAGCGAGAGCGGCCTCCCGTACAGCGCCGCCCGAGGTAGCAGCCCATGACCAAGGGGGAGCGTGAGCTCACGGCACGCCTACGGGCCGCCAACGTGGCGCGCGCCACGCGAGGGCAATCAATCGTGCCGCGACGTGGAACGTGCGCGAGCTGGGCCGCTCTCCGCGGCGCGACGACTCGATTCGCATGATCGCGCGAATCCTCTCGTGTTTTCTCTCGTGTTTTCTCTCGTGTCGCTCGTCGAGCTTCGCCGCGACACGACCGATCTCGAACGCATCCTGGCCGTGCTCGGGCCGCGGTGGCGCGCGCTCTATTCGGACCCGCTCGAGGATCCGGGTGCGAACGAGGAGCGCGCATGTTCCTTTACGACACTCGCCACGTGCAACCCACCGGGCTCGTCTCCGTCGTGCACGCGCGCCGGAGGCGGATCGGTACCGAGTACGTGACACCGCATCGAGGCGACCGTGGCGCCCGCCGTACTTGGCGAGCTTTCGTGCGGGCGCTCGACTTCCTCGTCGCCACCGCGCACGCGCACCTCGGGGAGCGTGGGCTCGGGCAGGTGCAGTACGTCTTCCTCGAGCTCCCCAAATACACCGCCGGCGACGCGCCCGAGTCCCTCGTCGACAAGTGGGCGTACTTTTTCCGCGAGGCGAAAGGCCTCGACGTCGTCCCCGTCGCGCTCTCCGCCGCGCCGTTCCGGGAGGCGCTCGATGTCGCAAGGGCGACCGCGTTTTCTCCCGAAGAGTGGGACACGTACGAACGAACCAAGATGGCCGAGCAAGACCAGCGGGGGTCATCTCGCAGGCCAAAGCCGAGGGGCTCGCGGAGGGGCGGGTCGAGGGACGAGTCGAGGGCGTCACGCGGTCCGTGCTTGCGATCCTCGATGCGCGCGGGCTCGCCCCCTCGCCGAGCGAGCGTGAACACATCATCGCGTGCACCGACCTCGCCGCCGCTGAGCGGTGGCTTCGCCTCGCGTTGACGGTCACCTCCGTGCAGGAACTGTTGTTTGCGCGCTGAGGGGCGGGCGGGTCGATGACCACAGCGGCGTTGCGGCGCGCGGACCACGAGTCGTCCCGGAAACATGGCTCGGAAGCTCAGCGCTCGGTTCGCTTCATCAACCTTCGTGCCGGGTTGTTCGATCTCGACGGGACCTCCTGCTTCGAGGTGATTGCACGCGGGGAGAAGGCCAAGGCAGCTTCTACCTCGCGCGCATCGACGACGAGACGGTCCCGTCGGTGCCCGCGTTCGAGGGCCGTTTCCTCATCCGCAAAAATGCGCGCGCAGTCAAGCTACGGCGCGCGCTTCAGCTTCCAAACGTCGGAGTGCCACTTCTCGAAGATGGCGTTCCCGGAGCCGACAAAAAGGGCATCGTCGTGGACCCACGCGGTGCCGGCGTGGCGCCCGACGAACGCGGGGGGAGGGTGTGCCGAGTACCAATTTCGACCGTCCGCCGTGTACCAAACGTCGGCGAGGTTATCGCTGCCGTCGTAGCCGTTGATGACCCAGATGCGGTCGTCGAACACCTTCACGTTGTGCCAAAACCGAGGCGAAAAGGGAGGCTCCTCGGGGGTGGGCGACCAGCTCGCGCCGTCTTTGGTGGACCACACGTCGTTCGTGTACTCGCGGTCGGGGCGCCCGCCGATCGCGTCGTCGTGGAGCCCGCCGCCGACGAGCCACATGCGG
>JAAFHV010000266.1 GCA_013297655.1 Myxococcales bacterium | reverse complement strand
GGGGCGCTGGCGGGCCCCTCCCGAACTCGTCGCCGTTCCGCGCGATGGCCGAGACGCTTCGACGAGACGTCGACGTCCGCTCGCTCGGGACCGCGCGAGAACGGCGCACTCAAACAGCGGGCACCTCCCACCAGCGCCCCAAAACCGCGCCGACCCACGGCCCCACCCACGAAGTCCTCGAGACGTGGGAAAGAGGACAGAGAGCGAGAGAAGAGAGAAGAGAAGATGGAGGAAGGAGAGGAAAAAAAAGAGAGCTCGGGACCAGCGCAATTTGTGTTGGATCTGCTTCCTGGCGGGTCGCCATTCGAAGCCTTCGCTTGGCGGCGCAGACGGCTGAATTTCCAGGCCATCACCGCTTCGAGCTTCGTCGTTCGAGGTCAGCTCCTGACGTCATCTCGACGCGGTCGCGTGTCGCCCACGAGCGAGAGTCCACGAGCCACGCGATCACCCGCCACGTGCCGAGAGCGACGAGCCCCCCGCGACTAACCGCCACGTGTCCCCACGAGCAGCGCGAGCATCCGGCGAGCCACGGGCCACGCAACGGCGCGAGCGAAGCGCCGCGCGCCCTCTCGAGCAAAAACCAAGAGGCCCCGAGCGTCTCGACGGCACAGGATCTGAGGGGACGGTTTTCGTCGAGAGCGAGCCTGGCCAAGGAGGGTCGCGCGGAACCGACTCCTGTCGGTGAGCACGCCCGACGACCCTTGGAAGTCCCTGACGAGGGACGCCGGCCAGGCGAAGCTATCGGCGAAAAACGCCCCTCAGATCAGGCGGGCTTTCCAGGCGGTGAGCGGGGGGCCGAGCTTTTGTTCGACCGTACGGATGTCGTCGGCGAGCTCTTTCTCGGGGACGCCGGCGGCCAGCGCGTCCTTCAAGCAGGCGTACGACGCGACATAACGACCACGCTTCGCAAAGGCTCTCGCGAGGGGCGGCATGACCTCTTCGGGACGGCCTCCGAACGCGATCGCGCGACGGAGGGGCCCAATGGCCTCGCCCGGGCGCTCGCTGACGAGGAGCGCCTCGCCCAGACGACGGAACAAGTCGGCCGCGGCGATGCCCTCTTGCGCATACTGGATGCCGATCCGGAAGACCTCTTCGGCCTGCTCGAGCTCACCGAGGTGAACACACGCCGAGCCCAAAAGACCGAGCCCCTTCGCGATGATCGCGCGGGCTTCGGGGGCGAGCATTTGGCCCTCCGGCGTGCGCAAAAAGATGGCGAGCGGCGCGGGCCAAGTACCCAGAATCGCAACGACTTTGGGCCACTCGCCCTTGGCCGCGGCGGTCTCCGCGTCGGCCACTTTGGAGAGATCGATCGCGTTGCGAGAGCCAGTGGCGACCCGATCGAGCTCCTCGCGGACCGCGCTTCGCACCTTGGCGCGGAAGGCGTCGACCTCGTGGTGCTCCTCGTCGCCGTCGTGAGAGACGGTGAGCTCGGCGACGGCGCCCTTCAGCGTGAGCTTCTGGAGCGAATAACCGTAGAGCGGCGCGAGGAGGAGGTAGCGCACGCCGATGAAGAGCTGGATCGCTTCGACGTCGGTCTCGCGCTCGGGGAGCGTGGCGCGGCGCTCTTCCTCGACGAGGAGCGCGCCGACGAGGCGACGACGGAAATCGGCGAGGGTGAGCCGCTGCGGCTCGAGGTCGCCCTGTGCATCGGCGCCGCCTACGACAAAATCGACCAGCGTTTGGTCGGGGCTCCGGCGATCGACGGTGAGAGCCGTGATGCGCGCGCCGACGATGATCGAGAACGCGAGGAAGCGCTCGCCCACGATCTCGCACAACGCGTGGAAGCTTCCGATCCCCTCGCCGATGCGCTCGAACCACCCATCCGTCCGGAGTGCATCGAGCGAAAACTCTTTTTTTGTCTCGGCCATGGTCGATCGCGTGAAGCCTCAGGCTCGCATGGTTTGCGTTCGGAAGTCCATCGATTGAGCTGCGATTTCGCGATCATCTCCGCGATGATTCGGCGCGTGGCGCAATCCGCGGCGTTTGTGGCGTTTAGCGCGCAAAGGGTGCGTTCCGGGCGCGCGGCTCCGGGCGAACGGGCGTGTTGGTGGGGGCCCGCTTCTTCTTAGAGAGGCTCGTGTCCCCGTCCGAAGGCGCGTGACGGCACGCCGAGCGCGCCGGACAGCCATCACAAACCGTGGGCTCGTAGGCCTCGCGGCAACGCGTCGCCATCCCGAGGTGGCAGAGCGAAAAGTCGTATTTTACCGGATCGGCAGGGTCGAACAGAGCGAGGCCCGCCGTGATCTCGCGCACCGTCGTTGCCCCGCCGTCGGCGCGGAGGGTGAGCCCGAGGTTCCTCCCGAGCTTCAGAATGTGCGTATCGACGGGGCAAAAGAGCAGGCTCGGAGAGAGCGACCACACCCCGAGATCGACCCCGTCGGCGGGCCGAGCCATCCAGCGGAGAAACAGGAACAAGCGCTTCGCCCCTGCCCCGCTTCGCACGTCGGGGAGCAAATGGGCAGGCCCGCGGAAGCCGTGGGGGCTGGTGCGCGGGAGCGGACCTTCGCGCCGGATCGCGTCCACGAAGCACGCGAGGGCTTCCCAGGTGTCGTCCGCGGTGGCGGCGCGACCTGCGGGATAACCGGCGCGGAACGTGGCCTCGAGGCTGCCGTGGAGGTCTTGGCAGCGGCGCGCGCCGTGGAGGAGACGCGCGACGTCGTCGGCGCGAAACACGCGGTGGACGAAGCCGGCGAGCTTCTTTTGGAGGCCCGGGAGGCTGGCCGCGGCGCGCGTGAGGCTGGGCCCGAGGCGCGCGCGGATGTCGGCGAGCTTGTTGCGGATCGTCGTCACGTTGCCGAACGCGAGGCACGCGGCGAGGAGGCCCGCGAGCTCACGATCTTCGCGCGTCGCGAACGCGTGCACGAACGACACGGGATCGGCGTCGCGGCGCGCCGTTACGTCGCAGGTCGCGCGGACGGCGTCGAGCACGCGGCGAACGCGTGCAGCATGCACGGGATCGTGGAGCACGAGGGGGGCGCGCGTGGTCGGCCTCGTCAAAAGTTGACGACCTTGTCCGGGTCTGGAATGGCGGGCTTCTTCGGCGCGCTCGCGAGCTTCTTTTCTGCGGCTTTTCGGAGCTTCTCGGCCTCCGCGAGGCGCACCTTCGCGAGGCCGACCCACGGATCGTCGCTCGGCGCCACCGACGCGTATTTGAGGAAGCATGTCTCGGTGACCTGACGGAGCTCGACCGCGTCCTTCAGGGTGTCTGCCGTCTCTGCCGCGGCCGCCGCGCCGAGCGCGATGTACCAAAGGCGCTCGTATCCGGGCACGAAGAACACGTTCTCCGAGTTGAGGATCCGCATCCCCGGATCGACCGAGATCGCCTTTCGTGCCTCCGCCTTCGCGCGGGTCGGGTCGCCGGAGCGGTCGAGGGCGACGGCGAGGCCCCACTCGGCGAGCGCGAGCGACGCGTGGGCGCTCGGTATGGATGGGAGCTGGCCGACGAGCGTGATGACCTCCTCGTAGCCCGCGATCGCGCCCTTCATGTTCAAGAGGCCCATCTCGGACTCGGCCAGGTTCCCGAGCATCTGCGCGCGACGGCTTGGGTCGGTCGCATCCTTGACTTGGCGATCGTCAAGGTGGCGTAGGTACATGACGTAGACGTCGCGCTCTTCTTTGCGCCGGTTGAGCTTGGCGTACGCGCCCGCGAGTGATGGCATCGCAGGGAGTGCGGCGGGGTCGTCTTCGTGAGCGGCGATCGCGGGAGCGAGCACGCGGATGGCGTCTTGGTGGAGCTCGAGCTCTTCGTAAGTCTCGCCGAGATCGAAGCGGAGACGCACGTCGGGGCTCGTCTCGGCGCCGTTCTCCTCGAGGATCGCGCGCAGGTGATCGAGCTGCCCGAACCTTTGGAGCGCGATTCGGGCTTCGTGCGGACCTCGAACCAACTCAAGCACCCGCTGCGCCTGGACGTGGAGGCCGTAGCGGTCGCGCGCGCCGGGGCTCTTCGCGCTCTCCCACAGCGACGGCGGGGTGTCGGCGCGCGCACGCGAGACGGACGAGACCGACGCGACGGACGCGAGCAACACGGCCGCGAGCGTCGCGCGGAGCCTCATTTGGGCTTCGCCGTAGCAGAAGGTTTCGCGGGGCCTCGTTTGCCCGCGAGCGCCTCGATCCGCTTCTTGGCGTGGGCCTCCCACGGTTTTTTCGGGCTCTTCTCCAGGTACGCCTTGTAGGCCTCGACCGCCCTCGCCGAATCGGCGTCCTCGTAGAGCGCGCCGAGCAGCGCGTGCAGCTCGCCCGGATCGGGGCCGGCGGCGAGGGCCTCCTTCACGCGCGCGTCCGAGAGCGCAATCTCGAGCTTCTTTGGCTCCTTCGAGCCGCGCTCGGCGAGGAGCGCGCGCGCTTGTTCGTGCTCCCCGGCGCGGTCGAGGGCGAGGCCGAGGGCGAGCACGCCGAGCACTTGCAACGCCTCGTGAGCCTCGCGTCGCGCTTGGCGGAGCACCGCGAGCGCGTCGTCGATGCCGGTGGGGCCGAGGGCGAGGAGCAAGAGGCCCGTCTCGGCGTAGGCCGCAGAGCGCTCTTGGAGATCGAGGACCGACGCGCGTGGCAAGAGCGCGCGGTACGCCGGGAGCGCCTCCCCGTGACGGCCCGCGCGCGCGAGCCCGTGGGCATACGTGTAGAGTGCACGGGGCTCTTCGAGCGCGCGTTCGTCGCGTTTTTTCGCCTCTTCGAACGCGGCGAGCGCCTCGGCGTGGCGACCGAGCCGCGCGAGGGCGCGCCCACGGAGCACGTATGGCGCGGCCTTCTCGGGGCGCGCTTTGGCGGCTTCGTCGGCGAGGGTGAGCACCTCCGACGAGACCGCGCCGGTTCCGACGAGCTGCGACGTGGCGCTCGCGAGCTTGTCGCAGTAGCTGCGGAGCTCGGGCGATTTGGCGCGCTCCCAGGCGTTGGTGCCGCTCGTGCCGTCGGCCTTGGCGCACTCTTGCGGACGCGCGGTCCCGAACTGAGCGTCGCTCGGGCTCTTCAGATCCAGGTACCACGCGAGCAAAATCGACATCGATTCCTATTTCTAGCGGAGGTTCGGGCGCTCGGGTACCGCAGCGTTGTGAGAGTCGGGGCGCGAAGAGGACGCCGCTCCACCTTCGCAGTGTCCGCGGTCCGGCTATCGAGCGATCCCACGGGGCCTCGGCGCGCTCCACACGCGTTTCGGCTCGTCAGCCGGGGCTCCGCGCGTGTAGCGACGCTTTCGGGCCTCGTTTCGTGCTTCCCGTCGCTCGTCCGAGCCGCAAACGCGACGTCGCGCGCTCACGCACGCAGCGCCGAGGCCCAGGCGGGATCACTCCGCGGGCTTGACCTCGATCTCCTTCAACCGGGCGCGGAAGGCTTGCATCGCTGCCTTCATCGGCTCGAGCTTTTCCTTGTCGCGGGCGAGATCTTTGAGCTCGGTCGGATCGGTCGAAAGATCGAAGAGCTGGTACTGCGAGCCGCCGAGGTTCAGGAGCTTCATGCCCGGCGTGGGCCCGCTGATGAGCGCGCGGCGGGTGCCGTTGAAGGGACCTATCGGCATGTCGATGTAGACGTCGCGCTCGACCGGGGGCGCGGCGCCTTCGATGTCCGGCATGAGCGACTCGCCGGAGAGCTCGCCCTCGCCCGCCTCGATGCCCATGAGCTCGAGCAACGTGGGCACCAAGTCGATGTGGGAGCGCTTGAGCGCGACGTGGCGCGGAGCGACGCCGGGCACGTAGATCACGAGCGGGACGCGCACGAGCGACTCCCAGATCTCCGACCCGTGCCAGCTCATTCCGTGATCCCCGAGGGCCTCGCCGTGGTCGGCGGTGAGCACGATCGCGGTGTCGTTCGCCCACGGCGACGCTTCGATCGCGGCGAGCACGCGACCGAGGTGCTTGTCGGTGAACCACACCTCCGCGTCGTACTGCGCGTGCACCCACGCGGCGGGGCCCTTCTCGCCCTCGCCGAAGTTCGGCGCGTCGGGATGGGGAGCGTACTGCGCGTGCGGATCGAAGTAGTGAAACCAGGCAAAAAAGGGCTTCGCGTTCGGCGCTCCCGCTTCGGCGAGGCCGGCCTCGACGATGGCCTCCGGGGCTGCGACGGCGCCGGCGTCCTTCGTGTCTTTCATGTTCTCGCCGCGCGGATCCTCGAGCATCTTCAGGATGACGTTCGAGAGACCTTCGCTCGAGACCGAGTTGTCGTTGTCGGCGAGGCCGGGCGGAATCGCTGACAAATCCCAGCGATCGAAGCCCTGCGAGAGGCCCGAGGAGGGACGGAAGTAGAAGTGCGACATCGCGCCGAGGGTGGCGTAACCGGCGTCCTTCGCGCGCTCGGCGAGCATCACGTTCTTCGGGGAGTATACGTTGAAGTGGCCGCCATCGCGCAACGTCTCGCTCGGGTATTTGCCGATGTGAAGCGGGCCGAGGCTCTTCCCGGTGTAGGACGCCATCGCGTACGCGCGGTCGAACACGACGGATTTTTGGGCGAGCTTGTCCATGTTGGGGCTCACCGGCTTCGCGTACCCCATGAAGCCGAGGTCGATGCGGAGGGTGTCGACCGTGACGAGCACCACGTTCATGCGGCGCTTCTTTTTGGCGGCGACGGGCGCCACGACCGGCTCTTTGGCCTTCGGCGCGGGGGTGTCGGCGCCCGAACAGTCCTCGTCGATTCCGTTGCCGGGGACGTCGACCGCCTCGGGATAGCGCGCCTTGTCGTGGTCGTCGCAGTCCCCCCCGCCGTAGAGCGGCGAGGCCCCGTCCTTGTCGCGATCGGTCGCCGCGCGTAGCACCGCGAGGCCTATTTTCCCGAGCGGCGCGTAGCGGGCGAGGGCCCGTCCGAGCTCCACCTCGTGGTTCAAGTGCTGCGCCTCGCGCACCGTGACGGCGACGCTCGCGAGCACGAAAAAGAGCGCGACCGACGCGGGGCCTAGGCTCTTTCCCCTGCGAAACGCGACCGGCAGGGAGTACGCGAACACCACGACAACGAGGGCGTAGCCGATCGGCGAGAGGTCGAGCTCGGCGCGCTTGAGCACACCGAGCACCGCGAACGGGCCCGCGCCGACGCCGCTCGTGTCGCCCGCGGCGATGCCGTAGGCGAAAAGCGCGAGGACCGGGACGAGCGCGAGGACCGTGGTCGCGACCGGATCGACGAGCCACGGGACCTTGCTCGCGCCGTAGGCGAGCGCGCGGCGGAGCGGAGGCGCGAGGGTGAGCACCGCGGTGCCGAGGGCGATCACGATCCCGAGGGTGAACGTGCCGAGCACGACCCCCGCTTCGGCAGGCTTTCCTTGCGCCAACGTGGACGTGCCCACGTGCGCCGCGACCACCACGAAGGCAAAAATGGCGAGCACGACGAGGGGCGCGATCGCGGCCGTGCGCGAGCGCTCGAGGACCGGCGCGCGGGCGATGACCTCGCGATGCTCCGCGGGAGAGAGCGGCTCGTGCGGCTCGAAAAAGAGCGACGCCGCGAGCGCAGCGAGCCCGATCGCCATCGTGACGGGAAGGAGCAGTCCCACGTCCACGAGCACGACCGAGCCGAGCGGGGGGAGCGCGGGGTCCATCGCCGCGGTTCGGCGCGCTTCCAGCGTCGCGACCACGATGGCGCCGAGCGCGGCACCTCCGGTGGTCAACATCGAGCGTCGTGCGACACGAAGCAGCACGCGGCGCACTCTACATCAGCGATCGTGATCCCGAGTGCGCAAACCACCTCCCTGTCGCACGCGGAGGCACAAAAATAGCCACGCCGCGCGAGGAGCCAGACCGAGCGCGACAGGCGAACGCCGCGAACGCCCCCGAGCGCCATCGCCGATACGGCGAACGCTCCTACGCCTGCTTCTACTCCTCGCCGACGGCGCGCGACGCGGGGAGCGTGCCCTTCGCGAGCGGGTGGGCCTTGTCGTAGACCGCGAGCAGATGCTCGACCGACACGTGGGTGTACTTCTGCGTCGTCGAGAGCGAAGCGTGCCCGAGCACCTCTTGGATCGCGCGAAGATCGGCGCCGCCGTCGAGGAGGTGGGTCGCGCACGTATGCCGAAGCGCGTGCGGGTGCAAATCGGCGCGCCCTGCCCCGAGCGCGCCATACGCGCGCACGAAGAGCTGAACCCCGCGGACCGGGATTCTTCGTCCGCGCACCGAGACGAGCAGCGCGTGCGGATCGAGGAACTGCGTGCGCGGGTGGGCGAGCTCGGCGCGAACGGCGAGGTAGTCTCGGAGGGCGTCGCGGCAGGTCTCCCCGAAGGGCACCATGCGCTCTTTTCTGCCCTTTCCGAGCACCCGCGCGCGAGACGAGCCAAAGTCGATGTCGCCGAGATCGAGCCCCACGAGCTCGCTCACACGCACGCCCGCGCCGTAAAGGAGCTCGAGGGCGGCGCGGTCCCTCGCCGCGACCGCGGGGTGGATGTCGTCGCGCGACGAAGGCGCCTCGACGACCTCTTTTGCGGCGTCGACGGAGAGGAACGTGGGCAGCTTGCGGCGCACCTTCGGGCTCGCGAGCTCGTCGGCGGGGCTCGAGGCGAGGTGGCCGCGATCGACGAGGAACCGGTAAAACGAGCGAATCGAAGCGATTTTACGCCCGATCGAGGAGGGTTCGTGGGTCCGCGCGAGCATGCCGAGGTGGCCGCGGAGGGCGTAGAGATCGCACGCACCGAGCGGCACGGCGTCGTCTTCCGCGAGGCCCTTTCGCTCGCGCAAAAACACGATGAGGGCGCGCAGATCGCGCGTGTAGGCCGCGACGGTGTGGCCCGACGCGTTCTTCTCGGCGCGCAAGAAGCGAGAGAACGCCTCGAGGGCCTCGTCGAAGGTCATCCTCGAAGGCTACGCGGGAAACCACGTCCGGACCAAAATCGTAGCAAAATGGCGCATTTTCCAAGCACCGAGCCACGCCGCCACGTTCGCGTTTTTGCGCGCGGCGGGTGGTCTCGGGAGCCGGTCGTGCGCAGGTTGTCTGCCGTGAAACGGATGTCCCGCGCGCGACGTGCCCTGAAGAAGACACGAAGGCTCGCGAAGCTCCTGCTGCGGCGCGCCCGCACCGAGCGCGCCTCGCCCAAAGAGGTGGGGCACGCCGTGTTCATCGGCGTGTTCTCCGGGTGCAGCCCGGCGGTCGGGCTCCATGGCTGGATCGCGATCGGGCTCGCGTCGCTGCTCAAGAAGAACAGGCTCTACGCGTGGATCGGCTCGCGCGTGTCGAACATGGTGGTGCTCCCGTTCATCGTGGTGGCCGAGGTGCAGTCGTCGCGCCTCCTGCGCACCGGGCACCTCGCGCCGATCACACGCGACCACGTGCTCGATCAGGCGCCGGCGCTCATGCTCGACTGGATTTTAGGCTCGATCGTCGTGGGCGGCGCGCTCGGGCTCGTGCTCGGAGCGCTCGCCTACGCGTGGGCGCTGCGGCGCGAGAAGCGAAACGCCGTCGCTGCGCCGCCACCGGCCGAGCCCACCGCCGCCATCTGAATCGTCCGTGGAGGGCTCTGTCGGATCGGCGTCCGCGAGCGACATCCGTGTATCTTCCCCGCAACCGAGCGAGCGGCGCCCATGGAAGCACGCGGGCGCACGTACCCTCGCGAGTCGCGTGCACCCAGCGTGGTTACCGCGTCCGCTCAGCGCGCGCAGGCCGCTTCGACCTCCGCGATCGTCTTCGGGATCGCGGCGGTCAGGTTTTCGTGGCCGCCTGAATTCACGAGCAAATCGTCCTCGATCCGTACGCCGATGCCGCGCCACTCCGGCGCGACCGCGTCCTCGCGATCGGAGATGTAGATGCCCGGCTCGACGGTGAGGACCATGCCGGGGGCGAGCGCGCGCGCCTTGCCGTCGAGGTGGTAACGACCCACGTCGTGCACGTCCATGCCGAGCCAGTGACTCGTCTTGTGCATGTAGAAGCGCTTGTACTTGTTCTCGGCGATGACCGAATCGACGCTGCCCGAGAGGAGCCCGAGCGAGACGAGGCCCTTCGCGATCACGCGCACGCACGCGTCGTGCACGTCGTCGAGGGTGTTCCCTGGCTTGGTGGCGGCGAGGCCGGCGAGCTGCGCCTCGAGCACCACCTCGTAGATCGCGCGCTGGGGCTTCGTGAACGTGCCGCTCACCGGGAACGTGCGGGTCACGTCGCTCGCGTAGTAGCCGAGCTCGCAGCCCGCATCGATGAGCAGGAGCTCGCCGTCGTTCATGCGGCGATCGTTCGAGCGGTAGTGGAGCACCGTCGCGTTCGGGCCCGAGCCGACGATGCTGCCGTAGGCGGGGCGCTCGGCGCCGTGCTTGCGGAAGGTGTCGAGGAGGAGACCCTCGATCTCGTACTCGAACATGCCGGGGCGGGTCGCGCGCATCGCCGCGGAGTGCGCGCGGGCCGTAATTTCTGCGGCGCGGCGCATGCACGCGAGGCCCTCGTCGTCTTTCAGGAGGCGCATCTCGTGGACGACGGTGCCGGGCTCCACGATCTCGGTCGGATACGCGTGGCCGAGCTTGGTGCGGGCGCGCGCGCGGTCGAGGGCGGCGAAGACCTTCTCGTCGAACGCACGATCGCGGCCGACGCGGTAGTAAAGCCGCTCTTTGTCCTCGAGCAGCTTGGGGAGCTCGGTCGCGAGCTCGGCGATTGGAAAGGCCTTGGTCGCGCCGAAATCGCTCGTCACTCCGGCGACGCCAGCGCGCGGGCCGTCCCATACTTCGCGATCGGGATCGCGGGGGCGCACGAAATACGTGACCTCCGGCGAGCCGTCTTTTCCAGAGGTGAGCACGATCACGCTCTCCGGCTCGGCGAACCCGGTGAGGTAGTGGATGTCCGAGTCTTGGCGGTACTCGTGCTCGACGTCGCTATTTCGGTAAAACACCGGCGTCGCGGCGAGCACGGCGATAGCGCGCCCGCCATCGCCGCCGCGCGCGTTCATCGTGTCGACGAAGGCCTTGCGGCGGTTCTTGTAGAGCTCACGCTTTGCGGAATCGTGCGTCTCGGGCATGGGAAAAAGCTCGCGCTCCTCCCCTGCATTCCTGCCACGCCCGGAAAGGTTCGACAACGCGCATTTGCCAGGCCCGCGTCCGTATTGGCGACGCGGGCGAGGCCCCGGGCGGCGCCCGCCCGCGCCGGCAAAGTCATGAATAGTTGGCCCCGACCCGCGCGGCTCGCCAAAATTCGGCCCATGAGCACGATGACCGACCGACGCCAGAACCGCAGCGCAGATCCCCTCGTCGCGCTCCACTACCATCTCGCGTCTGCCCGAGCGCGGGACAACCTCGACGCGATGGTGCTCGCGGACGGGTCTGGCATCGTCGTGGCGGGCGCGGGCTCGTGGGCGATGTGCGAAGAGATCGCGGCCTACGCACCCCTCCTCGCCGAGCGTGATCCGGCGCCGGTCTCGGCCAGGATCGAGGCCATTCGCGACGCCGTCATGGTGCAGCCCCTCGCCTATTCGAGCGGCCCGGTGTTCCTCTGCGCACGCGGCGGCGCGAGCGAAGAGTCGCTCAAGAGCACCGCCGAGGGCGTCGTCCGCATCTTGCGCGCGGCCTAATCGCGCGGCGCGCGCCTCCGACGGGCCGACTTCTCGAGCTCGGTGCGTCCGCAGGACCGAGCGACGCCACGAACCCTGCCCGCGCTGGCGACCCCGAGCGCTCGGGAGCCGGGGTGTACGCGGAGGCGTCGGCTCTCCCCGACGTCGTGTCGTCGGTCGCGAGCCGTGAAAATCCTCGGTCGTCGAGCGGTTCGGTTAGGCTCTCCTGCGTGAGCCACGACGACGAGGAAAAGAAGAGCCGCTTCGAAAGTGTCCTCCCCGAGATCCTGAAGCGCGCCGTCGAGCGCGGCAAAGCGCGCGCAGAGGAGGCTCCGGAGAACCTGAAGAGCTTCGTCGGCGACAGGATCCCGAAGGAGGTCTCGTCGTACGTGCTGCATCAAGTCGACGAGACCAAGAACAGCATCTTGAAGGTCGTGGCGGGCGAGGTGCGCTCGTTCCTCGAAGCGACGAACCTCTCGAGCGAGCTGCGAAAGCTCCTCACGACCGTCAAATTCGAGGTCCACACCACGATCCGGTTCTCGCCCAACGA
>JAAFHV010000270.1 GCA_013297655.1 Myxococcales bacterium | reverse complement strand
TTTTTTTTTTACGTCGTCAAAAAGGGCGCCCTCGAGTGGGAGCACTGACAGACCTTCGTCTCGGCGGAGCGTGCGCTCGGCGCGCAGCACAAGCTTCTTCATTACCCCGTATTTCCTGAGGATTCCGTGGCCAAATCCCAAGTGACCCTCGAAGGCAGCGAGGCCGGCTTCGCGACCACGCGGCTCGACGCCTTGCTCAACTGGGCGCGTAAGTACTCGCTCTTCCAGTACCCGTTCGTCACCGCGTGCTGCGGCATGGAGTTCATGTCGGTCGCAGGACCGCGCTTCGACCTCTCCCGCTTCGGCGCGGAGGCCCCGCGCTTCTCGCCGCGTCAAGCCGACTTGCTCTGGGTCGTCGGCACGATCAGCCAGCGCCAGGCGCCCGCGCTCCGCCGCATCTACGAGCAGATGATGGAGCCCAAGTACGTGCTCGCCTTCGGGACGTGCGCGTCCTGCGGCGGGTTCTACGACAACTACACGACCGTCCCCGGGATCGACAAAGTCATCCCCTGCGACGTGTACGTGCCCGGCTGCCCGCCACGGCCCGAAGGCGCCCTCGACGGACTCTTGCTCCTCCAAGACAAGATCCAACGCGGCGACCGCAAGCCCGGCATCGTGAAGCCGCGCGAAGATCCGCTGAAAGATCTCGTGACGCTCCGAAAGAAGGAGGCCACCCCGTGAGCCAACTCGCCCTCGATCGACTCAAGGCTACGTTCGGCGACGCCATCCTCGAGACCCACTCCGACTTCGGCGACGAGACCGCCGTCGTGCGCCCGGAGTCGTGGCTCGCGATCTGCCGCTTCTTGCGCCAAGATCCGGCGCTCCAATTCGACATGATGAGCGACCTCTGCGGCGTCGACTACCCCGACCGGGTCCCGCGGATGGAAGTCGTCGCGCATCTCTACTCGCTCTCACGTCGTCACCGCATCCGCGTGAAGACCCGCATCGGCGACGCGGAGCTCGGCACCTGCGAGCTCGACAGCGTCACTTCGGTGTGGCGCACGGCCGACTGGCTCGAGCGCGAGACGTACGACATGTCTGGCGTACTCTTTCGCGGGCACCCCGATCTCCGTCGCATCTTGATGTATCCGGAGTTCGTTGGTCACCCGCTCCGCAAAGACTACCCCGCTCAAAAAGCGCAGCCCCTCCTCGAGTATCGCACCGAGGAAGAGGCGGGCCTCACCCTGGAAAAACAAGCGCCGTTCGGCCCCGACGAGGGCATGAGCTTCGGCCGCCGCACGTTCACCCGATCGGAAGAGAACTGAGATGGAGCCAATCGATCTCGACCTCGAGGAAAGTGAGCTCGAGCTCCCCGCGGAGCCGATGCGCCTCAACATGGGGCCGTCGCACCCCGCCATGCACGGCACCGTCCGCATGGTCATCGAGCTGTCCGGCGAGACGATCGACAAGGTCGACGTCCAAATCGGGTACCTCCACCGCGGCTTCGAGAAGATGTGCGAGCGCGGCACGTGGGCGCAGGTCTTCCCGTATGCGGACCGCCTGAACTACGTCTCGCCGATGCTCAACAACGTGGGCTACGCCCTCGCGGTCGAGAAGCTCTGCAACATCTCGGTCCCCGATCGTTGCCAGTGGTACCGCATGGGCCTCGGCGAGCTCGCCCGCATCTCGGACCACCTCACGTGCACCGGCGCGATGGCGATGGAGCTCGGCGCGTTCACGCCGTTCCTCTGGTTCATCAAAGCGCGCGACATGATCTGGGACATCCTCGAAGAGGAGACGGGCGCGCGCCTCACGCACTCGTTCGGGCGCATCGGCGGCATGGCCGCGCCGCCCACGCCCAAGTTCAAAGAGATGGTGCGCGCGTCCCTCAAGAAGGTGCTCGGCATCCTCGAGGAGGGCGAGAAGATGCTCCTCAAGAACCGCATCTTCATCGACCGTCTCGAGAAGGTCGGCGTCATCTCGCAGGAAGACGCGATCTCCCTCGGTTGGACGGGCCCGTGCCTCCGCGCGACCGGCGTCTCGTACGACGTCCGCAAGGCGCACCCGTATCTCAAGTACGACGAGGTCGAGTTCGAGGTCCCCGTCGGTCAACGCGGCGACACGATGGACCGCTTCCTCGTTCGCCTCGCCGAGATCCGCCAGTCGGCCCTCATCCTCGAGCAGGTCTGCCAGCGCATGGCCGACGACGGCCCCGTGAACGTGGACGATCCGCGCGTCATGATGCCGCCCAAGGACCAGGTCTACAACACGATCGAAGCCACGATTCAGCACTTCAAGCTGGTCATGGAAGGCGCCAAAATCCCCAAGGGCGAAGTTTATTCGTACACCGAGGGTGGCAACGGCGAGCTCGGGTTTTATCTCGTCTCCGACGGCAGCGGCACGCCCTACCGCGTCCGCATTCGCCCCCCGTGCTTCTCCGTCGTGGGCGGCGTCGCGCAGCTCATTCAAGGCGGCATGCTCAGCGACGTGGTCCCGATCTTCGGCTCGGTGAACATGATCGGCGGCGAGTGCGACCACTGAGCCGAATCTAGATTCGTGACGCGCATGTCGCGTCGTTCGAGCCCGCACGAGCCTCTCGTCGCGGGCTCGTTCGTTTCCATCGCCACGCGCGCGGCGCCGTCGTTCGCTACGCTGTGGGGAATGGCGCGCAGGCTCGTGCTGATGCTGATGTCGTGGTCGTCGGTTCTGGCGCTCGCTTCGTGCGGGGGCCCACGCGAGGCGCAAACGATCGAGCTCGTGCGCGCCACGCCGAAGGCTGCGCCGAAGCTCGACGTGGAGGACGCGGGCGTCGTCGCGCAAGAGCCCGAGCCTGCCATCAATGCGCTCACCGGCGCGCGTTACGTCCAGTGCGACATCGTCCACGGCCAAGTGCTCGCGTGCGCGGGGCCGGCGGAGGGAAGGGCGGTCCTCGAGCAACCGGACGGCACGTTCCGCGGATGCGACGTCACCCACGGCGCGGTCGTCACCTGCGGCGCGCATGGCGGCGGGCTCGTCGCGGTCTTCCAGGGCCAGGTGTTCCTTGCATGCCGTATTGCCCAAGGTCGGATCGCGGGCTGCCTCGGGCTCTTCGAGGGGCCGGCCGTGGTGGAGCAACTCGCCGGGAGCCATGCCCACGAGTGATCCGCGCCACACGTGCGTAGTGCACGCATACGCGCGGGCGTTCGGTAGGCGAGGGGCGGGGGAAGAAACCGCGCGTCCGTGCGGTAACGTAGGGACATGGGCAGCTCCACAGCCATTCTGAGCATCGCGTCTGGGTTGTCGTGGCTGCTCGCGTTCGCGGGCGACATCGTGCTCCTCGTGGTGATCGCCACCGTCGTGCGCCGCCACCGCCCCGATGCGTACAAGCCGCTCCTCGCGTGGGCGATCGCGATCCTCGGGCTGACGCTCTTTCGAAGCGTGTTCATGGCGCTCGTGCGCGTCGTCGCGTCGAGGCAGGGCGTCGAGACGATGATCGTGATCCAATCGTTCGAGATCGTGCTCGGCGCGATCCTCGGCGCCGGTCTCGTTGGGCTCTTGGCGTACGCGCTGGTGCGCCTCGCGCAGCCGCCCCCGCCGCCGATTCCCCCGCACACTCCGCCGTATCGATGAGCCCGATGCTGCGTGCATAGTGCATGCACATGGTGCCGGAGACGGGAAAATAGACCGAATATGCGCCCGGGCTCGCGCGCGCAAACCACGCTACGCTGAGACGTCACGTGTCCAATTCGCCCCTCCGTACCGCGTTTGTCGTTGCGAGCCTCGCGGGCGCTTCCGTCGTCGCGTGCGGGCTCTCCCTCTTCGTCGACGCCGCGGATCCTCCCCCGGCCGATGCGTCCGTCGCCAACCCGGACGTCTCGCCCCCCGTCGCCGAGGACGGCGCGGTGCTGCCGCTCCCCGACGGCGCGCTACCGAACGAGCCGGACGCGAGCGACGCTGGGCGCGACGCAATATCGCCGATCCGCGACGCCGGCACCGCGATCGACGCGATGCCTCCCGTGACGTGCACTCCGGTCCTGACGGAGACGTTCGGGGGCACGACCGACGCAGGCCTCGCGTTCGTCGGCGGCGCGAAGATCGCGAACGGCAAGCTGGAGGTGCTCGCGCGGGACGCGACGCGCACCCAGGCCGGCGCCTACCTCACGATGGCGACGCCACTCGAAAGCTACGCGGTGAAGTTCACGGTCTCGACCGGCGCGATCGGGCGGATTTACACGAAGACCGATGGCTTCGCGTTCAGCGCGCTCGAGAAGGCGCTCCCCGCCGCGCCGGCACTGCGTCCGGGCAACGATCTCGGGGTTACCCTCCAGCCTGCCATGCAGCACGGGTACGGGCTCATCCTCGACATTACCCCTCCGTTCGACGCCGTCGCGATGCGCCCCGAAGATCGCTACGTAGGGTCGAACGAGCTCGGCCCCACGCCGCGCGACGTGCGGGAGCTCCTGCCCTTCGGCTACGCGTTCGAGGGGGCCACGAGCTTCGACGTCACGATGCTCACCATCGGTGACGGCAAGACGTACTACCAGGTCACCTCCGCGACCGCCTCGGCCCTCCACGCGGTCCCGTACCGGACCGGCTCTCCGGCCAGCACGCAGATCCGCACGTTGCTCTTTTCGGCCGCGACGTCGGCGGTCGGCGTGAACACCACCGCGCCGTCCCCGGGCTTTTACGTCGACGACCTCGTCGTCTCGACCTGCACGAGCCCGTAGCGGGCGAGCCCGAGGCCGCTCGTTTCACGCAGTCTGAGCGCATTTCGAGCGGTCGCCCTTGGCTCTTCGAGAGCGCTCTCGCGCGGGATCCGGCGCTCCGCGGGCCTCGCGTGCAGGGAGCACGTCGCACGCCCGCAGGCGCTCGAGAGCCATCGCGCCGAAAATCTTGCGCGCTCGAGGGTGTTCGAGGCTCTTCCCCGTCCTGAAAATCCGTTCTAGAAACGTGGCGCACTTCTGGGAAAAGCCAAAGACATGCCCACGTTCAAGCTCGACGGCAAAACCATCCCCTTCGAAGCCGGGGACTCCATCATTCGCGCCGCAGAAAAAGCGGGCGTCGAGATCCCTCACTACTGCTACCACGCGGGCCTTTCCTCGCCGGCGAACTGCCGCATGTGCTTGGTCGAGATCCTCCCCGCGGCGAATCAGCGCGCGATGATGCTCGACATCGTCGAGTGGGACGAGAAGCTCGGCGACTACAAGGCGGTCCGTAAGCCCAAGCTCCAGCCTTCGTGCCAGTTCATGGCCACCGAAGGCCAAGAGGTCCTTGCCGAGACATCGACCCACGTCATCGAGGCGCGCGCCGGCGTGCAGGAGTTTTTGCTCCTCAACCACCCGGTCGACTGCCCGATTTGCGACCAGGCGGGCGAGTGCAAGCTCCAGGATTATTGGCTCGAGCACCAAAAAACGCCCAAGCGCATGCACGACGAGCCGGTCCACAAACCGAAGGCCGTTTCGTTCGGCGACACGATCGTCTACGACGCCGAGCGCTGCGTCATGTGCACCCGCTGCATCCGCTTCATGGACGAGGTCGCGAAGGACCCCGTCCTCGACATGCGCGAGCGCGGAAACCTCAAGGAAGTCATCGTCGCCCCGGGTCGCAAGCTCGAAGGCCACTACACCCTCATGACGGAGCACGTGTGCCCCGTCGGCGCGCTCACCTCGAAGGACTTCCGCTTCAAGGCCCGCGTTTGGTTCTTGAAGACCGCGAAGACCGTCTGCCAGGGCTGCGCCACCGGCTGCAACGCGCACTTCGACTACGATCCGCGCTCGAACAAGGCCCTCCGCTACCGCCCGCGCGACAACGAAGCGGTCAACAAGTACTGGATGTGCGACGAGGGCATGCTCTCGTACCGCGACGTCACGTCCAATCGCGTGCCCGGCGCGCTCGTCGGCGGCAAGCCGGTGAAGCTCGACCGCGCCCTCGAAGACGCCAAGAAGCGCTTCGGCAGCGTGCAGAAGAGCAGCATCGCCTTCGTGCTCTCGGCGAAGCACTCCCTCGAGGACAACCTCGCCCTCTTCGAGCTCGCGGAGCTCTGCGCATCGCGCGCGCTCTACGTCACCGGCGCGCCCGACGGCTACTCCGACGACATCCTCATCCACGCCGACAAAAACTCGAACACGGCGGGCGTGAAGAACCTCGCCCCCGAGGCCAAGTCGTTCGCCGATCTGCTCGCCGACGCCTCGGCCGGCAAGGTGACCCACGTCATCGCGCTCGGCGGCGCGGCGCCCACCGAAGAGGTAACCGCCCTCGGTCGGCTCGAGGGCCTCGTCACCATCGCGGCGCACGAAGGCCCGATCACCGGCGCGGCGCACGTGGTGCTCCCGGCGGCGGCGTGGATCGAGTCGAGCGGCACCTTCGTCAACGCGAAGGGCATGCGTCAGCTCGCCGAGAAGGGCACCGAGCCGCTCGGTGCTTCGGAGCCCGGGTGGAAGCTCGTCGGTAAGCTCGCGGTCGCGATCGGCGTCGAGCCCTCGTGGACCACGTTGAAGGACGTGCGCTCCATGCTCGTCGCCACCAGCGTGCCCCCGCCCGAGCCGCCGTCGGCCGAAGCGTCGGCCGAATAATGGCTAATACTTTCGATACCTTGACTACTCTTCGCCGAGCCCAAAAGGTGAACCCGTGACAGGCTGGATGATTCTCTGGACCGTCTTGAAGATCCTCGTGATGGTCGGCTTCCTCTTCAACGTGGGGGGCCTCCTCACGTGGGTGGACCGCCGTCTCTCGTCGATGATCCAAGACCGCGTCGGACCGAACCGCGCCGGGCTCAAGATCGGCAAGTTCGAGCTGCGGGTCGCCGGGCTCCTCCACACGGCGGCCGACGGCGTGAAGTTCTTCTTCAAGGAAGACTTCATGCCCCCCAAGGCCGACAAGCTGCTCTTCAGCCTCGCCCCCATCCTCGCGATGGTGCCGGTGCTCGCGCTCACGGCCGTCATCCCGTTCGGTGACACCATCTCGCCGCACCAGCTCTGGCGCCACGTCTGCGCGCCGGTCGACGGCCACGTGCTCCAGGTCCTCGATGGCCAGTGCATCGACATCGCCACGAAGGCGATCATCTCGAAGCCGCTCTTGGTGTTCCCCTCGGCCGCGCGCCTCGGGATCTCCACCGTGCAGACGCCGATCGAGCTCCAGGTCGCGCCCCTCAACGTCGCCATCCTTTACGTCTTCGCGATGGCGGGGCAGGGCATCGTCGGCGCCGCGATCGCCGGCTGGTCCTCGGACAACAAGTTCTCCCTCATGGGCGCTCTTCGCGCCGCCTCGCAGATGGTCAGCTACGAGGTCACGATGGGCCTCTCGCTCATCGGCGCGATGATGCTTTACGGCTCGGTCCGCCTCGAGGACATGGTCCGTTGGCAGGGCGACAACGCCTGGGGCATCTTCGTCCAGCCGGTCGCGTTCTTCCTCTTCTTCACCGCCGCGGTGGCCGAGTCGAAGCGCATCCCGTTCGACCTGCCCGAGGCCGAGAGCGAGCTCGTGTCCGGTTACTTCACCGAGTACTCGGGCATGAAGTTCGGCATGTTCTACTTCGCCGAGTACATGGAAGTCGTCACGAGCAGCATGCTCCTCGTCACGATCTTCCTCGGCGGCTGGCAGCTTCCGTTCCTTCACCGCGACGGCATCACGATCCAGATCGGCGAGACCATCTACGCCGCGCAGCGTCTCCCGCACATCTGGGTCATCCTCTTCGGAGTCCTTGCCTTCTTCGGCAAGGTGCTCGTGATGTGCCTCCTCCAGGCGTTCGTCCGCTGGAGCCTCCCGCGCTTCCGCTACGACCAGCTCATGAAGCTGGGCTGGACCGTGCTCCTCCCGGTCTCGCTCGCGAACATCTTCGTGACCGGCGTGCTCTACCTCGCCTGCGAGAGCGCCGGCGAAGGCATGGCCCACGCGCTCAAGGCCGCCGGCGACGTCACGCAAGCGATCACCGCCGCGGTCCTCACGTTCCTCCCGCTTTGGGCCCTCTACGGCTTCTTCAACACCCGCGCGAAGGACAAGACGCTCATCGGCACCAGCGGCGACATGGCCGCGGCCGCGGGCGGCACCAAGACCACCGCGATGCAGGGCTAAGAACCGCTCCCTCGAACAGGCAATCAAAAGACCATGGCCCAAGCCTTCCCCAAAAAACCCGCTAGCCCCGCGAACGCCGTCCCGGTCGTGTACGCCGAGAAGACCCCGTCGACCCAGTCTTACCTCCCGGAGATCATCCGCGGCATCGGCGTGTCGATGAGCCACTTCTTCCGCAACACCCGGGACATGCTCACGGGCGAGCGTCCCGACCCGGTCACCGAGAGCCTGGATATCGGCATCACGACCATCCAGTACCCGGAGCAAAAGCGCCCGTATCCCCAGCGATTTCGTGGGGTTCACCGCCTCACGACCCGCGACGACGGCAGCCCCCGTTGCGTCGCGTGCTTGTGCTGCTCGACCGCGTGCCCGGCGCAGTGCATCTTCATCGAAGCGGGCGAGTACGAAGAGGGCGACAAGCGCCGTGGCTACGAGCGCTTCCCGGTCCGCTTCGTCATCGACGAGCTCCGCTGCATCTTCTGCGGCTACTGCGTCGAGGCGTGCCCGTGCGACGCGATCCGCATGGACACAGGTCTCCACCCGGTCCCGTACGACTCGCGCGATCAGTTCATCTACGCGAAGAAGGAGCTCCTCGGGCTCACCGCGAGGGACGGCTCGCACGCGTCCGCGAACCCGCGCCACGAGCCGGGCGATCCGTCGCATCCGGGCATCGATCGCGACCACCACTAGGAGGCTGGTGCTCCCTCGTCAGGGACTTCCAAGGGTCGTTTTCGCCAATACCTTCGCCTGGCCGGCGTCCCTCGTCAGGGACTTCCAAGGGTCGTCGGCCGTGCTCACGAACAGGAGTTCGTTCCGCGCGGCCTCCTTGGCCAGGCTCGGTCTTGACGAAAATCATCCAGCCTCCTCTCGCGGGGCGCTGGTGTTGGTGAGGTTCGTCGCGCAGCGTCGTTGGTCGTCGGTGAACTGACGATGCCGCGCGCGGGTCCGTCGTGGGTTGGTGAAGCCACGAAGTGAGCGACGTGAGCCCGTTCGCTAGGGGGTGGCGTTGGCGCGTCCGTCGTGGCTGGTGAGCTCACGAAGCGGCGGGTTGGTAGCGGTTTTTTTGTGATGGTTTGGGGAGGGGGCGGGTAGCGTTTGTCCATGAGCGACTACCGCGCTTCGGCGCTGCGTTGTCCTGGCTGCGCGGCGTCGCTCGAGGAGATCGGGGCGGGGGACGCGCTGGTCGACGTGTGCCGGCAGTGTCGGGGGATTTACCTCGATTGGTTCGACGGCGAGCCGCGTGATCTCGTGCGCCAGGTGGTGACGCCGCTCTCGGTCGGAGAGGTCGGCGCCGAGCCCGCGAGCCTCGCAGGTCCGTGTCCGCGTTGCGCGGTGCCCATGCACGCGGAGCTGTTCGAGAGCCGCGGGCCGTGGCTCCACCGCTGCCACGGATGCCACGGCGTGTACCTCGACTTCGTCGCCGCGGAGCTCCTGGCGAGCACCGCAGAGCCCGAGACGAAGCCCGACGAACCAAGCACGCGCTCACCGCTCTCGCGAATCGGTGCCGCCATCCGAGCGCTCTTCGCCGGCTGAGCTTCACGTGCGCGCGACGCTCGCGAGGGCCCGAGCGTCGCTTGGGAGCCGCGCGGTCAGGGGCCGCGGAGGTCGAAGAGGAGCCGCGCTTCCGACGAGGGGAGCCCTGGTGCGCACTGCCCCGTGGCGTTGGCTTGGAACATCGTGAGGTCCGAGACGACACGGAAGAGCTTCGTCGTCGGGTTCCACGTCACGGTCATGTTGCGAAGCGAGTCGGAGATCGGGCGCACGATCCCGAGCCCCAAGAAATCGCGTGCTTCCGCTACTTTTGCGGGGGGCGCCATCATGAGGGTCGCCATCGCGACGGACGCGTTCCAGCCCTTCGTGGCGTGGAGGAACGCGGCCTGCCGAAAGCGCAGCGTACCGTCCACGTCGGGGCCCAACGCCGAGAGCGCGCCGATCGGGGCACCGGCGAGGGTGCCGCTCCCTGTCGTCAAGTCGAACTCGACGGGCATGTTCGCGACCGCGCCGAAGCTCCCGCTCCAACCGCAGCACTGGTACATGCCCGACGTGTAGATGCGCGCACCAGGCGGGCAACCGGCGTTCGGGAGCCGGACCTGACCGACCCACGAGTGCGTCACCGCGCCGCCGACGGTGCCGCGAAGTACGCCGTCGGCCCCGGGCAGCACGGGGATCGGCCCGCCAGCGTCGGACATCGCGTCGCCGCCGGCATCCGCGCTGCCCGCGTCCACATCGGCGTTAGTGTCAGCGCCAGCGTCCGTGTCAGCGTCCGCGCCGTCGACAGCGATGGCCGCGTCGTTCGTCACGACCGCGCCGTCCGCGGTCGGAACGGGAGGCGTCGTGGTGGTCGTCGTCGGCGCCGTGGTCGTGGTCGTTCCCGTCGGGGCGGCGGCGTCATCGTCGATCGCGACGCCGGTGATGGGCGTGCACGCGTGAGCCAAGATCCCGACCGCGACACACGACACGGCGAGGCCACCTAGGCGCTTCTGACTTCGTTTCATCTGGCTTATTCCCCCCTTGAGTCGCCCCATCCGAACGCGAGCGGCGACGGCGCGGCGTTGATGCCTCGTCACACGATGCGATCGTCCATCGTGCCGCTCCCCAGAGCGCAAGCGACAAGCGTCGCACACATCCAGGCTCGCCGCACGGCGTACCGAACGCGGCATTCGCGCGCCGCCCGCACGAAGCCCTTCGCCTCGCGCCCGCGCGCCACGAAAACCTCAATCAATACACGGTCGTAAACGTGTCCATCTTCGGGTGCGCGGGCCACGAGAGGGCGCGCACGTGGCGATCGATGCAGCTCGCGACGCCGCCGTTCGGCGGGTTCGTGTAGACGCTCACGCCCGCGGCGCGGCCCATCTTCACGGCGACCTTCACGGTGACCTTCATGTCGCCCGGTGCGCCGCAGCCACCGATGAACGCCGAGTTGGCCATCGGCGCCGAGAGCTGCGCGTTCGACAAGTCGGGGCCGCCGGGCGCGCCGCCCATTTTGATCTCTTCGTTGTTCGCGTTGAGCGCGGCTTCGTAGCTCCCGCCGAAGCCCTTCCCGCCGCCACCACCACCGCCACCGCCACCGCCGCCGCCGCCACCACCAGGCTTTCGGGTGCCCTTCACGCCGCCATCGGTGTTGAGGTCGAGCGCGGACGGATCATCGAGGAGCGCGGTGGAGTCGTCGCGCGCGCCGCGGGCCTTGAAGTACCAAACCAGCAGACCCGAGAGCAGCACCAGCAGCGCCGCGCCGCCGACGAGATACTTCGTGATGCCGGCCGTTTTTTCGGCCTTCTCGAGCTTCACGACCTCTTTCTTCTCCGCCACGATTTCGCGGTGGAGGTGAGCGTGCGAAGCGAACTGCGAAAACTCGGGGTGCTCGCCGATCTTGATCGACTCGCCGGTGACCTCGTCGCGGATGACGTGGCTAGGGACGAACGAGTGGCTCGCGATCTGCTGGAGGAGCTCGACCGCCGAGAACGGGCCGTGATCCATCGAGTCTTTCACGACGACGTAACGAGGCCGCGTGTCGCTCTCGAGCTGGGCCTTGAGCTGCGCGAGCTGCGTGGTCGCGTCGATTTTGGTGCGCGAGGGCTCCGGCTGGGCGACCGAGGCGAACGGATCTCCACCTGCGGAGCTGGGCTCGGCCGCGATGGCGACCTGGGAATTCTCTTGTGATGCGAGGTCCATCATCGCCGACGCGAGCGCCGCGAGATCGCCAGGGCGCGCCGCGGGATCGGCGACGAGGGCAGCGCCGAGCAGCGCGTCGATGCCCGCCGGAAGCGACGGGTTCAGCGTGCGCGGCGTCTGCATGCCGGGGCCTACCGACGCGCAGGTGAGGCACTCGTAGAAGATGGCCCCGAACGCGTACACGCTCGCGGGCGCGAGGCCGGCCTTGTGCCCCGCGAGCTCGGGCGCGAGCACGGCCATGTCTTGCGGGCTCGCGGGCGCCGTCGCGTACATCGGATCGTA
>JAAFHV010000265.1 GCA_013297655.1 Myxococcales bacterium | reverse complement strand
AAGATAGGCGAGTAGGGAACGGAATCGACGACTTCACGGGCGGAGCATACTCGTCGAGGCATATCCACGCACGGTCCGAAGCTCGGAAATTTCCCTCGATTTCGCGCCGCAAGGCGTCATTGTGCGCGCTCCGCCACTCGGCGAATACGAGCCGCTCCGGGGCGATGCTCGCGGTCGACGCACGTGGCCGCTCCTACCCTCCCTACGGAGCTGCCGTGCACGCGAGCGGATAGCGCATTCCGGAGACGAACGCGGTGACCCGGAGCGGGCCGCGCGCGGCGGTCGTCTTCGCCGACGTGACGAGCTTGTCGTCGGCGCCGATCGAGAGAGTGCCGGCCGCCGCTTCCATGCACGCGCTGGTGGACGAGAGGCGCATACGAACGAGGGGGCTCTGGAACGCGAGCGACGAATGCGGCCCCCGGAGGCGGAGCGCGTTGGGCGAGAACGGGAGGTCGACCACGTATCCTGCTTCGTCGCCCGAGCACACGCCGAGCGGGCGGTCGAAATAGTCCGGCGCGCCGAGGCTCGTGGGCTCGCCGACGACTCCCGATTCCATCTCCACCGGCACGGCCCAGCGCTCCGGTTTTCCGCGCGATCCGGGGCCGTTCGAGTCGACGACGTAGCCTATCGCGCGCCCATCGCTGCGCCGCGCGAGCTTGCCCGGGAGGCGGCTGCCTTCGAGGGGGCTTATCCGCGGAATACGAGCGAGCAAGCGCGCCGTACCGCCGTCGATCACGAAGATCGAGGTCGTCGAGCCGCTGATGCGATCGAGGGGAGTCGCGCCTTCGGGAGTGGCCACGACCCATTTGCCTTCCACGCGCACGGCCGACTCGATCTGCTGGAAATCCTCGCCGTCCGAGCGCCGCACGGGCAAAGGTCCGCGATCGGCCTCGAGCTCGAAGAGGGTAACGCCGGTTCTGCCCGTAATCGACGTGCCGATCAACGCGTGCGCGCCGTCGTCGCCATACCCCACCGTCCACGTGGCCGAGTAGCCTCCGGGGTACCCCGACCCACCGAAGAGCGCGGCCCCGCCGCCGCGCATGGCGTCGAGGATCATCGTGGGCAGCGCGCTCGGCGCCGTGGAGCGCACCTCGCCATACCCGTCGTACGGGTGGAGCCAACGCACCATGAAGCGGCTCGCCGGATCCGGATCGGGCCCCTTCGGACCCCACGCATAAATCTTGGCGAGCGGCGCGCCGCGAACTCCGCGGTCGAACGGATCGTACGCGTCGACGTTGAGGAGCGGCCGCTCGCCGTCGCGCAGCTTGGGAGGTGCCGACGCAAAGTAGGGAGAGAGCTCGGTCGCGTAGCGGCTCGGGCCGAACGGCGACATCATGCCCGGGTAGATCGGGGGCATCGGGCGGAGCATGGGGATGGGGCGCCCCGGCGTGGTGGCGGCCTTCGGGTTCGGCTTTTTTTCGGCTGTTTCGCGCTCGGAGGGCGGCGGTTTGCCGGGCCGCGCGAGCGGCTCGCAGGCGAGCGTGATCGACGGCGTTGCGTGCGAAGGCGGACGCACCGGCTCGGGCATCTTCGGGGGGGCCTCGTTCGCCTTTTTGTCGCGCTGCCCCCAGCCTACACGGAGCCAACCCGCGGCGAGCGCGCCGACCGGGCCCACCGCGCGCGTCGTCACGTTCGCGAGCGGAACGAGGGGCTCGGGCGACTCTTGCGAGGTCCACGTCATGCCGCCGTCGGTGGTCTCGAAGAGGCGGCGCGCGTTCGTCATGCCGAATCCGTGGCGCCCGTGCACCGTGGGATATCCGGCGTCGCGCACGTATTGACCGACCTTCACGTTGCCATCGACCGCGATCTCGAGGCCGAGCACGGAGCCTCCCGCGTCGACCCACGCCCCGAGCACACCAGGCCTTCGCTCCTCCACGCCCTCGAGCCAAACGCCGTAACGAAGCACCCTCGCGACGTCGGCCGTCACACGCGGAAACGTGAGCGGGAGCGTGGTCGCGGCGCCCTTGTTGTCGAGCAACGTGAGGCGCGCGGTGGTGACCTCGCCGACGGGAGGCGACACGATCGCGATGCGCTTGTCGGCCAAGACCGCGAGCCGCTCCGAGCCCACGTCGCCTTTGACACGCACCTCGCGGAAGCGATTGTCGTAGTCGAGCACGCAGTACGTCTTTTGCCCGGCCGGATCGTGGGGCGCCTCGGGCGCGCAGCTCCCCTTGATCGCGAGGGTGCCTTGGCTCCCGGAGAGCACCACGCGCGGGGTGTCGAACCTTCGCAAGAGGTTCATCCGCCCCGCCATCGGATCGTAGGCGTAAAGATCGGTGCGTCCGCGTGGCTCGCCGCACACGAAGCCGAACGCGCCTTTCGCGTTCGGACGATGGAGCGAGACCGCGTGGCAACGCGCGGGAGAGAGCGGGAACGCGCGCGGGATCGCCTCCAGTAGCGCGCCGTCGTCGAGGCGAACGCGCGCCAACGCTCCGTCTCGTGCGACGAGGGCCACGCCGTCCGTCAGCGGCCACCCGTCTTCGATCGCGGCCACGAGCGGGCGCGTTCCGAACGCACGAACCTCCGGCGGCTTGGACGGCGCATCGGAGGCCTCCACTGCGTCCTTTTTTGCAGCCGTTTTCGATAGTTGCGTCTTCGCGTTGCTCCCGAGGCGAACGGCCTGATTTCCCTCCCGGAGCTCGAACGACACGCTCGCGCGAGAGGCGTCGAGGCCGGTCACGACGATGCGCGAGGCGTCGGTCACCGAGACGGTGCGCGCTTCGATCCCGAGGTCGAGCTTGCGCCACGTAGCGCCCGCGTCTTCCGTCGTCACGAGGCCGACGAGATCGCCGATCGCGGCACCACGCCACCCGTCACGCGCGCCGTAGGCGACCACCTGCGGCCCGGGGGGGAACGGGCCGAGGTCCTTCGCGGCGCCCGTTCGTGCGTCGATCGCGGTGTGCCCGAGGCTCGTTCGCACGTAGATCCGATCGAGCCCCACGAACACGCGCTGGATCGAGCTCTGCGCGGCGTGGATCGGCTTCACCTCGGACAGCCAATTTTCCGACCGATAGAGGTACGTGCCGACGACGTGCAGGTAACCGCCGCCGAGGCGCGGGGGGATCGCGACCGACGATTGCGGCGCCTGCGCGAACCGGTCCTCCGAGACGAGGATCGCGCCGTCCGGCATCGCCAGCACGCGGTAGCCGGAGAGCACGCCGCGTTTGCCACCATCGGCCTCGCTGCCCGAGAAAATAGCCGGATCGATGCGCTCGGGGACGAGCCGCGCGCCGACGACGGTAGGGTCCTCGAAGGCCCCCACGCCCGCGCCACGGAGGTGCGAGAGATCGACCTGCGTCGCCTCGAGCCCGTGACCGCCAGCACACGCGACGAGGGAACCGAGAGCGAGGGGCGAGAGGAGGAGGCCCGTGCGGAGCGAGCGAGATCGAACGGGCGACACGCGCATCTCCCGAGCGTATCACCTGCTCTTCGGCGACAAACGGAAAGCCAAGACGGCGCGGCTTCGCCCCAAAAATCGATCCCGTTCGCGTCGCACCGCGGTGATGCCGTGCCCCTCGCCTCGACCCAAGGACCCGTGTCCACCGCGACGATCGCTCGCGCCGTTCGACACTTCGGACATCGAGCATCGGCGCGGTGGAGCGTGTCTCTGCGGTGGCGCGCGCCCGCGCAGGCCGGGGCCGCTTCGAACGGGGACGAGGAGGAGACAATTATTTTGTTGATATTCTCGAAAGGCCCGCCACGACTCAGGAAATCGCTGGTGGGAAAGGTGCCGAAACGTGACCCTTTCGTCCGCTCGTGGCGCAAGTTTGCGACCTGCATGGGCGCCGTGTGGTCGCGAGGGGACCTGCTTCCCCACAGTTTCCGGGCGGGCAACACGATCGTCGTGGGAGGTCGACTAGGCGAGCCTCGGGCTTCCCCGTACCCGTTGTCACCGCCTAGGAGGTCGCATGCATGGTGCACGCAACGCCTTGGCCCTGCTCAGCGGAGGAGTCCCATGCAAAATTTCACGTCGCGTCTTCGCCCCACGATCGCCGTGTTTTCCCTCGTCCTCGCGTCCGTCGCCTGCGCCGCGCCCACAACGGAGCCGCAGGTCGCGGACGAGGAGCTCTTGGGTGAGGTCAGCGAGGCCATCGTCGGTGGCACCCGCGCGACCGACTTCCCCGAGGCCGCCCTCGTCGACATGGCGCGGAACGGACGCGGCGTCTCCATCTGCTCCGGCTCCCTCATCGCGCCGAGGGTCGTGCTCACCGCGGGCCACTGTGTCGCGGGGTTCAACGGGTGGTCGGTTCGCCTCCCGTACGCGCAGAACCAAACGGCGACGGCGGAAGGCGCCGCGGTGCTCGACTACACGAACGACTCCGAGTTCGTGAACCCGAACCAACACGACGTGGGCCTCGTGTTCCTCTCGCGCCCGCTCACCCTCCCGAGCTTCCCCACCCTCGGCGCGACCGCTCTCCCCGAGGGCACGCAGGTCCAGAACATCGGGCGTATCAAAGATGGTGTCGCGTCGCGAACAGACCTCTACTTCGGGGCGAACGTGAGCATCCGAAACGGCTCGCGCTTCGGCTTCCCGTTCGCGTACGTGACGACCGAGCTCATTCAAAGCGGCGACTCGGGCGGCCCGGTCGAAATCCCCGGCGCGACCCCGCACCAGATCGTCGCCGTGAACTCGGGTGGCGGTGGCGGCACCCAGATCCTCGCGCGTGTCGACCAGGTCATCAATTGGATCAACGACCAGGTCAATGCCCGCGGTGGCTTCGCGTCGAATCCCACGACCCCCACGCCGACCCCCACGCCGACCCCCACGCCCACGCCCACGCCTACGCCCACCTGCGCGGCGCGTGAGTCGGAGCCGAACGACAGCTACCGCGCCGCCGATCCGGCGACCGCGAACGAGCTCTGCGGGCAGCTCGGCGACGCGGACGACCAAGACTGGTTCACGTTCTCGGTCGCGCGCGCGAACACCACCTACCGCGTCGCGACGACCGCCTCGAACGTGGAGATCCGCGTCTGGAAAGAGACGTCTACCGGGTACCGCCAAGTCACCAATCGCACCGCCACCGAGGTCACTGGCACCGCTTCCACCGCTGGAAAATACCTCGGGGTGGTGTTCTCGCCGACGGGAGCGAAAGCCGACTACAAGCTCGAGCTGTTGCGATGAGAGCGTACGATTTCGGTCTGGATTCATCGCTCTCACGGGCCTCGTTTCCGCAGCGCACGTTCGCGCCGAAAGGGAGTAGCCTCCGCGTCGTGAACGAACGCCGCCCGCGCGCCGACCTCACCGATTTGCGCATCGGCGACCTTGCCACCTTCCTCGCCGTCGTTCGCGCACGGTCCATCACACGGGCCGCGCGCGAGCTCGACGTCACCGCGTCGCAGGTCAGCAAGACCATCGCGCGGATCGAAGGTCGCATCGGTCGCGAGCTCGTGCGCCGTGGCGCGCGCGGGGTGGAGCTCACCGAGGCGGGCGAGTCCTCCGTGCCCCTCGTGGAGACCATCTTCGAGCAGCTCGGGCGCATGGAGCGTCACGAGACCGAGAGCCCCGCGATGCTCACGATCGCGGCGCCCTCGTTCTTGTGCGCCGTGCTCTTGCCCGCCCTCATCGCCGCGCTCCCGCAGCATCGTGTGCGTGGCCTCGAGCTCCCTCCCGCGGCGCTGCGCGCTCACCCGAGCGACGGCGTGTTCGACGTGCTCGTCGTCACCGGCAGCGCGAAGCGCATGTTGCCAGCGTGGTCGGTCCTGCCCGTAGGCTCGGTCCGCAAAGGGCTCCTGTGTTCTCCGAAGCTCGCGGAAAAGCTAGGAAAAGCGCCGATAAGCCCGAAGGCCCTCGTCGACGTCGCGTTCATCACTCCGGTCTACAACTTGAACGGGCAGCTCGTGCCGGCGGAGGACGATTGTCCCCTCGCCGCCGGTGAGCGCCGAACCGGTCACGAGGTGCAGACCCTCGCCTGCGCCCTCGAGACGGCGGCGGAGAGCGAGTACGCCGTGTTCGGTCCCGTGTGCGCGGCGCGTCGCCTCATCGAGGCGGGCATGATCGTCGAGGTCGCGGTGAAAGGGTGGGACGTTCGAGAGGAGTGTGTGCTCGCGGTGAACCCCGATCGCATCTTGTCGCGCATTCGGAACGCGCTCGCGGAGGCCCTCGCCCAGCGCCTCAAAGATCTCGACGCCTGAAAGCGAAACGCGCTTCGCCGATGGAGGCGAAGCGCGAAACGAGAACAAAAGCGGCTCGCGAGAGCTCGCGGCTCAGAACGATTCTGCGATGGCGGCGATGACGCCGGCGAAGCCGAGCAACGCGCCGATCCCGGCGGTGACGAGGCCGCCGATGAGACCCCACGCGAGGCGCGACACGAGCTGCTCTTCCGTCTTGTTCGTGAGGATGAGCTCGTTCACCTCGCCTTGCCCGGCGAAGAGCACGAGCTGGCTCGAGGGCGACATGCGGTAGCCGTCGTTCACGGGTGGCCCCGGATCGCGGCGCGAAGGCCCGAGCGCGTAGAGCGGATCGTTCGGCACGAGCAGCTCCTCCGTGTAGCGCATCGCTTTGTTGAACCCGAGCCACGACGTGGTGGAGTGTCCGCGCGAGGCGAGGAAGGCCTGCAGGTGCGGCGAGGCGTCGTTGAAGGTGCCGGAGCTCGCCACTTGGTGCGAGTCCAAGATCACCTCCGCGCCATGGGGGACCACCTTGGCGTGCTGGCCCGAGCCGTCGTCGACGTAGAACTCGCGCTGGTCGACCTCGGTGAGGATCGTGGCCCAGTAGCTGTTTCGACCCGACGAGCGATGCTCTTGCACGATGATGCGCGCCCACACCGCGTGCCGTCCGCTGAACGGAGCCTGGAGCACACCCTGCTCGCCCGGCACGACGCGGCCCTTGACCTCGACCGGTGCGTTCCCGGGCGCTTGTGAGATCGGCGACGTGGGCGTCGCGATGATGCGTTGGCGGCGTCGGTAGTTCTTGAGGCCCGTCAACGCGACGATGCCGCCGATGACGAAGAGGATGCCTCCGAAAATGAGGAGCGGGACCATGGGGAACGAGGTTAGCGCACAGGCTTCGCGTTTTTGAAGTCGTCGCGCTCCCGCCGCGAGGCGAGCCACACCGTCCCATTCGCGGGAGGCCGCGCGAGCACTTCGTCGTCGATCGCGCCAAGTCGAGGTGTCGCCACGCAAAAACGGCGAGCCGACCCGGCGATCTTCGGGGCGGGGCTTGCGCGTCCTCAGGTCGCGCGCTACCAAGGAAACCAATCGGTTTCTTTTGGAGGGCTCGGAGAAATGACGACGACAGCGACGACGACGACTCGAAGAATCAAGGTGCGCCGTGGGCCATGGTTCGGCGCGTGGTGCCTCGCGGTGGGGGCGGCTCTCTGTGTGGCGCCGCGCGCCGCGGAGGCCTCGGACCACGTCGACGGATTGAAGACCGCGGTCGACAACTCTGCCGACGTGACGGACCTCTACACGTTCACGAGCCCCGCGAACCCGAGCAAGCTCGTGATGATCATGAGCGTGCACCCCACCGCGTGGAGCGGGTCGAAGTTCTCGAACGCGGTCGACTACGTGTTCCGCATTCGCCCGGTCGACGACGCGAGGACGCTCACGCCGAGCACCGACACGCGCCGCGAGCAGCGGGTGGTGTGCACGTTCGGCGGGGGCATCCCGTTCCTCGGATCGCCACGAGCCACCTGTCGCTTCGAGCTCGGCACCACGAACGAGATCGTCACGTTCGACACGCGGAACGGCTCCTACCGCGCGGGCGGCGTGGGCGAGCGCAACGGATGTCGTGTGTTCGCCGGCGTGCGTTCCGACTCGTGGTTCCTCGATTTGGCGCGCACCTTGAAGTTCAACAACGGGCTCCCGGTCGACCAATCTCCCGGCATCAACGGCCTCCACGGGCAGAACGTGCTCTCGATCGTCGTCGAGGTCGACAAGGCCAAGCTCGCCGGTCCCCTCCTCGCCATCACCGCGCAGACGGTGCGCAAATGAGCGCCCTCCGCCGTTTCGTCGTCGTGGTGCCGCTCGCGTTCGTAGGCATGCTCGCGCTCGCCGCGTGCTCCGCGGAGGAGCCGATCGAGGTCGACGACGTGAGCGAGGACGAGCTCATCCTGCGCCGCGGGAGCGTCGACCACGCCGCGATCGTGGAGGCCACCACGATGATGCTGGTCGACGGCCTCGCCACCGTCGCGCCGCCGCTCGATCCTTCGCTCGATCCGTACAACCGCGAAGATCCGTTCCGCATCACGGCCGCGCCGTACCGCTCCGCGTTCGCGAAGAACCTCGGCCGGTTCGACGACTACGACCGAAAGATCGACTGGACCGCGTCGCAAACCAGCGCGTGGGTTACCCGGATGGCGACCGGGAACTACCAGGTGATCGACACGAGCAAACCGTGCGATTTTGCGAGCCCTCACACGTACTTGGAGATCGAGAGGGCGGCGCTCACCGGCAAGCCGCACGCGACCTGCGGCGGTCGCATGCCGAACGAGGACGCGCTCGACGTCACGGTGAATTTCTTGATCCGCGGGCCCGCCGCGACGGAGCAAGATCCGGGCGCCATCCGTGACGGCGTGTTCGCGGCGACCAAGCCGGCGCTGTCGTCGTTCCCCTACTTGGCGGAGATGAACGGCCTGTGAGCAGCGGCACGGTCACCAAGGTGCTCGCGATCGGCGCGGCGCTCGTCGTCGCGGCTTTCGCGAGCCGTTCCGTCCCGCCTCGGGCGGCGAGCGGCTCGCCGTCGGCTCATGTGTATACCTCACACGATGCGCCGCGCGCGCTTCGTGGCAAACCACGCTCGCTCGAGGAGCTACGCACGACGAGCGCGGACATCTTCTTCGAGAACATGGACGGCCAAATCGGGGAGCTCGAGCGCCTCGTTCGCGAGCACCCGAAGAACGTCGCGAACGTGAAACGGCTCGCCGCCCAGCTCCACACGAGGGGGCGCTTCCGAGGTGATCCGTACGAGATTTCTCGAGGGATCGTGATCGCCGAGTCGTGCGCGGCGATCGCCCCGAACGATCCGGCGTGCCCGCTCCTTCGCGCGGAGGGCAACCAATCGCTCCACAGGTTCGCCGCCGCGCGCTCCGATCTCGCGCTCGCAAAATCGCTCGGCGCCGATCCGTCACGGGTTCGTGCCCTCGAGGCCGATCTCGATTGGAACGACGGTCGCTACGACCTCGCGATCGCCGCCATCCGCGCGGCTCGCAAGAGCGCGCCTTCGACCGCGACGTGGATCCGAGAAGCGCAGCTCGAGCACGACCTCGGGCACGAGCCCGAAGCCGACGCGGCGTTCGAGGCAGCGGAGGACGCGATCGCCGACACGAGCCCGCTGGTGGTCGCGCACTTGAACGTGCAACGAGGCATTGAGAAGGTGCAAACGGGGAAGCTCGAAGAGGCGTGTGTCTTCTTCCGCGAGGCCATCGCGCGCATCCCGGACGACCCCACCGCGAACGAGCACCTCGCCGAGGCGCTGCATTTTATGGGCAAACATGCGGAGAGTTTGCAGATCTACGAGAAGGTGACGCGCCTCTCGGCGGACCCCGAGTTCGTGCACGCGCTCGCCGAGCTCCGTCGCGAAGCGGGCGACACGAAGGCCGCCGACGACCTCGATGCGAAGGCACGCGCAGGCTACGAGAAGCTCCTCGTCGCGTTCCCGGAGGCGATGTACTGGCACGCTTCCGAGTTTTTCCTCGCGACGGGCGAGACGAAGAAGGCGCGCGACCTCTTGCGCAAGAACGCGCTGCTCCGGCCGAACGGCACGAGCTACGCCGCGCTCGCCCACGCCGAGCTCGCAGCGGGCGATCTCGCGGAAGCCAAAAACGCGATCGATCGTGCGCTCAGAATGCCGCTCGTCTCGGCGCGCCTCTTCGCGACGGCTGCCGCGGTGGAGACGAAAAAGGGCGATACGACGAGGGCCGCCGAGCACCGCGCGCGTGCCCTCGCGATCGATCCTGGCATCTTCCGAGACGAGCCACGGTCCTTCGCCTCGAAGCCCGCGCGCTGATCCGCGGACGACGACGCGCGAGTGGAGCGGCCGTTATTCCCCCCGCAGCATCGCCTCGAGCCGCGCCTCGTCGATCACCTCAGTCCCATACTTCTTCGCCTGATCGCGCTTCGACTGCCCGGTCTTGTCCCCAGCGACGAGGTACGTCGTGTTCTTCTTCACCCCGTCGTGCACCTCTCCACCCGCGGCCTGGATGCTCGCGTGCACGTCCTCGCGTTTGCGCGAGAGCACACCCGTCACGCAGAACGACTTGCCGGAGACGGGCCCGTTCTCGATCACCTTGGCGCGCTCGGCTTCGCGCCCCACGCCCTTCTCGACGAGCTTCTCGTAGAGCGTTCGCTCCGTAGGATCGGCGAAGGCTTCGACTACGCTCTCCACCATCTTCGGGCCGAACCCTTTGATCTCGGAGAGCTTCTCGGTGAGCTCCGCCGGCGACATCGCGAGCATTCCGGCGAGGGTGCCCATCTCCGCGGCGAGCTGCTTGGCGGCGACCTGGCCCACGTGCGGGATGCCGAGGCCACACAAGAGGCGATCGAGGGTGCGCTCCTTCGACAGTGTCACGCCGTCGACGACGTTCTTCGCGCTCTTTTTCCCCATCCGATCGAGGGTCGCGAGCTTCTCGACGGTGAGGTCGTAGAGGTCGGCGACGTCTTTCACGAGGCCCTTCTGGACGAGCTGGAGCACGAGCATCTCGCCGAGGTTCTCGATGTCCATCGCGTAGCGACGCGAGAAATGGATGATGCGGCCGGTGACCTGCGCCGGGCACGCGCGGTTCGTGCAGCGCACCGCCGCCTCTTGGCCGAGCTCGGGGCGATCTTCTTCGCGCAGCTTCGCGCTCACCGGGCCGCCGCACTCGGGGCAGGCGGTGGGGAACACGTAGGGCACCGTGCCGGCGGGCCGCTCTTCCACGATGACGGAGAGCACCTGCGGGATGATCTCGCCCGCCTTTTCGATCTCGACGAGATCGCCGACGCGGACGTCGAGCTTGGCGACGTGCTCGGTGTTGTGGAGCGACGCTCGCGCCACCGTGGTGCCCGCGAGCGCGACCGGAACGAGCTCGACGACGGGGGTGAGCGCGCCGGTGCGGCCGACCTGGACGACGATCTGGCGCACCCGGGTTCGAGCGCGTTCCGCCTGGAATTTATAGGCGATCGCCCACTTCGGGAACTTGCTCGTCTCCCCGAGCATGTCTTGGTGTTTGTACGCGTCCACCTTCACGACCGCGCCGTCGGTCTCGAAGGGGTAGTCCCCGCGCGCGGCGTCGATCGCGCGAATGGCCCCGACGATGCCGTCCTTGTCGACGAGGGTGTGACGGCGGTGGGTGGGGAGCCCGAGCTCCTCCAGCCACGTGAGGGTGGCCGTGTGCGACGGCGCCTTCTTCGGGCCCTCGACCGCTTGGTAGAACACGGCGCGGAGCGGCCTCTTCGCGACCTCGCGCGGATCGAGCATGCGCACCGCGCCGGCGGCGGCGTTGCGTGGGTTCGCGAAGGGCTCCTGGCCTTCTTTCTCCCGGAGCTCGTTCATCTTCGCGAGATCTCTCCGGTAGATGACCACCTCGCCGCGCAACGTGAGCGTGCCCTCGTACGGGATCGAGAGCGGCACGCCCTTCAAGGTGCGCGCGTTCTCGGTGATGTCCTCCCCCGTCTCGCCGTCACCGCGGGTACTTGCAAGATGCAAGTGTCCGCCCTCGTAGGTGACCTCGATGCTCGCGCCGTCGAGCTTCGGCTCGATCGAGAACGCGGGCACCTCCGCGTCGGGGAGGCCCTCGCTCACGCGGCGAAGGAACTCGGCGATGTCGTCCTCCGAGTAGGCGTTGTCGAGCGAGAACATCCGGATTCTCCGCTTCACCTTGACCGCGTTCGGGCGCGCTTCGCCGCCGACGCGCTTCGAGGGCGAGGCTTTGGTCGCGAGCTCGGGGTGCTCCTTCTCGATCGCGCGGAGCTCGCGCATCAGGGCGTCGAACTGGGCGTCCGTCACGCTCGCGTCGTCGAGCACGTAGTAGCGGTAGTCGTGGGCTCGGATCTCGGTGACGAGGGCAGCGTGGCGCGCTTTCGGATCCATGGGGTCGTCAGGGTAGATCAAAGTCGGTCGCGTGCGTCGCGCGTGACG
>JAAFHV010000264.1 GCA_013297655.1 Myxococcales bacterium | reverse complement strand
GCGCCGAGATCGAAGCCGATCCCAGTGAGCTTGCCGCGCATGTAGTCGCTCTTCTGGTGGAGCTCCTTCACGAGGGCGGGGCCGTCGGCCTCGAGCATGTCGAGGATGGTGCTCGCGGCGGCGACGATCGGGACCGGGAGCGACGCGCTGAAGAGGAAGCTTCGCGCGTTGTGCTTCACGAGATCGATGATGTCCTCGTCGGCGAGCAAGATGCCGCCGATGCCGCCGAAGGTCTTCGAGAACGTAGACACCACGATCGGGACCTTGCCCATCAGGCCGTCGGCCTCGAGGATGCCGGTGCCGCGCTCGCCCAGCGTGCCGGTGCCGTGCGCGTCGTCGACGACGAGGACCGCGTCGTAGCGGTTGCAGATCTCGACGAACTCCTTGAGGTGGGCACGATCGCCGTCGAGCGAATAGACGCCCTCGACGAGCACGAGCGCGTTCTTGCGCTCGCGCGTCTTCAAGATGCGCTCGAGGCTCTTCGCCGAGTTGTGGTTGAAGAAACGAACCTCGGGGCCTTTGCCGGGGATGCCGGCGGCGAGGAACGTTCCGTCCAAGATGCAGGCGTGGCTGAAGCTATCGAGGACCAAGGTGGTGTCCTTGTCCGAGAGGGCCATGAGGAGCCCGAGCATCGCCTGGTAGCCGGTGGTGAAGAGCAGGCAGGAGGGGAACCCGAACCATTTCGCGAGGCGCTCTTCGAGCTCCACGTGCTCCACGGTTGTGGCTTGCACGCGCGAGCTGGAGAGGCCGCAGGCGTATTTCTCGACCGCCTTGACCGCTGCCTCTTTCACCTTCGGGTGGTTCGTGAGGCCGAGGTAGTCGTTCGAGCTGAAGTTGACGATCGGCTGCCCGTTGATCGTCGTGTGGAGGCCGCCGGACTCGAACTTGCGGAAGTACGGGTAGACCTGCTTCTTCCGGGCGAGATAAATGCGCTCGAGCTCGGTCTTGGCCTTGTCGTGGATCCAGCTCACGGTGCTCCTGCGCGCGGGGGGAAGAAGAGAGTCCCGGGCAACGCGCGGCTATTTACACGAATCGTGCCGGCCATGCGGGGCATTTCCTCGCGTGCCCGAAGGCCAAGATCCCGCGGAAATCCCGTTTTCGACGCTTCCGGCGTTGTAAACGTGGGTGCGCGCGTTCTGCGTAGGATGCGCGCCCGAACCCTCGAAGACCGAAGGACAACCATGCCGAAGATTCCATCGTCGATGCTCGCCGCGCTGCTCAGCGCGACCCTGCTACTCGCGTCTGCCGGGTGCAAGAAGGACGAGCCGCAGTTCGCGGACGCCGCCGCCGCCGCCGAGAAGAAGCTCGAGGAGAAGAAGGCCCTCGGCGAGAACGCGCCGAAGGAGATCGAGGGCAAGAAGCTGAACGCGTTCTTCCCGGAGGAGCTCGAGGGCGGCAAGCGCACCTTCACCACCGAGAAGCCCGGCTACGTGGAAGCGAAGTACGCGAAGGACGGCAAAGACGTGTGCGTGCTCACGATCGCGGACATCGTCGACAACGCCGACTCGAAGGACAAGTACGCGAAGTCTACGGAAAAGATTGGGGAATTCCCGGTCGCCACGTTCGGCAAGAAGCAGACGATGGTGCTCGTGAAGGACCGCTACCAGGCGAAGATCATCAGCGACACGCTCACCCACGAGCAGCGCAAGGCGATCCTCGAGAAGATCGACCTCAAGAAAATCGCGACCCTCTAAGCCGGAACGAAAAGGATCTTTCCCATGACGAACAACCTCGAAGAGCTCCTCTCGTCCCTCCCCGAGTCGAACATGACGGTTCGCCTCTTGAACGGCCTCGATTACCTCGTGCCCGGCGAGTGGACCAACATCACCTCGCTCCACCTCGCGATCCGCGAGGCCACCGGCGAAGGCGAAGAAGACGTCATCGGCGCGATCGCCGGCCGCGCGATCGAGCTCTACATGGACCCCGACAACGGGTACCAGCGCGCGGTCTCGCTCTACTCGCTCGTCGACTCGGCCTCCACGTTCGCCGGCTTCACTTCGCTCGCGGGCAAGCTCGGCGAGGACGTGGAGTGGCTCGGGTTCCTCCAGAACGTGACCCCCAAGGTGGAGACCACGCAGGCGATCGACGCGGGCCTCAAGCTCGCCTGCGAGCTCGGCGCTTTTTGCATCACCAACGGCCTCCCCGGCGACAGCATCGGTGACTTCATGGGCGCGGTCGCGAACAGCGCAAAAGAGGACAAAATGCGGCTCGCGGCGTGGATCGCGTGCGACTGCTTCTTGCCGCTCGGCCCCGACTTCATGCTGAAGATCATCTCCACCGTGGAGAGCGCGGCGGAGAGCGACTTCATGCAGAGCGGGCTCTTCCAGCGGGTCGCCGATTTTCTCCCCGGCGGCGGCGTGGCCGAGAAGAAGGACCTCGTGACGAACAACCTGAAGGCGGCCGAGGGCTACGTGAACGGGTTCGTCGCGGAGAAGGGCATGAGCCACGAGGGCGTGCTCGCGAAGATCAAAGAGGTCATCGACGTGAACGAGGACCGCCTCGACTACGCCGCGGCCGTCATCGACATGTCGACCAATTACTTCCTCCACACCGGCACGCAGTCCGTGGCAAGAAGGGTCATCACCCGAGCGTACGGAGAGATCTGAGCATGAGCGCGTCCCCCGAGATTCCCACGGTAAACCTCGACGATCTTCGCGACCCGCAGAAAAAAGCGGGCGCGCTCGAGGCCATCGCCAAAGGCTTCGGGGTGTACGGGCTCGTGTACGTGAAGGGCCACGGCGTGGGCACGATGAACGACCTCTACGACAGGTTCGTTTCGTTTTGCTCACGCCCTACGGCCGAGAAGGAGCGCTACAACCGGAGCGACCTTTTTTACCAGCGCGGGTGGACTCCCCCGAACACCGAGAAGGCCGTCGTCGCCGGCGGCCAACCCGATTTCAAAGAGTGCTGGTTCGCGGCCCCCACGCCGCTGTCGCGCGAGCTGCAGATCCAGTTCCCCGAGGTCTACGCCGACAACGTGTGGCCCGACGGCGACGTGAACGCCGACGGCGTGTTCGCGCGTGTGTACGAAGAGCGCGGCAAGCAGCTCCACGAGGCGGGCCTGCGGCTCCTTCGTGGCGCGGCGGAGGCGCTCGGTCTCCCGGAGGCGACGTTCGTCGACGTGGCCGAGGGCGGTCCTCACGTTTTCCGTTTGCTCCGTTACCTCCCGCTCGACGCGGAGCAGGCGCGCGAGAAGAAGGTGCTCTGGGGCGAGGAGCACACCGACTTCAACCTGCTCACGCTGCTCCCGGGAGGCAGGTTCCACGATCCTTCGGGCGCCGTCGCGAAGGCCCCCGACGCCGAGAGCGGGCTCTATCTGCGCACCCGCCCGAGCGCCGAGCACCCCAACGGGCAGCTCGTGCGCGGCACCGCGCCAGAGGGCTGCATCGTGGCGCAAGTGGGGCAGATGCTCGAGATGCTCACGGGGGGCACGTTCCTCGCGACGCCGCACGTGATCACCGCTCCGGGCGTGCCCGGCTGGTCGCGCATGTCGGCGGCGCATTTCGTTCACGTGCATGGGCACACGGTGCTGTTTCCGATGCCGCCGTTCCGCAACGAAGAGACGCTACGGGCCTACAGCCCGCCGGTGCTCGCAGGGACGTACGCGCTGAAGACCTTGGTCGACATCGGACTCGCGCCGGTGGAGGCCCTCGGGCAGCTCGGGTATCGGCACTACGACCGCTTGGCGAGCACGCGGCGCTGATTCTCGTGGAGAGCTCGGGGGCCTCGTGTGGCCAGCGCAGTCGCGGCGTGGCTGTAAGTGTTGGTAACTGCTTGGTTCTTGGCCATCAAAGGCACTTCGTTTTGTAGTGACGAACCCCGTCGTCGTCGTTCGTGTACGGCGGGTCACAGGCGTGCCGGTTCGTGTGGCCCCCGGTGGTGCTCGGCAGAGCGCGCGGGCGCGTCGGCCGCTACTCGCACGGAGAGCGGCGCGCGGACCGCGTTTCGTCGTCGGCAGCGAGCCACACGTCGAGATCGAGCCGGTCGACCAGGGCGTGGAGGCGTGTCTTCAATTCGCGTTCGCGCTCGGCGAGGGCGGCACGACCACCGAGCCGGGTGACGTCTTGCCGGAAAAACGGATCTTCGGCCGCGTCGTCGCGAATCTGCGCGACGACGTCGACGCCACGGCGTGGCTCGATCCCGAACGTGACGTGGAGCGCGACTCCACCCGGGGACTCGGTGTGATGCACCTCACCGCGCGGGAGGTAGAGCACGTCGCCCGCCGCGACGAGCGCGTCCCAGCGCGGGGGGCCGAACTCGACTCCATCGGGGCTGCGCGCGATGGGATAGGGGGTAGGCGTGCCATGGCAGAACCAGCGCTTCGATCCGTAGATCTGGAGCACGAGCACGTCGTGGTCGTCGTAGTGAGCGGGGAGCGCTCCGCCAGGACCATACGTGGCATAGGCGTTGGCCCATACCGTGTGGCCGAGGCGTCGCTCGAGCGCGCCGGCGAGGGTCGCGATCGCGGGCACGTCCGCGTCGATCCCATTCACGACGAGGCTCACGCCTTCGGCGACGAGCGCGGCGAGAACGCTCGCGCGTATGCGGCCGTCCTCCCCGCGAAGCTCGGCGGCGGGCACGACGTCTCCCTCGCGCATCACGTGAAGGCGCGAGGCGGGGAGCACGTCGGAAGACACCAAGCGATCGAACATCCAAAGAGGCAGGAGTCTCTCGGCGCGTCGAGGCGCTCCGGCGGCGACGAACAGCCGCTCTTTTTTCAAGAACGCGCCTACGAGCTCCGCCTCGGTGGCCGGCGCGACGAGAGCGCCGAGGTCGGCGATCGCTGGGCTCGGGCTCGGGCTCGGGCTCGGGCTCGGGCTCGATGAGGCGTTAGGGTGACGGCGCTTCGTGTCCATGACGATCCTCGAAGAATGGAGCCCAAACGGCCCGCATCGTCTCTTCGTTAGCACCTCCGCTGGCGTCTGCGTCGCACAGCGCAAAATAGTGTGCATCTTGCATGTATGTAGGAACCACGGGACGGTGCCGCGCTCACCCAACGTCGAAGCGCTCTTCGCCAGCTCGCCACGCGCGAGGGCTTCGGGGCCGCTCGCACGCGCTCGCGAGCTCGGTCAGCCGCGCGAAGTCCGGGGGGGAGCGCACCGATCGAGCCTGTCCGCGCGCGCCCTCGCGCGCAGATGGCGCCATTCACCAAGCAGCCGCCGCGACCCCGACGTGCCTCGCCATCGCATCGCCACTTCGCGACCGGTGCGGCGCTTCTGGCTCCGTTACCCTACTTGTGCCACGGTCATCTCGATGTATCGCCGCCGCACGGCACTCGTCACCACCCTCTTCGTGTTGTTTCATTGCCAAGCGGTCGACCCGACCGTCGAGGCCCCGCCGTTGGCCGACGCCTCTGCCGACGGCGCGCGCGGCGTGACGGACGCTCCTTCGGCGCCGGACGATCGTGCGGATGTGCCGATTGACGCTCCGATCGCCGCCGACGCTGCGCCTCCCTTTCGATGCCCTGCGCGCACGTCGGCGCCGAAGCCCGCCGACGTGCGCGTCGAGCTGCTCGCGAATGGCCTGAAGAGCCCATGGAGCCTGGCGTTCCTCCCCAACGGAGATCTTCTGTTTACCGAACGCGACGGAGCCCTTCGCCTCTTTCGCAAAAATGGCACTCTCGAGCCAATGCCGATTCCCGGGGGGCCGGCCACCGTGAACGCCGGGCAGAGCGGATACCTCGGGCTCGCGCTCCACCCGGATTTTGCGCAAAAACCCTTTGTCTATCTCGCCTATGCGCGCCCGTTTCCCGGCGATCTCTCGCCGGTCGGAGTCCGAATTTCACGCTTTCGTTGGGAGCGCGAGTCGCTGACCGACGAGACGCCGATCCTCGACGGCCCCCACGACGACGATACCGTCGGGAACGTCGGCGGCCGAATCGTGTTCGGACCAGACAAGGCCCTCTACGCCACCCTCGGGGACCGCGGCAACAACGTTGCGGTGCAGCGGCTCGACAACCTCAACGGGAAGATCGTACGCGTCGCCGACGACGGCACCATTCCAACCGACAACCCGTTTTTCGCGACCCCGGGCGCGCGCCGGGAGATCTTCACGTACGGCCATCGGAACCCGCAAGGCCTCGCGTTTCGGCCTGGCACCCTCGAGCTCTACTCGAGCGAGCACGGCGCCGTCGATGGCGACGAGATCAATCGGATCGAAGCGGGCAAGAACTACGGATTCCCCTTTATCGAGAAGGACGCGTCGGCTCCCGGAATGGTCAGTCCGTTCATCGAGCTCACTCCCTCCATCGCTCCGTCGGGGGCCACCTTTTACGCGAGCACCACGATCCCCGAGTGGTGCGGTGATCTCTTCGTGGCGGGCCTCATTGGGACTCAGATCCTACGCGTGCATCTTCCCGCGAGCGGCGCCCCAGTCCTCGAGGCTGTCTTCCAGTACGAGTATGGCCGTATTCGGGACGTCGCCCAAGGGCCGGACGGATATCTTTATTTCATCGAGGACGATCCGACGGACGGGAAGCTTCGGCGCGCCGTTCCGAACTGACCGGCTCCTGCTCAGGCGTCACGGCGTTCGGGCGACGTCGCGCGGTGATGAGCAGCGGCGCAGGAACCGACGAGCCCGAGAGACGCGTCATGGCCGCTCGCGGAGCATCCGCCAGCTTCGCCCGCCGTCGCCACGAAGAAAGGATGGGGGGGCCCACGAGGAGACAGTAAGGGATTTCCCCGCGCGTCGTTCGCGGTCACACTTCCGCTCCGTCCCACGACGACCCTTCGTGCAAGCACGTTTCCTCGCCATCCTCGTTGTCAGCGCGATCGCGGGCTGCTCCGAGCCGCCGCTTCATCGCGTGCTCCGCGCTCCTCGCGCGGCCGAGACGGAGCTCACTCCGCGCATCCCGAGCGATACGCCGTCCGCCGTGCCAGGGCCGCCCACAATCGCCACACCGGCGCTCGCGGTCCTCCCCGTCGCTCCTCGAGCGCAAGCGAAAGAGTCGCCGGCGGAAGGGTTCTGCGGGGAGACCGCGATCCAAGAGGGGCTCTTGCTGCTCGGGGTGTACGCGTCGCAGAGCCACGTGAACCGGCTCGGGCGGCCGACACACCCCGATCTCTATTCGCACGAGCTGCCTGTCGCGCTGCGGGCGCTGGGGGTGCGCTTTACCGTGTTCCCCGGCGGCGGGTACCGCGCGTTCGTCGCGTTCTCGCGAGCGGCCCTCGCGCGGGGGAAGCCCGTCGTCGCGGGGGTGAAGATCCTGCCCACCGCGCACCCGGAGTGGGGCCTCGATCATTTCGTGCTCGTCGTGGGGGAGTCCGGCGATGGCGACGGGGGGCTGCTCGTCGACACCACGTGGGGGACGCGTGAGACCACCAGTGACAAGCGCACGCGCGGCATCTCGCTCGTGAACGCGAGCTACGGCCTGCGCCTCGACACGATCGATCTGCCGGCGGGACACACCCTCGCGCACCTCGCGATCACCCAAGAGACGGAGCGCGAGATTACCCTCCACGCCTCGTGCTCGGAGCCCGCGCGTCTCGAGCAACGCCGCGCGCTCGGGGAGGGCGCTCCCGTGGCGTCCGTCGACGTCGGCCGCGATCCGGTCACCGTGCGCGTGCCTCGCGACGGCGCGACGTACTTCCGCTGCGTCGCGCGCTCGTGACCGGCGAGCGGGCGACAGGCGCGCCCCGCTGGCACGCAGTGGCGCATGGAAAAGAGCGTAAATTGTTGGGTTTCGCGCGCAAATGATTGGCACGACGCTCGCTAAGCACCGGCCCATGCGCTCCATCGCCCGCGTCCTCGCCCTCGCTCCCTTCATGATGGTCGCCGCCTGCGCTCCCGCGGCGGTGAGCCCGCACCCGCACGACGTCGCGCTCGAGGACGGCCAGCGCTACGAGAAGAACGTCGCCGTGAGCTTGAAGCGGGAATACTGGCTCGTCATCTCGGAGCCAAGCGAGCGGTTCTTCATGGTGCCACGCCCGGACGGCGATCCGCGCGTCGTCGCCGAGTGTGCACGAGGAGGGGAGCTCGCCACTTTGTTCGCCAACGCGAAGCTCTGTGAGAGCGCGACGCAGGCCACCCTCGCGCGGGTGAACGGTCTCTCGCGCGACGAGGCGATGAAGGCCTCGACGTTTCTCCACGGTAAGCTCGCGTTCGTCGCCTCGGAAGACGGCACCCGCGTCGAGCCGTATCCGCTCGTCACCGACGTGCTCGACGTCTGCAAGACCTACGGCGCCGATCGGGCCGGTGCACTGAAGAAGATCTGCGACACGGAGCTCGGCTACGAGGGCAAGGGCGACCGGCCCGCGATCGCGCCGATCTACACCCGCGAGGAGAGCACCACCCTCGCCGCGCGCCTCGACGACCTCTACGGCGTCCCGCGATGACGCCGTGCCACGTGCTCTACCGAGCTCGAAGGCCGAGCCGAATCGCTTGATTCGCGCCAGAAGCGCGGCGTAACCTTTGACGTTTTTGTGTCGGCGCTGCCATCTCGCGCGCTGGATCAAGAACCCGAAGGTCGTTGGTATATGAGTCTCGGTAGGGCGAAGCGAGGGCTGCAGGTGTGCGTGCTTGCTGCCATGGTTCTGTTGGCCCGCTCTGCGAGCGCGGGAGGGCTCGACGGGCTTCGTGACGCGGCGAAGCAAGCGAGCGCGCGAGGGGACGACGCGGCCGCGGTCGCGAACCTGCGCCGCGCGCGGCAGAGCGTGCTCGCCGAGGGGGAAGACGACGCGCTCAAGGCCGAGCTCGAGCGCTCCGAGACGAAGTGGCTCGCCACGCTCACGACCGCGGCCACGTCGAAGCCGCTCGACGAGCGTCTCCCGATCCTCCTCGGCTTGAGGGACGAGGCGCTCCGGATCCAGAATGGCGCGGCGGCCGCGGAGATAGGAAAAGAGATCGAGCGCACCGCCCTCTCGATTTGGGCGCGTGACGCGAGCCCGGACGACGCTCGCACGCTGACGCTCGCCAGCAAGCTGCGCGCCTCCGCGACCTCCGCTCCCGCTCTCGAAGCCGCGATCCGAACGCGCGAGGCGAGCGTCGATGCCAAGATTCGCGGGTTCTCCGTGCGCGGTGACGACGGCGACTACGTTCGGAATCGGCTTCGTTACGCGTTTGGCCTCGTCGACGAGATGGCAAAAGATCCGCATCCCGTCGATCTGGGGCTCGTGGTCGCCCCCTCGGCGCGCTCGGTCACGGAGCCGCTCGCGGACGTGCGCCGTGTCCTCGCTGCGCGTCGTGGTCGTTCGAGGGTCGATATCGATCTCGAGCCGATTCGTTCGACCACGAGTGTCGCGAATCGGTCGGTGCCGAAGACGCTTGGCTACACCGAGACCTACGTCGTCCACGAGGACGAGCGCGTCGTCAAACGTGCCAAGCGCATGGTCCAGGTAGGCACGCGAAGCCCGGTGTGCAGCCCGACCTACTACTCCACGGGCACGACAACACATACGCGGAGGGACGGGAGTCGGTACGCGGAGACGACCTTCGCGCAGGGCACGCCGAACTGTGTCGGCGGCGGCGAGCCCGTCCTCGTGGAAGAGGAATACGAGACAGTCGACTTCGTTCCACGGACACGAACGGCCACACGTACGCTGCAAGAGCGCGTTACGGCGACGGTGCGCACCACCGTGCTGTCGTACTCGGTCAAAGCCACGTTCGAGGTAGCGGGCTATCGCTCCGAGGTCGCTTTCCAAGATCGTGTCGAGCTCGTCGAGGAGAGCTACGCCGGCACGCGGAGCACCGAAAAGAGCTCGTTTTCGTCGGACGTCGACAAGCAGCTCGCGAGTGCGGCGGTGAAGAAGATCGCGATCGAGATCGAGAAGCTCGCGATCCAGACGTCGCGCGCGGCGCGTATTCAAGAGCTCCGACTCACGCTCGACACCCCGCTATCGGAGGTGGACCGCGATCACACCCTCGCCGAGCTCGCGTCGCTCGAGGTCGTTCCGTCCAAAGAGGTCCTCGCGCGTCTTCGCGAAGCGACGACCCTCCCCGAGCCGCCGATCGTGCGGGCGCTCGTGGGCCAACGCATCGATCGCGCCGGCCCCGTCCCGGCGCTCCCCCGGAGTGAGCTCTTCACCCTCCCGCCTCCGGATGCGGAAGCCGAAAAGGAGGCGTTCGTCAGCGAAGAGCGCGAGTACGTCCGACGCTCCGACTATGGCGGGTCGGGGGGCGTGTTCCTCGGAGCTGGCTCGGTGCAGTTTCCCAGCGGTCCTGCGTTTCCGTATGCCAGCTTGACGGTCGCTCTCAACGCGACTCCGTCGTTCCTCCTGTTTCGTTCGTTCACCGCCGGAGCGTTCCTCGAGACGAGCCTCGGGTTGGGAAAGGCGATCCCTCTGAGTGGAGTCGCGGGCATCAACGCCGGCGTTCGGCTCGGCCCGCTGACCGTCTCGGCGCTTGGGCTCGGCGGCGGCGACGCCGTCATCATCAATCGCGACGATCTCGTGAGTCCCAACGAGCCGGATGTCTCGGGCGCGCCGCTCCTCGGGTACGGTGCGCGGTTGTCGCTCAAGACCGAACCGGTGAACGTGGTCGCCACCGCCCGGCGCCACCATCGTTTCCTCGCCGGGCCGAAGATTGGATACGTCGCCGAGCTACGGGTCGGACACGGGGTCGGTTATCTCTCTGCGCGCTACGATACCTACCGCGAGATTTTCGACGGCGACGCGTCTCGCGTGCCCTGGTCGTTCACGGGGGCAATCGGCATCTTCCTGGACTTCGCGGACACCAAGGTCGGCGACCTCGGAGTGCGCCCCAAGCCGTAGGCGGGACCGACCGCGCCTCGGACTGCAACGCCCCGAGACGTACCGAGGGACGAGCGAACGCTCCTGAGGAGTGCCCTCGAGCGACATCTTCTCGGACGCCGCTTGCCGCCTGCGCCCTTTCGCGAAATCTGGACTCGATGGCCACGCGCAAGACCACGAGGGCGTTCCGATACGAGCTCGAGGGCCTACTGGAGGAGCTGAAGATCGGTGGCACGATGAGCTACTGGGTCGTCTTCCTCCCGGCGTTGGTCGCGGCCAAGGAGCCCTTCACGGAGCTGCGACGGCTCCGCATGAAGGGCCTCGCGAATGGCGTCCCGGTCGCCATGGCCTGGCAGCTCTCGGGGGGCCGCCACTATGTGATGTTCGGCCGTGCGCTCGCCAAGAAGCTCGGCGTCGTGCTCGGAAGCAACGTCACCCTCGCGTTCGATCTCGTCGGCGACGACGTGGTCGACGTGCCGCCGGAGATGCGAGAGGCGCTGCGCCAAGAGCCGGCGTGGAGGGCGGCGTGGAAGAAGCTGACCCCCGGAAAACAGCGTGGCATCGCCCACATGGTGAAAAGCGTGAAAGACCCGGAGCGACGCGCGCAGCGCGCGGTGGACCTGCTTCGCGATCTCGAGCGAGGCGTGGTGCCCGGCCCGCCACGACGGACGCGGACGATGTAGCGAGGGAGCCCGCGTCTTCGAGTCGTCGCGCGAGCGCAGATGTACGCCGTCGGGTGGTCGTGAGCACGTCTCGGGCCGCGCGGGCCGTCCGCGTGGTCAGCTCGGGAAATGTGTGCGACAGAAACGGACAGCGTGCTCCTCGAGGGACGCTCCCCGATGCTCCTCACCATCCACTTTCCTCCCCCTGGTTTTTTCCTCGCCGACATGCTCGTCGCGATTCGCGTCGACGGCGAGCTTCGTCACCAAGGCTCGTTTACGCGCGGCTTCCGGGTCGTGCTCGACCTCGAGCCCGGCGCCCACACCGTCGAGACGGCGATCGGCGACGGCCTCCTCCAGCGAAAACGCAGCTACTTCGTCGAGCTGCCCGCCGAAGGCGACGGCATCGTGGCGACCCTCGGGTACAGCCGCATGTGGGGAAACTTCGAGCCCAAGCTCGCCATCTCCGACATGGGCCTCGTGCCGATGCCGGTCGACGCGCGCGAAGCCGAAGAGCCCGAGCCGCCGTCGGTGCCCGTGCGCGCGACGTGGATCGTGGTCGCTGTGCTCGCGGCGCTCTTTGCTCTCGAATACGCGCTCCCAGTGAGCCCGCGGGAGGGGTTCTCACCGAGCGTGCTCACACTCGACGCGCTCGGTGGTCTCGGCGCGACCGCGCTCCGCGATGGCGACTTTTTCCGCATCCTCACCTGCACCCTCCTTCACGCCGACCCCGTGCACCTCGGGCTCAACGCGCTCTCGCTCGTGCTCGCGGGCATGCTCGTCGAGCGCAAGACGGGGCCGTTCTGGTTTTTCGTCGTGTACACCGCGAGCGCGATCGGCGGCTCGTTCATGTCGCTCGCGCTCAA
>JAAFHV010000263.1 GCA_013297655.1 Myxococcales bacterium | reverse complement strand
GACGTCGAGTCCGACGAATCGTACCTTGCTCATGGGCCAGTCTCCTGCTGCGGCTCTGCGCCGTTTCTTTCCCAAGACGCAGCGTAACCCGCGCTCTCAGGTGCACTGGCCCACCATCCTGTCTAGCGAGAGGAAAAGCGCACGAAAGACGCCTCCCCGAGGGCCCGCGGCGGCGCGGGCGAGGGCGCGGGGGACCGAGGAAAATGCAGGGTACCGACGGTCCGATTCGAACGGACACACACACGGTCTGAACGTGCTGCCTCTACCAGTTGGGCTACGTCGGCGGATGGATGCTCGCGATGCACGCGCGCATCGCGACGAGGTCGTGGCACTCGGCCTCGACCACGAGTGGGCGGGCCCGATTCCCAGCGCACCGCGAGCTCGCGGCGCCAGCTCCGAAGGAAGGACTCGAACCTTCGTTCCACGGGTCAAAGCCGTGTGTCTTCACCATTGGACGACTTCGGAAAGTGTTTCGAGAAGAAAAAAGGAAGAAGAATGGTTCCGAAGGAAGGACGCGCACCTTCGTTCCGCAGGTCAGACCGTGTGTCCTCACCATTGGACGACTTCGAAAAGTGTTTCGAGAAGAGAAAAGGAAGAAGAATGGTTCCGAAGGAAGGAATCGAACCTTCGTCCCGCGGGTCAGAGCCGCGTGTCTTCACCATTGGACGACTTCGGAAAAACTCACGATGGGAAGGATTGTTCGCGGAAAACCGCACGCGCAGCGACGAGAATCGGGGACGATTTTCCTGCCGTCCTACCGTTGGACCAGTCCCACGTAGAGCGCGGGACCCCGGAGTCGAACCGGAGCTTGCAGGTTGACTGTAATCATCGACCGCATTCGCCACGCGAACGCCACGGCTCGTGGCGGCGCCGCTCCGGGCAGTCCACGAGCAAAAACGAACAACCTCCTACCCTTTGCGACCCGGGCGCCGCGTATCGAAGGAGCGAACGTATCGAGAGACGACGAGGTTTACGAAGACATTGACCTGCTGTCCGGCCGTTAGACGATCCCCGCGTACGAGTGCGGGGCCCCGGATTCGAACCGGGATTCGCTGGTTGGATGTAGTCATCGAAGCATTCGTCACTCGACCATTCGGTGCACGAGGCACCGGTGTCACCGGAGGGAGTCGAACCCTCATACGCCGTGGGGCGCACAGATTCTCAGTCTGCCGTGTATACCAGTTCCACCACGGTGACATTTCACACCACGCCTCGCTCTCGACCATCGAGCGCGCGGCGAACCACTAGAAAACCCGGCAGCAAGTGGAACATCGAAGACAGTGTGGGCCTTGCGGCTCACAGCACCCTAAGCTGTAGTCCTCGAAAAGCATCTACCGGAGTGGGCGAGCTCGGAATCGAACCGAGCTGGAAAAACGCGTGGGCTACAACCACGCCCCGATCCATACGGGTCTACTCGCCCATGAGCGCCTTGCGGCGCAGCGTTCGTACGGGAATCGTTACCGAAGGTCTAATCACCCGTCTCATCCCATAGACAGTGGGATCGCGACCCAGTCGCGTCACGAAGCATACGAAGAGCGACACGAAGGTTCGCTTCGATCAGCACCATTGGCCCTGACCGAACGCACCCGATGGCGCAGCGCCTCGTACGGGAATCGAACCCGTCTCATCCCATAGACAGTGGGGTCGCGACCCAGTCGCGTCACGAGGCAAACGAAGAACCGAGAACCGAGCGAAGTACCCTCGACGGGAATCGAACCCGTGTTTTCCGGTTGAAAGCCGGAGATCCTGACCCTTGGAAGACGAGGGCGTGGCGCACGGGAAGAGCCCGTGCGCGGGAGCAGAGAGAAGACGCGCTGCGGGCGACGACGAGCGCCCGTGGCAGCCGAGACGAACGAGTACCCCCGACGGGAATCGTTGCCGAAGGTCTAGTACCCGTGTTTTCCGGTTGAGAGCCGGAGAGCCCGGCCCTTGGAAGACGAGGGCGTGGCGCACGGGACCAGCCCGTGCGCGGAGCAGAGAGAAGACGCGCTGCGGGCGACGACGAGCGCCGTGGCAGCCGAGACGAACGAGTACCCCCGACGGGAATCGTTACCGAAGGTCTAGTACCCGTGTTTTCCGGTTGAGAGCCGGAGAGCCTGGACCATTGGAAGACGGGGGCGGGAGAGCTCGGCGGAGGGCCCGAGCTTCGTGGGCAAGTGCGGGATCGCGGTGCGGCATAACCGGTGCGATCCGAGGCGTTTGCCGATCCGGCGGCGAGCACGCGCGACCGCGGATGCGACGGGCGTGTGCGTATGTTCGTATTGAACATCGCGAAGTATCGCGTTTGTTCCTCCGAACTTTCTTATTTGACGAGGCCTCGCTGCCGGCGGGCCAACATCATGGATCTCTCGAGATTTTCCCTCGCTCGCTTGCGGCGTTGCCGAGGTAACTCCGACCGCGCTGCCCTCGCGAGAGCTTGTGGGCGCGAGGCAAGGACGGAGGGACCGAAACGAATCGCGGGTCGAGAGACCTGGCGCGACATCGACGGCATTTCCGATCGTCGCCGGCTCGTCGCCGACCATCGCAAATGAGCCGAGGCCGCCGGGGGTAGTCCCAGGCGGCCTCTCGAAGGGGCGAGCCCCGCTTCGTGGGTGCTCGTTACCTAGAGAGAATACGCCTGGGCGCGTCGATCGAGAGGCTGAGGTTCGCCCGTCTCGAGATCCAGCGCCACCCGAAGCTCGGGAGCGAGCGCTTGATCGAGCAGGACGGGATAACCCGCTGCGCGATGCGACGACTGGCTCTGAAGCTGGTGATTGACGATGGTGTTCATGACGGTGTTCCTGCCCGCCCACCTTCTGGAGAAGGGAGCTGAGGCGCGAGCGCGATAGCCTTGATTGCGGGAGGCGTTGCGGGAGGCCTTGCGGGAAGCGCGAGGTAGACGCGCCAACCTCCACATCTATGCAACGAGACTCGGCGAGGGTCAAGAATAAATCGTCGCGTTCAAATACAATTCTTGGTGAGGACAGTTCACCTAGTGGGCGGACGCTTGGAGCAGCGCGAGCGTGGCGTGCATCTCCACCGCGTCCTCCCCGTCGGCGTAATAGCCGCGGCGCACGTTCACCTCGGTGAAGCCGAGCGCGGCGTAGAGCGTGCGCGCGGGCGTGTTCGAGGCGCGCACTTCGAGGAGGACGAGGCGCTTTTCGTGGGCTCTCGACCACACGAGCAGCTCCTCCACCAGCGCGCGACCGTGACCCTCGCGGCGGCGGGTGGGGCTCACCGCGACGTCGACGACAGTGACCTCGTCCACGACGTGCCACGCGACGAGCGCGCCGACCAGGTCGCCCGCATTGTCCTCCGCCGCCGTCACGCGGGCGATCGGGCGCGCGATGTCCTCGCGAACGCGGCCCTCGTGCGCGGCGTGGTCGCACTCGTGTGGGTTCACGCGGGCAAAAATCGCGGCGATCGCCGAAGCGTCGGCGAGAGAGGCGACACGAACCGTGGTGGTCATGCGCGGGGCGGCTCGCTCTTCGCGAGGCCATCGGCGACCCGGCCGAGCGCGCGAACACGCGGGGCGAGCGCGACCACGTCGAGCACGAGGCGCACCGCTCCGTCGCCGAGGACCACCGCCCCGACGTAGGGCCCCATCGCCACGACGAGCGAGCCGAGCGGGCGAACGAGGGCTTCGTCGGGCCCCGTCACCGCGTCCACCCCGATGAAAAATGGCATCGGCTCGGGACCTCCGCCTTCGAGCTCGAGCACGTAACCGAACGGCGTGCTCTCCCCCGGCTCGAGGCACGCGGCGAGGTGGGGTACGCGGAGGTTGCGACGCGCGTGCTGGCCCTGGACCGAGAGCACCTGCGACGCGAGGATCGCGTGAACCGCCCCCGCGGCGTGGACCCAGAGCACCTGCGCGAGGCCAGACTCGACCGGCACGTCGATGCGCGCCTCGAACCCGAGACCACGACGGCTCTCGACGCGGAGCGAGCCCCCGAGGCGCTCGACCGCGGACAGCGCGATGTCGAGGCCGATGCCGCGGCCGGCGAGCACGTCGGCGTTGTCACGGGTGGAAAAACCAGGGAGAAACAGCAGCGCGAGCAGGGTGTCGTCGTCGGCGACCTCCGCGATTTGAGGGCTTATCGCGCGCGACGCGAGGGCTCGTTCACGGAGCGCGGCGACGTCGACCCCCGCGCCATCGTCGCCGATACCGACAGTGAGGCGGCTCGCGGTTCGACGCGCGGTGAGGGTCACCGTCGCGAGCCGCGGCTTGCCCAACGACGCACGCGTCGCCGCCGGTTCGATCCCGTGCGCGATCGCATTGCGTGCAAGATGCAAACATGGATCGAGGAGGCGCTCGGCGAGCCTGCGGTCGACCATTTCGTCGGCTCCGACCTGCGTGACCTGCACGTCCATTCCGGCGCGCCGCGCTTCGGAGGTGATCGCGGCGGCGACACGAGCGAAGAGCTCGCGGACCGGCGTTTGCCGCATGGAGAGCAGCTCGCGGCGCGCCGACGAGGTGAGGTCGCGGAGCTCGGCGTCGGCCTCGCGCCCATCGGCGGAGCGGCGCTCGAGATCGTCGGCCGACCGGGCGAGCACCTGCGCCACGCGCTCGACGCGCCGGAGCGCCGCCGCCGGAGCCCCCCAAGGACGGGGCGGACCGATGAGCCGGAGCGCGTCGACCAGATCGGTGCGAAGGCGCCGCATCTCGCGCGCCTGTTTGCCGTCTGCGGTCGCGCGCGCGCCGACGCCGTCTCGCACCGCCCCCACGACCGCGAAGCCATCGAGGAGCGAGTCGACCGAGCCGGCGTCGATGCGGATCGTCTCCGCGTCGCGGTCGTCGTCCGTTGGGCGCGAGGTGGGCCTTTGGCGACCTTCCGCGCGAGAGGCGCGTTTCTTGAGAAGATCGAGGGTGCCCTGCGGATCTTCGAGGAGCCCGGAGAGCACCGCGCGGTGCTGCGCGACCTCCGCCAGCGACTCCTCGAGGGAGCGCTCCCCACGGAGCGCGTTGCGCAAGCGCCCCTCGAGACCGTGGCAAAACCAAGCCATGACCTCGTCGCCGACGGCGCTCGCGGCGCCCTTCATCGTATGCAAATGGCGATACGCCGCCTCCGCCGCCGCCGCCGTGTCCTCGTCGCGGAGCGCGGTGTCGAGGTGGGCGAGACGATCTTGGATGCTCGTTGTGTATTCTGCACGTATCGAGGACGGCACCTCGCCGTGCTCGAGGTCCGGCGGGGGCAGCGGCCAGGCCGAGTCGATCGCGGATTTTCCCTCTCGAAGGCGACCGGCCGCCCTCCGCGCGACGGCGAGCACGTCGACGCTCGCGGTGTCGTCGCCGCGGGTATGTCGGCGCTCGAGGCGCTGGAGCGCGCTCGCGAGCTCGGCCTCCCCCGCGAGCCCAGCGGCGCCTTTCATCGCGTGGATCGCGCGGCGCGACTCGTCGGCGGTGGGGTCCCCCTCCAACGTGGCGGCGTGGCGCTCGAGCTCGATCACGAGCAGACGCGAGAGCTCGGGATCTTTGACGCTCACCCCTCTTCTCCGGCCTCTTCTTCGCTCGCCCACTTCGCGAGCGGCTCGAGCACGGGACGAAGCACGCTCATGAGGATGCTTCGCGGCACCTTCTCGCCGAGCGCGCCGAGCGCACCGACGAACGCTTTTCCGTATTCGACCGCGTCCGCGAGGGCCTTCGCGGTCTCGGGATCGGAGCCCGTCGCGCGCTTCATTCGCTCGGCGAGCTCACCCAAGGCGCGCTCGGTGTCGGACGACGACGCGCCCACCCTGCCCGCTTCTTGCGCGACCTCGGCGGCGGCTTCGCGGGCACGCTCGAGGTTGGCGGTGACCTGCGCGAGCTCGGCCGCGACCTCCGACAGCGACGACGAGAGCTCGCGCGCGCTCTCTGCTCCGCGACCGGACGAGAGGCGTACCTCCTCCGACACGAGCTGGAGCGACTGGCCCACGTGCTCGCCGAGACGGGCGCCTTCCAGCGCCGCGTTGAGCGCGACGAGGGAGAGCTTTTCGAACGCGTCCGTCACCCGCGAGAAGCTGGTCCCCAAGTCTTGTGCGCGGGTGGAGACGGCGCGCGCGCGGTCGCCGATCGAGTCGAGCGCACCGCGCTGCTTCGCGATGTTCGAGGCGATGCGCTGAGCGGCCTCACCTGCGTCGCGGACGCTCGTCGCCGCGCGGGCGTGGGCCGTCCACAGGGCTCCCGCGTCGGCGGCGGTGGTGTTGGTGCGCTCGGACTTCGGGGAGCGAAGGAGGCCGAAGAGACGGCGCTTGGGTTTCTCGGCCATGATGGAGCCTTTGCGAAGGGAGGGCGAAAGAGGATACCCCGCACGAAACGCCGGGGCTCGGTGGAAATGGCAAGGTTCAGGCGCGCACGCGGCCCGCCCACGGACGCGCGTGAAGCTCCGACGCGAGCGTCGCGAGATCGACCTCCGGCACACGCTCGCCGTCGATTCGAACCGAGTGATCGTCGCCGTCGAAATGGCCGACCGAGACGATCTCGACTCCGGCGAGGCCGAGGCGCTCACCCGCGAGCAAACACACCACGAGCATACGCGCCGAAGGATCGCGCCCTGGCGGCGTGGAGTGCGGGCGCGGATCGCCGTAGGGAGCGATGACCGGAATGACGCCACCTTGCACCTGCGCGACGCCGAGCATGGGAGGGCGCGCGCCGACGATGGGCGAGACGCGTGGCATTCGCACGATGCCTTCGACCCGTTCGACAGGCAAAAACCCGAGCGCGGAGCGTGCGCCATCGCGGGTTTCGGACGTGCGCACCACGAGCCCCGACCTCCGCAGCATGCGATGACCCTATCCGAACGCGCGGCGCGGAGGTAGTCGCGACGACGCGAGCGGGGACCCACGCGCGAGCGAAGACCGCGGAGGGCGCGACGGGCGAGCGCTCGTTCGTGCGAAGTACCGCCATTTCGGCTCGATCGCCCGCCGAGGCGAGCTCCGGGAGAGGAGCGCCGGCGCGTCGATGCGACCGCGGGAGTCGTTCGACATGCTGCTAAGCTCGCGGCGATGAGCGACGCGAAAGACGTGAACGCCGAGGTCCGCCTGCGGGCGAAGCGCACCCGCACCTTCACGAACGCCCCGTGGGAGCCCATCGTCGGTTATTCGCGCGCGGTGCGGGTCGGCCCGTTCGTCGCAGTGACCGGCACGACCGCCCTCGACGCCGCCGGCGAGCTCGTGGGTGAGGGCGACCCCGGAATTCAGACACGGCAGTGTATCGAAAATATCCGAGCGGCCCTCGAGAAGGTCGGCGCGTCGCTCGCCGACGTGGTGCGCACGCGCATGTTCGTGACCGACATCGCCGCCTGGGAGGCGGTCGGGCGCGCCCACGGCGAAGCGTTCCGCGACATCCTCCCCGCGACGACGATGGTCGAGGTGTCGGCGCTCATCGATCCGCGGATGCTCGTCGAGATCGAGGCCGACGCGATCTGCGCGGAGGAACCATGAGCAACACGGTGCCGCTGCCGCGCCAAGGCTCCATCCTCGTTCGCGGAGGCACGGTCGTCACCTGCGACGACGCGCATCGGGTCGTCGAAGGCGACGTGCTCGTCGAAGACGGCAAGATCACCGCGATAGGGAAAAAAGCTCGCGACCAGCGCACCCGGAGCGGCATCGTGCGCGTGATCGCGGCGGAGGGATGCGCCGTGATCCCCGGCTTCGTGCAGGGCCACGTGCACCTTTGCCAGGTTCTTTTCCGCGGGATGGCAGACGATCTCCCGCTCCTCGATTGGCTCCGCGAGCGCATATGGCCTTTCGAGGCCGCGCACGACGAAGCGTCGCTCTCGGCGAGCGCGGAGCTCGGGCTCCTCGAGATGAGCCTGAGCGGAACGACCACCTTGCTCGACATGGGCACCGTCCACCACCAAGACGCGGTGTTCGACGCGTGCGCGCGGAGCGGCCTCCGCGTGTTCTCCGGCAAAGCGATGATGGACCACGGCGAAGGTGTGCCGAAGGGCCTCCGCGAGACCACGAAATCGAGCCTCGCGGAGAGCGATCGCCTCCACGCGCGGTGGCACGGCACGGCCGAGGGTCGCCTCTCGTACGCCTACGCGCCGCGGTTCATCCTGTCGTGCACCGAGGCGCTCTTTCGCGGCGTCGTCGAGCGGGCGCGGGGCAACGGCGCGCTCCTCCACTCCCACGCCGCAGAGCACCCCGGCGAGCGCGAGGCCGTGCGCAAGCTCCTCGGCAAGGACGACGTGGACGTGCTCGCTTCGTACGGTTTCGAGGGAAAAAACACGGTGCTCGCGCACGGTGTGCAGCTCACCGACGCGCAGGCGAAGCGCGCCGCGCAGGCCGGCACTCGGTTCGTTCATTGCCCGAGCGCGAACCTCAAGCTCGGCTCCGGCATCGCCCGCGTGCACGAGCTCCGCGCGATGGGGGTCGTCATGGGGCTCGGGGCCGACGGCGCCCCGTGCAACAACAACGTCGACGCGTTCACCGAGCTTCGTCACGCGGCGCTCCTCGCCAAGTCGCGCACCGCCACGACCGCCCTCCCCGCGCGCGACGCGCTCTCGCTCGCGACCCGCGGCGGCGCAGAGGTGCTCGGGATTGGTCACGAGACAGGCTCCCTCGAGATCGGAAAGAGAGCCGATTTGCAGGTGGTCCGTATCGACGGGCCGCACGTGGAGCCCGGCGGCGACGTGTTCTCGCGCGTGGTCTACGCCGCGTCGTCGCGCGACGTTATCGCCGTCATCGCGAGCGGACGCATCGTGGTGAACGACGGACGCAGCACCGTCTTCGACCGCGAAAGGGTGCTCTCCAACGCTCGCGCGCAGTCGAAAAAGGCCTTCGTGCGCTCCGGCGTCAGCGCCTGACGCCACACGTCGCGTGGCCAGCGCGGCAACGCGCACGAGACCACATGAACCGGGCCGCGCACGCTCTCGCGTGGCGGCCCTGATTCTCGTCGAGAGCCGACGTGGCTCAGTCGGCGAGCTTGCGTGACTCGGCTTCTTCGATCTGCGCGAGCACGACCGCGAGGGCGTCCTTTGCGCGATCGAGGGAGGCACGATCGGCTTCCCACTTGGTGGTCGCCGTCCGCGTGCGATCGCGCTCTTTCGCGAGCCCGGACTCCGACTCTTCGAGCTTCTTCCGGGTGTCGTCGAGCGAGCTTTGAGATGCGCCGTAGAGGCCCTCGAGCGCCTTGATGCGGTTCTGCGCGGACTCGAGCTCGGTCTTCGTGGAGTCGCGCTCTTTGGTTCGTTCGTCGAGGGTGGTCGTCAACTCGTCGACGCGGGCGCGTGCCGAAGCGAGCTCGGAGCGGGTCTCGTCGAGTGTCTTCTCGATGCTCTCGATCCGCGTGTTTCGCTCGGCGACGCGCGACTCGAGATCGTTGATCGTGGCGTTGCGTTCGGTGAGCTTGCCCTCGAGATCGGCGATCTTCGCGTCGCGCTCCACCAACGTGGCGTCGCGCTCCACCAACGTGGCGTCGCGCTCGGTGAGCTTGCCCTCGAGCGCGCGGATCGTGCCGTCGCGCTCGCCGATCGTGGCGTCGCGTTCGGCGACCTTGGCTTCGAGGTCTTTCCGGGTGGTCGCGTGTGCGCCCTGTTCGGCCTCGAGCTCGCCCGTTGCCTTCGATGCGGCCGCTTCGGTGGCGGCTTGGTGCGCCTTTTCGAGGGTCGAAATCTGGGCCGCGTGGGCGGTCTCGACGGCGGCGAGCTTCTCGCGTTGCGCCTTCTCGAAAGCCTCGCCGGTCTCGACGAGCTCGGCGGCGTGTTTGTCTTCCGCGGTCCGCATCGCGCTCGCGTGATCGGCGCGCACGGTGGCGAGCTCGGCTTCGTGAGCGGACTTTTGCTCGGAGACGGCCTTTTCGCGCTCCGCGTCCTTCTCGCGGCCTTTCGCCTCGACCGCCTCTTCGCCGGCCTTCTTTGCTGCGGCGACCTCTGCGATCCGCGCGCGTTCGGCTTGTTCGAGCGCCTCGCGCGATTGGCGTTCGAGCTCGGCGGTCTTGGACTGGTGGGATTGCTCGGCAGAAGCGGCAGCGGCGGCGGCAGCGGTAGCGGCGGCGACGAGGCTCGCGTCGCGCTCGGCGATCGTTCCTTCACGCTCGGCGATCGTTCCTTCGCGCTCGGCGATCGTTCCCTCGCGCTCGGCGATCGCCGCGTTGGCAGCGTCGAGCTTCGATTGGGTCGTCTCGGTTGCCTTGCGTGCGATCTCGAGGTCGTGGACGAGGGCGTCGATCTTGTCGCGGTGATCGGCGTTGTCGCGCTCACCGGCGATGATTTTGTCCTCGAGGTCGGCGCTCGCGCGCTCGAGCGAGATCGCGCGATCTTTGCTCTCGACGATCTCGCGGTCCTTCTTGGAGAGCTGCTCCTTGAGGGAGAGGATCTCCTTGTCCTTCTTGTTGAGCGCCTCGCGAAGGTCGAGAAATTCGCGGCTCGTCGCGCTCCCGCTCGCCTTGGCGGGGGCAGCGGGGGCGGCGGCGAGCTTCGTGCGAAGCTCTTCGATTTCGCTCTTGAGGCGCGCGAGCTCTTCGTTGTTCGCGGGAGGCGGGAACGACGTGCGCGCGGGAGGCATGGTGGCGGCGCGAGGAGGAGGCATCGTTCGCGGCGCGGCGCCCTCGGGAGGGACCGCGATCGAGGGGGTGCGGTTGCCGGTGGGGATCGCGGTCGGAGGGGGGGCCGTGTCCGCGGGCGGGATGCGGCCGGGCTTGGTCGTGGTCGGCCGCTCGAGCGCGTCGAGGAGGGCGTCGGTGTCGTCCTCTTCTGCAGCGGGAGGCATGCTGCTGAGGGAGTCGACCGCGATCTCCTCCTCGTCCATGTTGACGATGATGCTCGCGGGCGGAGCTTCGGTCTTGTCGCCGCCGCCGAGGGGCGAAAATGGCCTTATTTTCTCGAGCAAAGCCTCGAAGGTGACCGGCTTGTGCACGTACTCCTCGGCACGTGTCCGGAGCTTTTTGTGCTGCTCGAAGGTCTCCTCGCTCGACTCACTCGAGAGAATGACGAGAGGAACCTCCCGAAGGACGGGATCCTTCTTGAGCTTGTTGCAGACCGAGAAGCCGTTCATCCGGGGAAGCTCGATCGCGAGCAGGATGAGATCGGGCTTCGATTCGGACGCCTGAGCGAGACCGGTGTTGCCGTCCTCCACGATTCGAACTTCGCAGCCCAGGCTTTCGAGACCTGCGCGAAGCTCACCCGCGAAGGCGGCATCGCCCTCGAACACGAGAACGTTGAGCGCCATGAGAGCCCTACGATACGGAACTGCTCAAACGAGTGTCAAACAATCGGGCATCGCGATTTTTCCAAGGGTTTCGCGGGGTGAGATCGCGTTTTTTCACGCAACGCGCCGTTCTTGGGGCTCCCGTGTGGCATTGTTCGCGCGGTGCCCAAAGAGACGCTGGCCTTCGCGACCCCCCGTAAGCTGCCGAAGGCGAAGGAGCTTTCCGGGCGCATCGTCGTGCTCGACGTGGCGTTCGCCTCCGAAGCCTCGGGAGGCGGGTTCCAGAAGCTGACGCTCCCGTTCATCGAGGGCATGGGTACGCGCCTCGCCGCCTGGGTGGATCACCACGATCACGTAGAACATGCACGTTACGCGGACGATCCGAGGTTCGTGCTCGCGACGAAGGCCCAGCACGGGGCCTGCCCCGAGATGGTCACCGAAGAGCTCGTGGCGCGGATCGGGCCGGTCGACACCATCGTCTGCCACACCGATTTCGACGGCCTCGCGAGCGCCGCGAAGTGGATCTTGGGCGGCAAAGAGCCCTACGAAGGCGCCGACGCCGACGCCCGCGCGATCGACACGCGCATCGGCAAACCCAGCAAAAACGCCGACCGCGTCGACCGCGCGATCCGCGCTCGGGGCCGCGACTACGGGCTCCTCGGCGCGATCGTGCGCCTCTTCGTCTCCGGCCTGAAAGACAACGCGCTCTGGGAGCCGATCGATCGCGCCGCGGCGGAGCTCGCCGACATCGAGAAGACGACCCGAAAGCTCGCCGAGGGTTACACCCGCGTCGACCTGCGCAAGTGCCCCTTTCCGAAGGCGCACACGTTGGCGTTCGTCGACGTGACCGGAAAAGGCGAAAAGTACGACAAAACGCAGCTCCTTTTGCTCGGGCAGGAGCGGGCGAGCCTCGCCGCGATGATCGATCGCGACACGCTCACCCTCGCCGCGCCGTTCGACAGCGGCGTGAGCTTCCTCTCTCTCCTCGGTCTGTCGGGGGGCATGCCCACCCTCGTCTCGGTGCCGAAGACCCGCTTTCAAGACGCGCTCCGCGGCCTCGGGGTCGCGGAGGACGACGTGATCCGCCTCGTGGGCTGAGGCCAGCGCTCACTTCGCGGACGTGGTTTTTCCCTC
>JAAFHV010000262.1 GCA_013297655.1 Myxococcales bacterium | reverse complement strand
CGCCGCCCCCGTCGCGGCTTCCCCCGTGGCCCCCAAGCCCGCCGCTCGCCGTGGTGGTGGCCGTCGCCGCCTCGCTCGCCGCTCGCCGGCCGACATCACGAACGTCGTCGACCAGATCGTCGCGCTCCTCACGCGCCGCAACGAGGGCCTTCGCTCGGAAGACATCCGTTCGGAGCTCAACCTCGCCGCGAACGAGATGCCCCGCCCCCTCGCCGAAGGTCTGAAGACCAAGCGCATCGTCAAAGAGGGCGAGAAGCGCGCGACCGTGTATTTCGTCAAGGGCGCTTCCGGCAAGAAGAAGTAGTCGACAACGACCCGTCCGACGACGAAGCCCCGTGGGTCAGCTCACGGGGCTTCGCCGTTTCTGTGGTCGTCCCATTGCGTTCAGCGGTCTCGGTCAAATAACTGAATTGGTTCGACTATTCGGCGGTTTGGCCTGGCCGGACCTTAGCCCGTATCGCGCCTCGTAGCCCTGGCGATGCGCGCGCACGAAGTTCGCTGTTCCCTTCGTCAGGTGACGACGGCGCGGCGTACCGCCGGCGCGATCGCGATCGCGATAAGGAAACGACGCGAGGCGCATGACTCGCGCTGTCCGTGCGCGAACCTGGAGTCAGCGCGCGTCGAGCGCTTCCATGTGGCGACGTGCCTTCTCGGCAGTCACCGACTTCGGTTTCGCGCCGCCCCAGCGATCGAGCACGAAGCGATACGCCTCGCGGGCGCCTTGCCGATCACCGCGCGCCTCGAGCGCGAGGCCGAGGTAGAAGTGGGCGCGGATATGTACCTGCGGCTCCGCGAGCCCGGCGCAGGCGTCGACCACCCGTCGCAAGTGCTCGACCGCGTGCACGCTCTCTCCCGCGAGCGCGAGCACCTTCCCGGCCGCAAAATCGAAGCGCAACGTGCGCTGCGTCACCGGTGGCTCCTTGTCGGTCGGGATCGCGCGGAGCGCTGCCTGCGCCTCTTCGCGCGTTTCCGCGAACGCGGCGTGCACGAGCGCCCAGCGTAACCACGATAGCCGTCCGCGTTGTCCCTCGAGGATGGCGGGATCGGCCGCGCGGGTGCGGCGGATTTCCCCCGTCAGCCAAGCGCTCCGTCGCTCCTCGAGCTCACGCCCGGTCAGCATTCCGGCGCGGAGCAGCGGCTCGAAAAAACCGATGCTCGGATCCGGCGAGAGCGGGTGCGGCGGGTACGCCATCATGCGATCGAGGAATTCCTTCGCGACCTCACCGGCGCGCTTCGTTTGCCCCGTTTCAACGAGGAGCGACACTCGTGCCATCGCGGCCGAAGCGTGGTCCGCGACGTCAGCGTCGGCGGGGAGCGAGGGCTCCACCGTCTCCGCGAGAGCGAGCGCCTCGTCGAGCTTTCCCTCGGTCAAGAACAGCGCGAGGCGGTCGGTCGTCTCCGCGACCTTGCGTGCGTCGGCGGGCATGAGCGACCAGCGGCGGCGGAGCGTCTCTTCGACGGCGGGCCGCGGCGCGGCGGTGTCGAAGAGCCCGAGCGCGAGCGCGTGGTGCGGCTCCGGGCTCTGCGGATCGAGCGCTACCCACGCCATCGCGTCGTCCTTCGCGGCTTGGCACTCTCCGAAATCCGCGTGCACCTCTTGGCGCGCGCCCACGCACACGGTCGCGACCGGCGAGCGCGCGAGACACGACGCGACCGCGTCGAGCGCCCCCTTTTTGTCACCGAGGCGCTTCGTCGCGTGGGCGAGCCCCGCCCACGCAGGGGCATACCCGGGAGACGCGCGTGTCGCGGCTTCGTACGCGGTGCGCGCGCCCTCGAAATCGAGCTGCCGCTCGCGCGAGGTTCCGAGCCAGACCCTGAGCGCGGCGTCGTCGGGAAACTTGTAGACTGCAGCAGTAAGCCGGGTCTCCCACTCGACGAGATCGGGTCGCGAGCGCACGTAAGGCTCGCTCGCTTCGAGGAGGGCGAGGTCACGAGGGCCGAGGGCGTCGCGCGCATGGAATGCGGCCTGGTAGTGACGGAGGCCGTCCTGCGGATCGCGCGAGAGCACGGCGAGGCCGAGCTCGAGGTGGGCGGCGGCGCACGATTCGTCGAGGCTGACCGCGCGTTCGAGCTCCCGTCGCGCGTCTTGGGTCGCGCCGTCGCGCGTGCGTCCGCGCGCCGACTCGAGGGCCGCCGCCGCCTCGGGCACGGTGCACGACGGTCGCACGACCTTCGGGTGGGCAGGGGAGGGCGTGCGCGGCCGGCTCACGAACACGACGGTGACGAGCGCGAGCGCCGCGAGCCCGATCGCGGTGGCGAGGGTGACCTTCGGGGTGAGCTTCTTTTCGACCGAGCGGAGGCTCTGCGGAGGCGGCTCGTCCTTCGTGGTGGGCACCCGCGTCGTCTCCGCGAACGCGGCAGGCTCGTGGTGCTTCACCCCGATCGCGGCCTTCGGAATGCTCGATGGGGTTCTTTGCGGGCGGAGGCTCTGGGCCTGAGGATGCAAAATCTCGGCGACCTCGGCGAGGGACGCGAAGCGATCGCCCGCGGCCTTCGCGAGGGCGCGATGCACGACCTGTTCGACCTCGAACGGGATCTCGGGGACGAGGTCACGGAGGGGCGGCGGGGCGTCGCTGAGGATGGACGCGACGAGCGCGTAGCCTTCGGTGGAGCTCGAGAAGGGTCGCCTTCCGGAGAGGAGCTCGTAGGCCACGACGGCCCAGGAAAATTGGTCCGATCGTGCGTCGAGGCGCTCGCCGCGGAGCTGCTCGGGGGCCATGTACTGCGGCGTGCCCGCGACGTGGTCCTCGCCCGTCACGATCTCGCCGTCGGCCTCGACGATGCGCGTCTTCCGCGCGATGCCGAAATCGAGCACCTTCACGAGGCCGTCGCTCCGGACCATCACGTTCTCGGGCTTCACGTCGCGGTGGACGAGTCCCGCCTCGTGCGCCGCGAAGAGCCCCGTCGCCACGTCGGCGAGCCAACGAATGCGCTCCGACAGCGAAGGCGGGTGCGACATGCGCGCGCGAAGGTTTTCGCCTTCGACGTGCTCCATCGCGAAGTAGAGCAGCTCCTCCGTCTCGCCGACGTCGTAGATCGCGACCACGTTCGGGTGGCTGAGCGACGCGACCGCGCGCGCCTCACGAAGGAGCCGCGTGGCGTCGTCGGCGGAGTGCGAGGTGCCGTCCGCGTCGACGATGGCCTCACGCTTCCCGATGACCTTGAGCGCGACGGTGCGCTCGAGGCGCGAGTCGCGCGCGCGGTACACGATGCCCATCCCTCCTTGGCCCAGGAGGTCGAGCACCGTGTACGGGCCGACGACGGAGCCGGGGGTGAGCACGCCCCGCATCGGACCTCGCCTTTCGGCGTTCGTCAAATGGGGCAGCCTTGGCATCGGGGTTTCAGAGGAACGACGGCATCGTGGTGAGGCTTACACCGGCTCCAGCGCGCGACGTCGGACCCGGCCGGGGAGAGGAGCGCGGTGTCGCGCGAGAGGGCGCAAATCGTCGGGAAAAAATAGGCAAGTGCGCGGCGGGCGTCGCGCGAATGGCGAGAGTTATGGGGCCGCCACTCGGGAACGACGGTAAAAAACGGGGCCCGCGCGTCGAACACCGCTAGCATCGGTCTTGTTCCCGTGTTACCGGACGTCTTCCGTTTCGGAGGAAGCCCCCGGCTGCCTCTCACGTTGTTCCCATAAGAGGATCCCGAAAGATGCCGAGTGACGCGATTCAGTGCAAGCCGCTCGAAGTGGTCGTGAGCGACCGCGGAATCGAGCGCGCCATCAAGATGCTCAAGCGAAAGCTCGCTTCGGAAGGCGTTCTCCGTGAGCTCAAGATGCGCCGCCACTACATGAAGCCGAGCGTGAAGCGCCGGAAGAAGCAAGCCGAGGCCGCTCGTCGCCGTCGCAAGCGCGCGAAGATGGACGCAGCTCCGCCGAAGAGCTGAGACCGAGGGCTTCTTCGTAAGCCAATAAAGGCTCGATCCTCACGGATCGGGCCTTTTGGCGTCTTCGGCGCTCACTGGTACCCTCTCCACATGGGCGAGGGAGACGATGCGTCGGCGGAGTCGGGAAAGGCGAAGGCGCTCGCGCGTGTTCAAGGCTTCGTGCGCCGCTATGTCGCGAAGGGGCCTTATGGGCTCTATTCCGAGGCGAGCCAGGTCGCGCTCACCATCGACGGGCTCACCGAGAACCTCGCCGTGCACGGGAAAATGTATTGCCCGTGCGCGCCGATAGAGAAGGCAAAAGCCGCGGGCCACGAGCTCGTCTGTCCGTGCACGCCGCACCACGAGGACATCGCGCGGCAAGGCCACTGCGACTGCGCCCTCTTCGCCAAACGCGACCCGAGCACGGAGCCGTAGCACGCGATCGCGCAAGGCCGCGCGAGCCTCGCCAGCCTCGCCCGGCCCACCCGCGCGTGTCATTCGCGTCTCCCCCGCGCCGGGTTTTGCCGTCGTGCGGGTTCCGTGTCACCGTCACGATTCGGCTTTTGTCGTCACGATGGAGAGGGAGCTTGGCATGAAAAAGTGGCTCGTATTGGTCATCCCGGCGGTCACGCTCGGGTTCGCGGCGTGCTCGAGCAGCACCACCGGCAGCGACGCGGACGCAGGCACCGAAGCAGGCCCAGGCCCTTCGGCCACGGGCACCGGGACGTCGACCACCGCCCCGAGCAACACGGCGGACACGTCGGTCCCGCTCCCCGCGCCGGCGACGTTCAACCTCACCTCCGGCACCTGCGCCGAGACAGCGCCGTGCGGCGGCACCCTCGAGGGAACCTGGGATTACAGCGGTGGTTGCATCTCGGACGCCGATCTCTCGGCCTTCGAGGCGCAGGTCCGCCGGGCCTGTGCTACCGCGACCGTGGGTGGAGTCACCGGCACCATGTCGGGGCGAGTCACCTTCGCGGGCAACAACGTCACGCGCCGCGGAACGGTCGCCGTCACCACCGACCTCACCATTCCGCCCGCCTGCGCTCAGCAGCCACCGGTGAGCGGCGACTGCAACAGCGTCGCGTTGCTGATCACCCAGGCGAGCCAGGGGCAGGTCAAAAAGGCCACGTGCACCGCGGCGGGGGCGGGCTGCAACTGCAAGGTCGACCTCGCGTTCGCGAGCGACAAAATCGGCGCCACGTTCACCACGAGCGGCAACAAGCTCATCACCAGCGACGGCGACGAGTACGACTACTGCGTCGCGGGCACCAAGCTGACCCACAAGCAGACCAAGGCCGGCACGCCGACCACCAACGAGCCGGGCAGCTTCGAGGCGACCAAGCGCTGAGGGCGCGGGCAACCTCGTGAGCGCGAACGCGCCGGCGGACCTTCTGCCGGCGCGTTCCTTTTGGTAAGGAACGAGTCATGCTCGGTATCGGAGATACTTGCCCCGCGTTCGACCTCCCCGGAGCGGACGGCCGCCGTCACTCACTGGCCTCGTTCGAGGGAAAAAAGCTGCTCGTCGTGATCGTGTCGTGCAACCACTGCCCCTACGTCATCGCCTACGAGCCGCGCATCGTCGCGTTCGCCAAGGCCTACGCCGATCGCGGGGTTCAGGTCGTGTGCGTGAACGCGAACGACGCCGTCCGCTACCCGGACGACGGCCTCGTCCCCATGCGCCTGCGCGCCGAGGAGCGCGGCTTTCCTTTTCCGTACGTCCGCGACGACGCCCAGTCGTTCGTGCGCGCGCTCGGCGCCAAGTTCACCCCCGAGGTCTTCGTGTTCGACGAGGCGCGCGCGCTCCGCTACCACGGCCGGATCGACGACAACCACCGCGACGCCACGAAGGTAAGCTCGCACGATCTCACGGAAGCGGTCGACTCGCTCCTCGCCGGCGCGAGCCCGAAGACGCCCGAGACCACCGCCTTCGGCTGCAGCGTAAAGTGGAAATGAGGCGTGTCTCGGGCCCTCGCGAGGCCGCTACTCTCCCGTGAGTCACGGTCTGCGTAGCGCGTCGTCGGTGGGCGGCACCCCTCGGTGATCCCGCGGCACGCGCACGCGTAGCGCTGCCCGAAACTTGGGTCGTCTGGACTTCCCATTTGGGCGCGAAAGGCGCATATCTAAAGAGAAGCTCGCGCGACCCTGCTCGGGCATCACCGGAGTAGTTCCCGTGAAACGAAGCTGCGAACACCTTTGCCCGATGTTTCAAACGGCGATGGATGTGTTGGCCAAGCCGTGGAACGGGCTCGTCATCGCGACCCTCGAGGAAGGTCCGCTCCGCTTCAGCGAAATCGGCGATCGTTTGAAGGCGATCGGCGACCGCATGTTGTCCCTTCGTTTGAAGGAGCTCGAGGCGCTCGGGCTCGTATCGCGTACCGTCATTCCAGGCCCACCGCTTCGAGTGGAGTACGAGCTAAGCGAGGCTGGGCGCGGCTTTCGTACGGTCGCCGAGGCGATCGGCGAGTGGGGGGCGAAGCTCCGCGGAGCCACGCCCGGCGTGTGTCCCGAGGCCGCTGCGGAAGCCGAGCGCCTCCACGCCGAAGCCAAAGTCTCCTGACTTTCACGGCGCGCGGGCCCGCTCGCAGGTGAGGAGAACGTCGTCGGCGTGGACGGCGCCGAGGGGCTCCACGGAAGTGACGAGCGTGCGCGGACCCGCGTGAAGCACCCGCTTCGGAGGCGAACGCTCGCGAGCACCGAGGCGCGGTTCGCGCGTGCTTTGCGTCTCGCGCGACCAATCCGGCGCGAGGGCCGGCGTACGTGTGTAACGCGGCGCGACGCTCGATTCGCGTCGTTTTCTCGGGCAAACGTCGGAGCGACGGGTGTACCTTCGTCGCGTGAAATCGAACGGTCATGACTCGCTCGCGCGCGCGAACGGAGACTCCGTGTCGCGGGCGTATACCCCGCTATTTGCTCCACCCCCGGTCGACCAAGTCGCAGTGGAGGAGCGCGTCGCTTCTCTCGCGAAGCGATCGCTCAAGAAGGGCGCGAAGGTCGCCGGCCTCAAGCTGTCGATCCGCATGATGGACCTCACCACCCTCGAGGGGAAAGACACCCCCGGGAAGGTGCGTGCGCTCTGCAATAAAGCGATGCACCCGCTCGACTCGGACCCGAGCCTCGGCCCCTGCGCGGCGATTTGTGTTTATCCGAACATGGTGAAGGTCGCGAAAGAAGCCCTCCGTGGCTCGGGCGTCTTCGTCGCCAGCGTCGCGACCGCCTTCCCGAGCGGCCTGTCTCCCATCGAAATCAAGCTCGACGACGTTCGCCGCGCCGTGGACTTCGGCGCCGACGAGATCGACATGGTCATCGACCGTGGCGCGATGCTCATGGGCGACTACGCCAAAGTGTTCGACGAAATCGCGCGCACCAAAGATGCGTGCGGGAAGGCCCACCTCAAGGTCATCTTGGAGACGGGCGAGCTTGGCAGCTACGACATGGTCCGCAAGGCGAGCGAGATCGGAATCGCGGCGGGCGGCGACTTCATCAAGACGTCCACCGGCAAGGTGCAACCGGCCGCCACGCTCGGCGTCACCCTCGTCATGCTGGAGACGATTCGCGACCACTACTACGCCACCGGTCGCAAGATCGGGATGAAGCCCGCAGGCGGCGTTCGCACGGCAAAACAAGCTCTCCAGTACCTCGTCGTCGTCAAAGAAACGTTGGGCGACGCGTGGCTCGATCCGGATCTCTTCCGCTTCGGAGCGAGCGCCCTTTTGAACGACGTTCTCATGCAGCTCGAGAAAGAGCGCACGGGCAACTACCAAGCGGCCGAAGACTTCTCGAAGGATTGATTGATGAAGATGCAAGGGAGCGTGCGACCGGCTTGCCTATGGGGACTGAGCGAAGCGAGGGAGCCATGAACATGCAAGGGAGCGTGCGACCGGCTTGCCTATGGGGACTGAGCGAAGCGAGGGAGCCATGAAGAGCATGACCGTGAGCGAGAAGTCGGAAGCCCAAAAGAGCACCAAAGATCTCGCGCTCGATTTCGGTCGTGCGTGGGAGTACGCGCCCTCGCCCGAGGCGACCGACCACGTCAAAATCGAGAAGCGTTACGAGCTCTTCATCGGCGGAAAATGGGTCGCTCCGAAGAGCGGCAAGTACTTCCCCACCGTGAGCCCGAGCACCGAGGAGACGCTGGCCGAGGTCGCAGAGGCGAACGCCGAGGACGTCGATCTCGCCGTTCGAGCGGCGCGGAGAGCCTACGACGGCGTCTGGTCGCGGATGCGCCCGGAAGAACGTGGAAAGTACATCTTCCGTATCGCGCGCGCGATCCAGGAGAAGGCGCGCGAGCTCGCGATCGTGGAGACGCTCGATGGCGGAAAGCCAATCAAAGAGTCGCGCGACGTGGATATCCCGCTCGCGGCGGCCCACTTTTTTTATCACGCCGGCTGGGCAGACAAGCTCGACTACGCGTTCCATGGCCGTAAGGCGCGCCCCCTCGGCGTCGCCGGGCAGGTGATCCCCTGGAATTTCCCGCTCCTCATGGCGGCGTGGAAGCTCGCGCCAGCCCTCGCGTGCGGCAACACGGTCGTGCTCAAGCCCGCCGAGACGACACCCCTCTCCGCGCTCTTCCTCGCCCGCATCATCGAGGAGTGCGAGCTCCCCGAAGGCGTCGTGAACATCGTCACCGGCGCGGGCGCCACTGGCGCTGCGGTCGTCGATCATCCCGGCATCGACAAGATCGCCTTCACGGGGTCGACGGCGGTCGGCAAGCGCATTCAGGCGGCCCTCGCCGGCTCGCACAAGCGCCTCACGTTGGAGCTCGGCGGCAAAGCGGCGAACATCGTCTTCGCCGACGCGCCGATCGATCAAGCGATCGAGGGCATCGTCAATGGCATCTATTTCAATCAGGGCCACGTGTGCTGCGCCGGCTCGCGTCTCCTCGTCGAAGAGAGCGTTCACGACGTGGTGGTGCGCAAGCTCGCCGACCGCATCAAGACGCTCCGTCTCGGCGATCCGCTCGACAAGAACACCGACATTGGCGCCATCAACTCGAAGATGCAGCTCGACAAGATTCGAGAGCTCGTCGCGAGCGGCGAAAAAGAGGGCGCCCAGCTCTACCAGTCGACCTGCCCGATCCCGCAAAAAGGCTATTTTTTCCCGCCCACGTTCTTTACTGGCGCGAGCCAGTCGAGCCGTATCGCGCGGGAGGAGATCTTCGGACCGGTGCTCACCGTCATGACGTTCCGAACCCCCGACGAGGCGATCGAGAAGGCCAACAACACGATGTACGGGCTCTCTGCCGGCATCTGGACGGACAAGGGCGCCAAGATTTTCCACATGGCGACACGCCTCAAAGCAGGCGTCATTTGGGGAAACACATTCAACAAGTTCGACCCCACGTCTCCTTTCGGCGGCTACAAAGAGAGCGGCTTTGGTCGCGAGGGCGGTCGCCAGGGCCTCTCGGCGTACGTGGAGCTCGACGGATGAGCGGTCTATCGCGACTGGCTTGTCGATGGCGCCCGAGCGAACCGAGGAACTCATGAAAACGCGAACCGAATCTCACGTAGACGCGGCCGATGTGGCCGTCCCCGGGCCGCTCGCGGTCACCGATCCTTCGGGTGCGTCGGCGGGGTTGCCGCGCCTTCGCGTCACGAAGGCTTACAAAATGTACGTCGGTGGCGCGTTCGTGCGCTCCGAGTCGGGCCGTTACTTCCGGGTCGCCTCCGAAGAAGCGCAGGGCGACGCCGATCCGGCGGGGGTGAACATTCCGCGTGGCTCGCGCAAAGACGTGCGCGACGCGGTCGTGGTCGCGAAGGCCGCCTACGAAAAGTGGGAGGCGCGCACTCCCTTCAATCGTGGCCAAATCCTCTATCGCCTCGCCGAGGTGGTGGAGTCGCGCGCGAAGGAGCTCGAGCACTCCCTCGTTCGCGCCGGACAGAGCCGCGCCGAAGCTGCCCGCGAGGTCGCCGCTACGGTCGATCGTGCCGTGTTCTATGCGGGATTCGCCGACAAGGTGAGCGCGCTCGTCGCTTCGCACAACCCGGTCAGCGGGCCCCATTTCGGGTTCAGCGTGCCGGAGGCGATGGGCATCGTCGCCGTCATCGCGCCGGAGAGCCCTTCGCTCCTCGGGCTCGCTTCGGTCGTGCTGCCGCCGATCACGGGCGGCAACTCCGTCATCGTCGTCGCGAGCGAGGCCGACCCCCGCACCGCGATCGTGTTCTCGGAGTGCCTCGCGACCAGCGATCTGCCCGGCGGCGTCATCAACGTGCTCACTGGCTACGGCTCGGAGATGGGCCCCATCTTCGCGAAGCACCGCGAAATCTCGGCGATCGACGCCTGGACCGCGGACGAAGCGCTGCGCGCCACCCTCGAGCGCGAGGCGGCGAGCAGCGTGAAGCGCGTGAAGACTCACCCCTCGCCGAATGCAGAAATGTGGTTCGACCGCCGACGAGGGCAGGGGCTCGGCTTCATCGAGCGCCACCTCGAGACCAAATCGATTTGGCACCCGGTCGGGGTCTAGAGCACCGAATAGGTTGAATCCCGTCCCTCGTTGCAAGGGTCGTCGGCGTTCGCACGTTTAGCGGCCTGCCTCCGACGCGTCGTTGCTCCTGGATAGAAGACTATCCGTCGCTCGTCAGGGACTTCCAGCGGCTTGGAGCCACGAAATTCTCGGTCCTTCAACGGATCGGTACGCGAGAGTGCCCTCGCAGGCCCAGGCTTGAATCGCGTCCCTCGTCGCGAGCGAGCGGCCCGCTTCGACCCGCGACTATCCTTGACAGGTTAGCGGAGCGCCGACATCATGAAGGCCATGAAGCGCCTACGCACGAGGGGACTGAGCTCGGTCGGCGCGATGGTGGCGCTCTTTGCAGCCTTCGGGGGCTTCGGCTGCCTCTGCAGCATGGGCGGCCGCAGGTGTGGGGGCGACCTCGAAGACCCGATCGCCATCGGGTCACCCCCGGAGGCGAGCGTTGCGCCAGACGCTGCCGACGCGACCAGCGACGCCGCCAGCGACGACGCGGGCGACGACGCGGGCGACGCCGCGGCCGACGCCGCGGCCGACTGACGCCGCGCCGTCCGCGGGACAAGAACGAGCGACCTCGAGCCTTCGCGCGTAAGTGTCGATCAACGCGGGCCCCACCTTCGCCGCCTTGTCGCGCCGCCCGCGAGCCCGCAACGCATCGGCCTGGGGGCTCTCGCGCCCCCCGACCAGGTCGCGAGCGGAGTGACGCCTCGAGTCATCCGGTGTCTCGGCGTTCGTCGACGGAGACGGGTTTACGCTCGATTGCTAAATGGCCAACACCGAAGCGCCGCGCCGCTCCCGATTCGCTGATGCTGACTCAGCGATATTGCCCGTCACGAGAGATTCTAAGACTCACGGTACAAATTTGGTCGAGATGCCATTGCGCCGATTTGATGAACGATTTCATTTGGTTGAAATGGCATTCAGCGTCGTGGCTCCTGTCTGGCCGCGCTCAGCTACCGTTTTGGCGTAGCTCGCCCTCGACCCGGGAAGGGCGCCCATTCTCGACGCTGGGGGCGGATTCCAACGCAGCGAGGGATACCTGACGATGGTCCTCGGCCCGGAAGCGCCGTGTCTCGAGCATGAACTCGAACGTGAGGCCGGGATAGAGCGTGGTGTTGCGGCCCTCGTCGTTCAAGTACCAACTCTCGCAGCCGCTCGCCCACACCGAGCGATCGAGCTTCTTTCCGATCGCCTCGTCGTACGCTTTCATCACCTCCGGCAGCACCTCGACGCTCGCCGCGCGCGTTCGTTTCATGTGCGCCAGCGCGTCCATCACGTAGCGAATTTGCGCCTCGATCATGAGCACGACCGACGTGTGGCCGAGGCCCGTGTTCGGTCCGAGGAGCGTGAAGAGGTTCGGATAACCGGGCACGGTGGTGCCGCGGTAGGCGGCAGCGTTTTTCCCCCATGTCTCGCCGAGCTCCTTGCCGCCCCGCCCGTACACGCGGAGCTTGCCGAGGTACGACTGCACCGTGAATCCGGTGCCGTGGATGATCGCGTCGAGCTCGATTTTTCGGCCCGAAGCGAGCACGAGGCCCGTCGCGTCGGCTTCGCGGATGGGATCGCCCACCACCTCCACGTTGGGCTGGTCGAGGGCCGGATAGTAGTCGTTCGAGAGCAAGATCCGCTTGCACCCGGGGAGGAAGGTCGGCGTCACGAGCGCTCGCAACGCAGGGCTCCGGATCGAGCGCCGGATGTGCCACTTCCCGATCGCGGCCGCGAGCGCCATCGTGCGCGGGGCTTTCGAGAACATCGATCCGAACAGCTCGTTGCGCCAATAGATCGCCTGGCGATGCAGGAACCGCCGCCCGGGCACCCGCGAGAACGCCGCCTTCTCGAGCGCGGAGTAGGCGCGATCGGGCTTCGGCAAGATCCACGGCGCCGTGCGCTGGAAGAGCGTGAGCGAGCCCACCTCGGGCTGGATCT
>JAAFHV010000261.1 GCA_013297655.1 Myxococcales bacterium | reverse complement strand
CTCGCCCCTCCGGAGCGACGTGACCCTCGCCCCTCCACAGCGACGTGACCCTCGCGCCTCCACAGCGACGCGACCCGCGCCCCTCCAGAGCGACGTGACCCTCGCCCCTCCAGAGCGACGTGACCCTCGCGCCTCGGAAGCGACGTGACGCTCGCGCCTCAGGTCTTTTCGGGGAGGGACTTCAGCTCGGGGGTGAGCGCGTCCACCACCCAGCGTGTCATGTTCGGGAAGTGGCGCGCCATGCCGTACACCTTGGGATAAACGACCCGCGGACGCTTCTTGTCGATCGCGGCGAGCACCAGCTCCGCGAGCTTCTCGGGAGTGCCGGTCGGAGTGCTCGTCGCGGCCTTCGACGCGACGTACTTTTCGCGCGCGGCGGACTCCATCGCGCTCTTCACGGGGCCCGGATAGACGGTGACCACGTGCACGCCGTGGCGCCTCACCTCGCCGCGGAGCCCCTCCGAAGCCGCCGCGAGCGCGGCCTTCGACGCGTTGTAGAAGAACATCCCTGGCGTGGGCGCGATCGCCGCCATCGACGCGACGTCGACGATCGTGCCGCTCTTTCGCGCGATCATCTCGGGCAAGAGCAGCGTGGTGAGACGGAGGGGCGTGTGCACGTTGAGCTCGAGGAGGGCGACCCCGGCCTCGAAATCGGTGCCCTCGGTGGGGCCCACGATCTGCACGCCCGCGTTGTTCACGAGCACGTCGACCGGGCCATGCGCCGCGCGCGCGGCCTGGAGGAGGCCCTCCGCGTTCGCCCACTTGCCGAGGTCGACCGCGTGCACGAACGCGCGTTCGGGGTAGTCCTTCGCGAGCGCCTCGAGCAGGCTCGTGCGTCGCGCGGCGAGCGTCACGCGATCGCCGCGGGCCAAGAAGGCACGCGCGAGCGCCTCGCCGATGCCGCTCGAGGCGCCGGTCACGATCACGTGGGAAGAGGTCATCGTGGTCTCCTTTTCGCCGGGTAGGAGCTCACGGGACGAGGAGCACTTTGCCGCGCGCCTTGCGGTCGTGAAGGTAGTGGTGCGCCTTCGCGGCGTCGTCGAACGAGAACGACTTGTCGACGAAGGGATCGATGTCGCCCTTTTCCGCCATCGCGACGAGCGCCTCGAACTGCTCGGTGAGCTGATCGAGCCTGTCGAACAAGTGGCCCATGTTGCAGCCGGTGACGGTGCGATTCTTGTCCATCATGTCCATCGGCGAAAACTTCGGGATCCGAAGCACCGCGAGGGCGGCGGAGAAGAGGTTCCGCGTCTTCCCGGTGCCAGCGGCGGAGAGGCCGAAGCAGCAGAGGCGCCCGTTCTTCTCGAGCATCGCGTAGGCCTTCTTCCAAGACTCGCCGCCGACCGCGTCGAGCACGAGATCGAAGCCCTTGTCGCCGAGGAGCGCGCGCGCCTCGGCGTAGACGTCGCCCGCGGAGTCGAGTGGAAACTCGCAGCCCTTCTCGCGGAGGAAGTCGTGTTTGCTCTTCGACGCGGTGCCATACACGATCGCCCCGCGCGAGCGCGCGAGCTCGATCGCGGCGAGCCCCACGCCGCCCGCGGCCGAGTGCACGAGCACCCGCGCGCCGCGGCGCAGGTTGCCGGTGTAGATCATCATGTTGTAGGCGGTGAGGTACGCGACCGGCAGCGCCGCCGCGCTCTCGAAGCTCATCTTCGTGGGCATCACGAAGGCCTGCGTGGCGGGCAGCACGAGGGTGTCGGTGTAGCCGCCGAACTTGGGCATCGCGAACACACGCGCGCCCTCCTTCGCCCCCGCGTGGGTCACGTTCGGGCCGACCGCGTCGATCACGCCGGACACCTCGTAACCGACGACGCACGGGAGCTTGGGCGCGTCCGGGTAGAGCCCCATGCGCGCCATGAGGTCGGCGAAGTTGATCCCCGCCGCCTTCACCCGCACCCGCACCTCGCCCTCCCCCGGCTCCGGATCCGGCGCCTCGCGCACCTGAAGAACCTCCGGAGCCCCCGCCTTCGTGATCCAGACTTGCCGCATGCCGCGATGCTAACTTAGTCGTCGTTTGGCGCACTGACTATTTTCGTAAAGTAGTCATAACACAAGCCCCTCCGAGGCCCCCTCGCGCCTCTTTCTCTCGCGAAGCCACGTCATTTTATGCATCTGTGCGCGTGCGGGCGCAAAAACGGAACGGGATCCTGGTCATATGGGCCCGCCATCTGGCGGACCGCTCGTTTGGTGGTGGCGACCACAAAACGTGGCGCGCCGCCTTCGCTGAGGAGCGAGGCGGCGCGGTTCACGCACACACGAGCGGGGCTCGTTCAGTTGCCGTTGGCGACCTTGGTGAGCGCGGCGGTGAGCTTGTCGGCGCGCTGGAGGAGACCTTCTTTGGTCTCTTGGACCATGTTCGGGTCGGCCTTGTCGCCGTTGACGTCGTTCGACACCTTCGCGAGCTGAGAGACGAGCTGCGCGATCTTGCCGCTCACCTCGCTCGGGAAGTTCTTCGTGACGGAGGCAGGAGCGATGTAAACCGCGCCGCCGTTCTTGAGACTGCTGAGATCGCCGCTCGTGTACTTGGGGACCTCCACCTTGCTGCCGGAGGTGACGTCGATCGCCTTCACCTTGTCAGGGATCACGATCGCCTCGGGCTTGATCGGGAGGGGCGCCTCGAGCGGGGCGAGGATGCCGTAGAAGTTCTTCTGCGCGTCTTGGCGGCCGAGGAGGACCACGAAGCCGATCGACGGGCTCGCGCTTTGGGTGAAGCCCTCGACGATGGGCTTCTGGAGCGAGTTGAGCAGATTGATGATCACGAGCTTGCGGTCGTTGAGCGACTGCACCGCCGTGATGTACTCGATGAGGCCGCTCGTCGTGTCGGTAGAGAAGCCCGAGAAACGAACGCCGGCGAGCTTGCCGCCGTCGAAGTCGACGTTCATTCCACCGAGCTCGCCGGCGAGCTTGTCGGGGAACTTCTTGTCTTGAAGGAGGGCCTTCTTCCCCTCTTCGAGCTTCTTCGCGATCTTGTCGAGGGTGTCCTTCGACTTGGTCACGTCGGCTGCGAGGCTGCGCGCGTCGTTCTGTGCGCGCTTGCGGCCCGAGTTCGCCTCGCCGCTCATGCCGGCCACGTAGCCGACGATGCCGAAGATGACGGCCATGACGGCGCCGATGGCGATGCCCTTCTTCAGCGCGCCTTTGCTCGCCTCTTGAATGGACGCCTCGTCTACCTCGATGCGTTGCGCCTGGGGAGGCGGCGGCGGATCGGGTGCGCGGTACGGAGTCGCCGCCTGGACGAGCGGGTTGGACGGATCGAGCGCCGACTTGGACGGCGGGACGAACCCGGGGGGCGGACCGATCGGCGTGCCCGGGAGAGGCGCACCCGAGCCCGGCGCGCTGGGAAGCGGAATGGGAGCTGCAGCGCTCGGTGTTGGAACGGGAATGGCTCCTGAGGCAGCTGGGGCTGGGACGGTGCCAGCGGCGGTCGTCGTCTTACCGAGTCGAGCCTTGAGGTCGATCTTCGGCTTCTTCTCTTCGGCCATCGTCTCTCCGTGTGCGCCTACCGTGGCGCTTTTACGCGGCAAACGTTAATTTCCAGAAGCCTTCCGTGTCAACGAAGCATCCTCCTCTCCGTCGTTTCCCGCACACCCCGGATTCTTCCGCGGTTTCGAGGCCTTTTGCCTCACCCGACCCTGCCCGCGGGCTCGTTCGGCTCGTTCGCGCGGTGGGGCTCGCCGCCCTCGGAGCGGGGTTCTTCTCCCTCGGAGCGTGCAGCAAGAGCTACGCGTCGGAGGACGACGACCGCGCGCGCCTCTCCGCGGTGCTCGCCGCCGACGCGAAGGTGGACGGGTTCCTCGGCGAGGCCGACCGGCTCGATCGCCAGGGTCGCTCGGCCGACGCGGCGAAGGTGGTCGAGACCGAAGCGACCCCCGCCCTCGGCGAAGCGAAGTCGCTCCTCGACCACACCGTGGCCGACACCGCGTGGGGCCGCGACCGCCGCGACGAGCTCGCGAAGCTGCTCGGCGACCGCGCCGCCGCGATGCCCTCGTACGTGACGGCGCTCCGCGGGAGCGATCCGACCGCGAAGCTCGAGGCGGTGATGGCGCAGGCGGCGCTCGAGAAGCGCGCGCTCGGGGTCGCGACGGCGATGAAGAAGAAAGCCACGCCGTGAAGCGAATCCTGTTCGTCGACAACTACGACTCGTTCACGTGGAACCTGGTCCACCTCTTCGGCGCGGTCGGCGTCACGTGCGAGGTCGTGCGAAACGACACGCTCACGGTGGAAGACGCCGCGGCGCGCGCGACGGCGCACGGAGGGCTCGTGATTTCTCCCGGGCCGAAGACCCCGGAAGACGCGGGGATCGTGCTGCCGCTCCTCGCCGCCGTCGCCGGCCTAGTCCCCGTCTTCGGCGTGTGCCTCGGTCATCAGGCGATAGGTCACGCGTTCGGCGGCGCGGTGGTGCGCTCGGAGCGGCGCATGCACGGGCGCACCTCGGCGATTTTTCACGAAGAAAGAGGCGTATTTCACGCGCTTCCGGCGCCGCTCACCGTCACGCGGTACCACTCGCTCGTGGTCGATCGGGCGTCGTTGCCGAGCACCCTCGAGGTGACCGCCTGGTCGGCCGAAGGCGACGTGATGGGCCTTCGTCACACGACCCTCGACATCGAAGGGGTGCAGTTTCACCCCGAGAGCTTCCTCACCGAGCGCGGCCACGACATGCTCGCGCGCTTCGCGGAGCGCCTCCCGGAGCGAGCGCCGTGAGCGGCGCGTCGTTCCCCACGATCTTCGAGCGCATCGTCGCGCGTGGAGGCCAAGCCGACGCCGACACGGTCCGCGCCGCGTTCGACGCGATCCTCGACGGCGCGTGGACGCCGGTGCAAATCGGGGCGTTCGCGGGTGTCCTTCGTGTGCATGGTGCATCTACCGCCGCCCTCGTCGCCGGCGCACGCGCCCTCCGCGCCGCGATGACGGCCGTGGCTCACACGTTCCCGGACGCGATCGACACGTGCGGGACCGGCGGCGACGGACGCGGCACGGTGAACGTGTCGACCGCGTCGGCGGTGCTGCTCGCCGCCCTCGGTGTCCCCGTCGCGAAGCACGGAAATCGTAGCGTCTCGAGCCGTTCGGGGAGCGCCGACGTGCTCGAGTCCCTCGGGCTCCCGCTCGACGTGCCGCCCCAGCGCCAGACCGAGGTGCTCCACGAGGTGGGCATCGCGTTCCTCCTCGCGCCGGCGCACCACCCTGCCCTCCGTCACGCTTCGGTCGCGCGGCGCGAGCTCGGCGTGAAGACGCTCTTCAACGCGCTCGGACCGCTCGCCAACCCGGCGTCGGTGCCGGTGCAGCTCGTGGGCGTCTACGAGGACGACCTTCGCCCGAAGATGGCCGCCGCCCTCGGGGAGCTCGGCGTCCGCCGCGCATGGGTCGTGCGAAGCTGCGACGGCACCGACGAAATTTCCCCCGAAGCGGCGACCCGCGTCTCGGTGCTCCACCCGTCCGGCGAGGTCGAAGAACGGACCATTTCGCCCGAGGATTTTGGTCTTTTGTCGACTCCCCTCGCCGCCCTCGACGGCGGCTCGCCGGACGAGAACGCGGACGCTCTCCGCGCGCTCTTCCGCGGCGACGACACCCCCGCGCGCCACGCGATCGTGCTCAACGCGGCGGCGGCGCTCCACCTCGCGCGCGACGTGCCCCTCGTCGAGGCGGCGCGGATCGTCGACGCCGCGCGACGTGAAGGGCGCGGGCAGACCGTGCTCACGCGCTGGATCGCGGCCGCCGCGACGCGCAGGCCGACGCCGTGAGCCTGCTCGACGCGATCGTCGCCGCGAAGCGCGAGAGCCTGCCCGCCCTCGCCGCCGCCCTCGACGCGCGCGTCGCGACCGCCACGAGCGCCGCCATCGCTCCCCCGCGAGGCACCCTCGAGGTCGCTTTCGCGCGCGAAGATCCCGCGCCGCTGCACCTCGCGTGCGAGCACAAACGACGGAGCCCGAGCGGCGGCGCGTTCGACACGACCCTCACGCTCGACGCGCGCATCTCCGCGTATGCGGCGGCGGGGGCTCGTTTGGTGAGCGTGCTCACCGACGGACCGTACTTCGGCGGCAGCTACGAAGACGTGGCGCGCGCCCGCGACGTGCTCGTGGCGGACGGGCGCGACTGCCTCGTGCTCGCCAAAGAGTTCGTGATCGATCCGCTTCAGGTGCGGGCCGCGCGCGCGTTCGGGGCCGACGCGGTGCTGCTCGTCGTGCGCCTCGTCGACGATCCCACGCTCCGCGCGCTCGTGACCACCGCGCACGCCGAAGGCCTCTCCGCGCTCGTCGAGATCACGGACGAGAGCGAGCTCTCACGCGCGGAAAAAGCCGGCGCGACGACGATCGGGGTGAACGCGCGCGATCTCGACACCCTCGTGATGGACGCGGGGCGCGCACGCCGCGTGCTCGCGCGCATCCCGCGCGACGTTCGCGCGGTGCACCTCTCCGGGCTCAAGGATCCTGCCTCCGTCACGACGGTCGCGGAAGGTCGCGCCGACGCTGCGCTCCTCGGCGAGGCTCTCATGCGGGAGCCCGATCCGACCCCGCTCCTCGCGCGCCTCGTCGCGGCCGCGCGCACGCCGCGCACGCCGATCGCGTAGTCGCCCGCGGTTCTCGATGACTACGGTCATCGCGCTCCCCCGCTCCCTCCCTCGCGCGTGCGCACGCCGGAAACCTGACCTCACGCGGCCGCAGCGCTACCTTCGCTCGGCGTGGATCTCTACGGCTACATCGACGCGTACCTCGACCACCTCCGGGTGGAGCGCGCGCTCGCGAAGAACACCCTCGAGGCCTACGCGCGCGACTTGGGGAAGCTCGCGACCGCGCTCGGGAGCGACGAGACCTCGCCGCTGCCAGAGGACATCTCCCCCGAGGCCCTCTCGCGCCTCCTCGTCGCGAACAGCGAGGGCGGGCTGTCCGCGCGTTCGTCTGCCCGGCAGCTCTCCGCGATCCGTGGACTGTGCAAGTTTCTCGTGCGCGAGAAGGTGACGAAGGCAGATCCGACGAAGAAGGTCGCGCGCCCTCGCCTCGCGCGAAAGCTGCCGCGTGTGCTCTCCGAGGACGACGTGCTGCGCCTGCTCGCGGCCCCCGGGCGCGACACCCCGCGCGGCGTGCGCGACACCGCGATGCTCTGCCTGATGTACGCGTCCGGCCTCCGCGTGACGGAGCTGTGCGAGCTGAAGACGAGCGAGCTCGATCGCCAACGAGGCGTGGTCTCGCCTTTGGGCAAAGGTCAGAAGCGGCGCCTCGTGCCGGTCGGTGAGGTGGCGCTCGGCGCGGTCGATGCGTACCTCGCGACGGTTCGCGCGCACGTGCGCAACGCGGAGACCTCGCCTTACCTTTTCGTGTCGCCGCGGGGGAAGCACTTCACGCGGCAGGGCTTCTGGAAAATCGTGAAGCGGTACGCGGTGGTGGCCGGGATCACGATGGCGCTCTCGCCGCACAAGCTCCGCCACTCGTTCGCGACCCACCTCCTGCGCGGCGGGGCCGATCTGCGCGCGGTGCAAGCGATGCTGGGGCACGCCGATCTCGGCACGACCGAGATTTACACCCGCATCGCGCAAGATCACGTGCGCGCCGCGTACGACCGCGCCCACCCGCGCGCACGCGCGATTCGCTGACCGCGCGACGCCAGGCCGCCTCCGACCCCTCCGAAGGGGCCGTCGGTCAGCGGGCGCGGGAGCGCGCGACGTCGACCAAGGTGGTCACGAAGCTGGAGGCGAGGCCCTTCGCGCGAGGGAAATCTTCGCTCTTCTCGAGGGTGAGCTCGTTCATGTAGAGGCGGCGCGCGAGCTCGATTTGAACGACATGCACGCCGTCGCGCGGGCGGCCGTAGTGGGCGGTGGTGAACCCGCCGCGGTAAGGCTCGTCGTGCGCGACCGAACAGCCGTGGGCCTTCGCGCAGACCTCGACCGCGTCGATGAACGCCGCTGCGGCGCTCGTTTTTCCGCGCGTCCCGGGCACCACGTCGGCGCGCGGAGGCCCTGGTTTTCCCGACGGGAGCAGCCCCACGCTCGGCATCGAGTGCGCCGCGAGCACGACCGCGATCCCGTGACGCGCGATCTTGCGGCGAATGATGCGGTAGAGCGCCTCGTGGTACGGACGGTAGACGAGCGCGAGGCGACGCTCGAGCTCCGCCGGCGCGAGCGGCGCGGAAAGCACCGCGTGGCCCTCGCTCGAGAGGCGCCACACCACCCCGCGGGTGGCTCGCAGCGGCCCACGAATGCCCTCGACCGAGCCTCCGTCGACGTCGGACTCGGCGCGGTTCAAATCGACCACGTAGCGGGAGGTGCGCGACACGAGAAGAGTGGCTCCGAGCGAAGGTGCGTCGGCGTAGAGCTCGTCGACGTACCTGTCGGCGTCCTTCGCGAGCACGTGCTCCGGCGCGACGAAGGTGGACCTCGTGATGTCGTCGATCGTGGTCGATGCGTGCGGCACCTCCACGATCAGGGGCGAATCGAGCGCCTCTTCGGGCTCGCTCACCGAAAACGGCGCGTGGCTCGTCACGACTCAGCCCTCTTCAAGGTCGAAAAACAGCGCGAGCGCCGAACCCGATGGGCCGACGCTCGTGCGATCGAATGCGAATGCGAACGTGATTGAGCGAGGCTGCGTGCCACCTGCGAGCCTTCAGAGCTCGGCTGTGCCGCTGCTGCCTGCGCGGATCACGCGCGAGCCATCAGAGCTTGACGTGGTGGCGCTTCGCGTACTCGTAAAGGCCGATCTTGTCGATCGTACGAATGTCGCGCGTGGTGAGGTTGAGCGAGACGAACTTGCCGAGCTCGGGAACCCAGAGGCGACGCTGCTGGATGTTCACGTTCTGCCAGCGCTTCGTCTTGATGTTCGAGTGGGAGACGTTCTGCGCCTTCATGCGGCGCTTTCCCGTGATGTCGCTCTTCGCCATGATGCCCTAACCTCGTGTCGCGTCCTCGGCCACGGCCTCGGAGCGGTAAGCTCTTCCCTGCGGGGAAGCCCAGAATCGGAGGCGCACCCTGCGCCTACGCGCAGGCCTTGTCAAGCGATTCCCGGGCTCCAACGAGCGCTTTTGGTGTTGTCCGCGCCGCCTTCCACAAGGTGAAGACGACCCGCGCCGCCTCCCTAGCACGACGATCGCGGGCGTCTCGCCCTTTCCGCCAATCGGACGACGAGAAGCACCGCGAGGTCACTCGTTTTTCTCCTCCCACGGGCCGAACACCTCGACGTCGACCCCGGGCGAAAAATGCACCGCCGCGGGCGCGGCGAGGGAGGTGGGCGCGGGGAGACCGGCCGCGACGAGCAAGCCGTCGTCGATGTGGGTGAGCTCCGCGGCGTGGGCTGGGTACGGCACGTGGTGCACGTGGCCCTTGGAGACGCGGCCCTCTTGCACCGTGAAGAGGTAGTACCGCTCGAGGAGGAAGTGCTCGAGGGTGCCCGGCTCGGAGGTGCCGAGCTTGGCGCCGACCCGGTACTCGAAGGTGGAGCGGGTGCTCGTGTTTCGGCGCGCCGTCTCGTAGCGCACGAGGCCGTCGGTGGTCTCCACGCTCATGTCGGCGTGGAAATACGGGAGCCCCCAGCCCAAACGCGCCGCCTCGACCGCGAGGAGCGAGCTCGCTTCGAGGGAGAAAAAGTAGACCCCCGGCTCTCCGCGCCGCGACACGTACGTTCGGAGGTTCGTCTCCAGAAAGTCGAGCCCGAACGGCACGAACGCGGGGCGAATGTCCTTCATCTCGAAGGGGACGATCCCGACCCACATGAGACCGTCGGTCCACGGATCGAGATCGAGCTCCGGCGGTACGAGCGGGCGCAGCACCTCGACCGGAAAGGTGTAGTGCACGAAGAGCAGGTTTTCCCACCTCTGGTGACCGGACGAGCGGCCGCTCGGGCGCCGCGTCGGGGCGATGCGATCCATCGCGCCACGATACGTGGAAGCCACGCGCCTCGGATCGACGAAGCGCTCGCCGCGAGGGCCAGCTACTGGCTCACAGAGGGGGGGATGCCTTTCGAGAGCTTCGCGCCCGTCGATTCGCTACACTGTGGGAGCGTGCTCTCTTCGGCATGAGGAGCTCCTTCACGATGCGCTTTCTTCTCGCGGCCACCACGGCCGCGCTTGTGACCTTCTTCGCCGCGTCGCCGTCCGCGTTCGCGTTCTGCCGAACCACCACGGTCGCCACCGATCCGAGCTTCTCGCCGACCGACGGCAAGTGCTGGGACCAGGGCATTTTCGTGTATCACTCACGCACCTGCGTGGGCTACGCGGTGGAGTCTCCGGGGTCGTCGAAGCTCGACATGGCGGCGTTCCGCGGCCTCGTGGAGACCGCGTTCCAGACGTGGGAGACCTCGTCGTGCGGCGCGGGCGGGCCCACGATCGACGCCCAATTCGTGGGCGCCACGTCGCGGAGCGCGCTCGGCTACGACACGAAGGGCGGGAGCAACGCGAGCGCGATCGTGTTCTGGGACGACACCTGGCCGAACGGCTCGGCGAACGAGGTCATCCTCACGACCCTCACCTTCAACAAGGAGACGGGGGAGATCCTCGACGCCGACATGGAGGTGAACACCGCCGAGATCGCGTTCTCTCTTACCGATCCCGTGCCTCCGAACGGCACCGACATGCAGAGCGCGCTCACCCACGAGGTGGGTCACTTCTTCGGCATCGCGCACTCCCCGGACAGGACCGCGACCATGTTCGCGAAGTACACCCCCGGCTCCACGTTCTTCCGCGATCTGACCGACGACGACGTGGGCGCGATGTGCTCGATTTACCTCCCCGGCAACCAGCGCCAAACCTCGAAGGGCAAGGTCGAGGGCGGTGCCTGCGACACCTCCGCGCCCCCTCCCCCCACGTCCACCGCGGGCGACGGCGGCTGCAACGCCACCGGCTCCGACAACCTCGCGGCCTCCAGCCTGCCCCTCGTCGCCCTCGGGCTCGTCCTCACCGGTCTCCAGAAACGCCGCCTCCGCAAGCGCGTCCGCCGGTAACCGCGGTTTCGCTCAGGGATACGCGTCGAGAGCGCGCGCGACGTCGCCTACCTGGGTGATGCCGAGCATGCGCCCGTGCAGCGGCGGGCCGGGAATTTCTCCGTTGCAGGCGGCGCGGAGCAGCTCGCGCGCGCCGCGTTCGCCGTCGTGGGCCGAGACGACCACGAGGCCGAGCTCGAACACGCCGTCGCGCTCGACGAGGCCGGCAGGGAACGCCGCGTCGATCGCGGTGCCGGGCTTTACGCGGGTCTCGCCGCGCTTTACCGGAGTCGCCACGAGCGGCGCGGAGAGGCCGAGCTCGTCGATCCGGAGCACGTCGAGGTGCTCCTCGAAAATGGCCAGCGCGAAGAGCCCGTTGCGATCGACCGCGATCACCGCGCGCACGTTGCGGGCGTCGAGGCCGTCTTCTTCGCTCTCCGGGAGCACCGCGCCGGAGCCCCACGGCACGGTCACGAGACGCCTTCCGTCGGCGACCGGCACCGCGCCGAGGCGCTCGACGGTGACCGACACGTCTTCCAGATCGGTGCGCGAGAGCACGCCGCCGGCGACGCGATTCGCGGCGTGAAAGAGCTCTTCGCCGAGCTTGCCTTCGCTCATCGCGCGGGCGCCGACGCGGGCGATGTGGGCGAGCACGTCTTTGCGCGCGGAGCCCTTCGCGAGCTCGATCGCGGGGCCGAAGATCTGCGAGAGCGACGACTGCCCGCACGTGGCGACGGCGGCCGCGAGCGCGGCAGGGAGCGCAGGGGCGCCGACACGCGCCGCATCGGGGACACGCTCGCCCTCACGGAAGCCACGCGGACGATCTTGGCCCTTGCCCCCCTGGAGCACGCGCCCGGACACGGCCTGGATGCCCGCGCCGCCGCCCCCGAAGAGGAGCTGGACAGGACCGAGGAGGACCGAAGGCTCGACCGCGGCCGCGGCGGCGACTCCGGCGACCACCGCGTCGACGGCGTTGCCCTTGAGGAGCAGGGCCTCGGCGGCGTCCCTCGCGTGAGACGCGGTGGAGTGGGTCGCGCGGGCGCGCTTCGTTGACGCGGAGGCAGCTTTTTCGACCAACGTCCTACTCCTGCTCGTCGTCCCGAACCTTGAAGGTCGTGGTGCTTCGTGGACGGAGCACGCGGCCCTTGCCGCCCTCCTTCGACACCTTGGTGCTCTGCGAGAGGCTGCGGAGCTTTTTGCACTCGGTGAGCGCGGTGGGCGAGTCGATGATGACGTAGGCCTCGCGGCGCTCGCCGATGGCGTGGGTGACGCGCTCGAGAGCGGAGGGACCGAACGAGCGCGCCTCGCCGATGGCGCGGAGACGGCCGTACGCGATGGGCCCGACGGGGACCGGATCGCGGCTCGGATC
>JAAFHV010000260.1 GCA_013297655.1 Myxococcales bacterium | reverse complement strand
GACGGAGCACGACGGACACGTCGACGACGACCTGGGTGCCTTTGACACCCGCCATCGCTGCCGGGTTGTAATAGACCGCGTAGGGATTTCCGGTCGCGGGCGTGCCCTGGTCCGAGCCGTAGCGCGCGGTGAGGTAACCCGAGGCGCTCGCGTCGTTCGAGGCGGCGAGGAGCCCGAGGCTGAGCCCTGCGCCCACGACCGCGCGCGCGAATCGCCTGCCGCGCGGGTGCTGCGGGCTAAGCGACGACAGGCAAAACGAGGAGCGCGACAAAACCCGAGCGATTCTCCCGAAGACCATGCATGGAATCCCTAACATGGAAACGATTTCGTGCTAAATGAAACCGTCATGAAACCGAGGACGATCGGTGCGACTCTCCTGCTTCTTTCTGGCCTGGGGGCGTACGTGGCGTGCATCCCGCACCCCAAGGAAGATTACGACGACTTCCTTGCTCGCACGGAGGACGCGCGAGCCCCGCTTCCGCAGGAAGATTCGGGTCCCGTCGACTCGAGCGCTCCCACGGAGACCATCGAGGGCCTCTATTACGGCTCGTGTCTCTCGAGTCTCTCGCTCGGCGACCTGAACAAGGTTCTTCGGTTCTATACCGAGCTAAAGTTCGTTCCGGGAGCGGCGGGCGCGACCGGTGTGCTCGACATCAAGTTTTCGCCGCTCAAGGGCGTTAACCTTTCGGGCGGTAATCCCGTTCCGGAGCCTCCCAGCTCGGTGTCGCGCGGCCAAACCTTCGGTGACCCGTTTGGCGTCACCGCCCAGCCTGTCAGCACGACGGGTAAGTTCCGCGTTCTCTTCCGCAAAGTCGTATTGGATCCCAACACGAACCCGATTTCGGGCCGTTCGATCACAATCGAGGACGTGACGTTCGAGGGCGTGCTGGGCGGTTCGAGCGCGGGCCCGGTCGCGGATGCCGGATCACCGAGCGACACCGGGGCGGGCGATCCCGACGCCACGTCCGAGGCCGGGCCGAACCCGCCTGCGGACGCTGCCGTTGCCCCTGGCGCCCGGTCCCGCTTCTGTGCGGCGCTTGGCGGTCAGGTCGTGAGCCCGATTCAGCAACCGCTCGACCCCAAGACCGACTTCTGCGTCTTCGTTCCTGTCAAAGAGGGTGACCCCGTCCCTGACGTGAAGCGCGAAGACTACAAGTGCGCCCTTCCCGCGAACTGATTAATCATTAGCCTCGATTCGTCATCGGCCGACATCATCATGTGATGTCGGCCGACCGCATTTCACGAATCGACGATCGGCCTTAGCGAGTCGCGCGCCGGGGCGCTCGAATCGAGCACGGCGCCGCCGCCGGGCAAAAAACTCTCGTTGTGGAGCGGGCTTGTCGCGTTCCACAGTCGAGTGCTCGCTCCGCACAAAAACGAAAAAGGGCACTCTCGAAAGAGTGCCCTTTTTCACGAAGCGCCTAGCGAATTACTGCTGGAGCTGCGGGACGGCGGGGTTCGCCGGGAAGGCGAGGAAGTGGAGCTTCGCGTTCGGGGGCGCGGTCATGTCCTGCGTGGAGGCGATGTCACCGACGAGGACGAACACGTGCGACGTGCCGAGCGCGACGGGGGTCTTCGCCGCGGTGGCGGCGATGGTGCTCGCGAACGAGTACGGCGGAATGAGCGAGGGGTTCGCGATCACGACGCCGTCGCTGGCGAGGTTGACGCCCGCGAGCTTGACCTGCGCCGTTATGGGCGCGTCGTAGGCAGTCGCTGCCGGCGCGAACGGCTTGAATGCCCCCGCGTCGGTTACGCCGCCATCGGCCGTGGTGACGACACCAGGGTTGACCTCGGGGAGGCCCGTGGTGCCGGGGGTCGCGTTGATGAACTGAACACCGAGCTCGGTGCCGGCCACCGCGGCGCGGCTTACCTCACGAACCGCGAGCTTGAGGTTACCCGTGGCGGAGGGATAACCCGTGCCGCACTTTGCGGCTGCGATCGTCGGGTTGTCGAGACCGGGGGCGCAGCCCTGGGCGGTGATGACGTACGACGTTTCGTCCTTGAACGTGCCAGCCGGGATCGTGCCGACTTCGAGGAAGTCGACGCCAGCAACGAGAGGCGTTCCACCGTCGCCGACGCCGCCGTCCGCGCCGAAGCCCTTGGAGAAGATGTCCCCGCAGGTCGCGTTGCCGAGGCCCTTCGTCGCGAGGATCTGCGCGTTGAGGGCGTAGCCGGTGAGCTGCGACGTGCTGAAGTTCGTTGATGCCGGGAGCACACCGCCGGTGCCGCGGAGAAGGCCGGTGTAGTTGACGCCGGGAGCGATCTCCGAGGGCGTGTTCGGGAGGGGCGGGATCGGGAGGAACGGGTTCGAGCCACCGTCGGTGCCCGCGTTGCCGCTGCGGAGACAGAGGCGGATGCTGCCGTTCGTCGCGGCTTGCGGGCCGGTCGCGGTCTCCCACGCGGGACCCATGTAGTTTGCGGCGTGGACGAAGATGATCTTCTGCACGGCCGGTCGCGGCGGCACGAAGGTGTCGGGCAACTCGGCGTCGACCGGGGGCGGGGTGGTCGGGGCATCCGTCGGGATGACCGAGGTGTCTTTGCCAGCGTCGATGGGCGTGACGGTGTCGTCATCGCTGCAACCCTGAAGCGTGACGCCTGCGCCAACGCCCGCCAGGATGATCGTCGCCAAACTCACCCGAAGCCAATGATTCTTCTGCATGCGGTTCTCCTCAATTCTAAAGAGACTCCGCGCTGCGCGCGGCTCCCCAAGTGAATCGAAAGCGTAGGCGTAGACTACCCGCGTCGCAATACGATCTCCCTGTCACCTCGTGTGAAAACTATCCTGACGCAATGCGGCAGCTTTGGGCCGGGTTTTTGGCCGCGACGGCGCGTTTGGGGCAGAAGACCAGAATGCGCTCCATCGTCGCTCGCGCCGGCATTTTTGCGGGTTTCCTCGCCCTGGTTGCGTGCAAAAAGTCTGAAGCCCCGAAGGAGGAATTGCCCACTTCGGCGCCGTCGACAGTGCCCTCCAGCGCTTCGTCGCTCACCTCTGCCACATCGCCCGCCGCCGAAGCGCCCCACGTCCCCAAGGACGCGAACGTCATCCTGCTGAGCATCGACTCGCTCCGCGCCGACATGCCATGGTCCGGCTACGCGCGTCCGATCGCACCGCGCCTCACCGCCTTCGAGAAACAAAGCGTGAGCTATACACACGCTTATTCGGTGTCGTCGTACACCTCGATGAGCCTCGGTGGGCTCCTCGGCGGTCGTTACCCGCACGAGCTCCAGCGCGACGGCTACTTCTTCGGAAAGTACGCCGCCTCGAACGACATGTTCCCCGAGACGCTCACCGCCGCCGGCGTGCAAACCCTCGGCGCCCACGCGCACGGCTACTTCCAGAACGCGGGCTTCGAACAGGGCTTCACGGAATGGAAGATCGTCCCGAAGCTGAAGTGGAACGCGCAGACCGACGAGAACGTGACGAGCCCCGAGCTCGAAAAAATCTTCGAGGACGGCCTCACCGCCGCCGCCGCGAAGGGCCGCTTCTTCGGCTGGGTGCACTTCCTCGATCCGCACGACATGTACATGGGCCACGAGAAGGACGGCATCGAGCCCTTCGGGAAGACCGCGCGCGACAAGTACGACGGCGAGGTGCTCTTCACCGATCGCTACGTCGGCAAGCTGCTCGACTTCATCGACGCGGCGCCCTGGGGAAAGCGCACGATCGTGATCGTCACCGCCGACCACGGCGAGGCGTTCGGGGAGCACAACCAGACACGCCACGGCTTCGAGATCTGGGAGAACCTCGTCCGCGTGCCGCTCATGGTCCGCGTCCCCGGCGTCCCCGCGCGCCACGTCGACACTCCCCGCAGCGCCGTCGACCTCGCGCCCACCATCCTCGAGGCGTTCGGCGTCGAGCGCGCGTCGTCCCTCGCCGGCACGAGCCTCGTCGCAGAGGTTCTCGGCAAGAACGAACCGCCGCGCCCGGTCGTGGTCGATCTCCCCGCGACGAGCAACAACGACCGCCGCCGCGCCGTCGTCAGCGGCAAGTGGAAGCTCACCACCTACGGACAAAACGAGCTCTACGCGAAGCTCTTCGACCTCGAGGCGGACCCAGGCGAGGACCACCCGATCACCAAGGGCGACGACTTCGACAAGATGCGTGCGGTCTACAAGGAAGCCACGGCGAAGGTGAAAGACGTGATGCCGACCACCTGCACCAAGGGCTGCCTCGAGGGCACCAAGTAGGCACGTCGCTCCGCGTGTCGCGAGCGCGCTGTGCCGCGGCGCCTCCGGGCCGGGCGCGGACGTGGGCGTGGCGCGCGGCTGCTAGAGCACCGAACCGCTTAATGACCGAGGATTTTCGCCGAGTTGCGAGCCGTGCGAGGCGCGACGACGAGTCCTACTGCTGCTAGCCGAGGAGGAGCAACGAAGCACGGCGACGCAAATCGGCGAAGAGCCGACCGAATTAAGCGGTTCGGTGCTCTAGGATCACCGGGCGCGGAACGTGTCCTTCATCGCGCGCGCAGCCGCGAACACCTCGACGTCCGTCGCGCTCGCCGGCAGGCCGAGGGCGGGGCGCATCGTCGGCTCTGCCGCGCGCAGGAACGGGTTCGTCGCGCGCTCGTCCGCCATCTTCGACGGCACCGTCGCGTGGCCGTTCGTGCGCTTGTCGAGCGCGAGCGCGAGGGCACGCGTGACGTCGGTGTTGCGCGGCTCGAGGTGCTGCGCGAACGCGAGGTTCGACGCGGTGTACTCGTGCCCCGAGTAGACGCGCGTCTCGGACGGGAGCGCCGCGAGACGCATGAGGGATGCATGCATCTGCGCGGGGGTGCCCTCGAACATGCGGCCGCACCCGGCGGAGAAGAGCGTGTCACCGGAGAACACGCAGGGGAGCGCGCCGGGGGCCTCGCAGAAGTAGGCGAGCGCGCCGCTGGTGTGCCCGGGCACGTGCATCCCGCGGACCGCGATCGTGCCGAGCGTGCGGGTCTCGCCGTCGGCGAGGCGGGTCGTCATCTCCGGAATGCGCTCCTCGTTCGCGAATCCGATCACGGTGCGCACGTCGAAGCGCTTCATCACGTCGGCGACACCTCCGACGTGGTCTCCGTGGTGGTGGGTCGCCCAAATCTCGGTCAGCGTGAGCCCCTCGTTCATGATCGCCACGATGGCGCTCTCGGTGTCGGCGAGGGTGCTCGGATCGACGATGGAGCAGGTCTTCGTGGCGTCGCAGACGACGAGGTAGGCGTAGTTGTCGCTAAGGCACGGGATCGGGAGGACGCGCATGGCACCGACGTTACCTCCATATCGCGCGCGCTCGTGGCTTCCGCGCGAGTCGCGCCGCGCCGCGCGCTCTGCGGTTCAGGCTTCGCGCGCGTCTTCTTCGATGTGCTCCACGATCGCGCGCCGCTCGCGCTCCAGGAACGGGCGGATGAGCTTGCCGAGCCGCGGATCGTGGAACCGATGGACCGAGCGGGTGAGGGTAGGGCGGAAGCCGCGAACCCGCTTGTGCTCGCCTCCCGCGCCGGGCTCGAACGTGTGGAGCCCCTCACGAATGCAGGTCTCGATGCCGTAGTAAAAGCACACGTTGAAGTGGAGGAAGGGCAGGTCCACGTGGGTGCCCCAGTAGCGGCCGTAGAGCACGCCGTCCTTCTTCACGTTGAACGCGCTAGCGACGATGCGGTCGTGGCCTTCCTCCCGCCGCTTCGCGACGACCCAGGCGAGCTCGGACCGGAAGCGCTCCGCGACGAGCTCGAAGAAGCGGAGGTTCAAGTAACGACGGCCATAGACGAACTTGTCGACCGTCGTGAGGTAGAGCTCGTACATCACGCGCGCCGTGGCAGGGGTGAGCTCGTCCTCGGTCAACGTGGAGAGCGTCACGCCGTCGCGGGCGGGCTGCGATCGCTCGCGACGGATTTGCGTTCGTTTTTTCTGCGGGAGAGTCTTGAGGAAGTCCTCGAAGGTCTCGAAGTGTGCGTTCTTGAAGTGAAATTGGACGCCGTAGCGCTCGTCGTACTCGGCCTCCCGGAACGCGGCGATCTCCTCCTCGCGGACGAAGAGCGCGTGCGCGCCGGACATGCCGAGGTCCTTCGTGAGATCGCTCGCCGCGTTCGCGATCGCGTTGACGGCCGCGGCGCGGGGGAAGCCCTCGCGGACGAGGACCCGCTCGCCCGTCGCGGGCGTGAAGGGCACCGCGAAGACGAGCTTCGGGTAGTAGTCGATGCCCATCTTGTGGGCGACGTCCGCGAAGCTCCAGTCGAAGACGAACTCGCCCTCGCTGTTGAGCTTCACGTAGGCGGGCGCGACCGCGACGAGCGTCTCTCCCTCGTAGAGCGCGAACGGGCGCGGCACCCAGCCGGACGCCTCGCCGACGGCGCCGCTCTCTTCGAGGCAAGCGAGCCACGTCCAAGAGAGGAACGGCGACGAGGACGTCGTGAGAAGAGCGTCCCACGCCGCTTTCGGGACGTCGGTCACGGAGTCGTGGACACGAAGCGTGAGCTGCATGAATAAGGGGTGCGAACGCGGACCGTTCGCGGTCGTTCGATTAGCGCGCGGAGAGGACGAGCGCGAGCGCAGCCGACACGACGGCCACGCCGACCAACGCCGCGACCATCGCCCACCGCGGAATTCCGGGCTCGATCGGCGCGGGCGCGGCGCCGACCTTGCCGATGTCGGCCCACGCACGGAGCTCGGCGGCGTCGATCCCGCCCGCCTCGGTGGCGTCGACGAGGCTCGGCGCGCGGCGGCGCGCGACGGGGATGTCGACCTGCCCCGCGACCGCGACGCGCGCGACCGCGGCCTCCGACAGCTTCGCTTTGAAGGCGACGAGGTTCTCCGACGCGATGATCGCCGTGAAGCGGCCGTCGCCGCGAGGCAAGAGGCGGGCGTGGGACTCTTCTGCCGCGCGAACGACGATGTCTTTTCGTGCCCCGGCGTCGATCGCCATGACGATCACCGAGTGTTGTGTGGTCTCGCCCTCGGCGACGCGCGCGCGGCAGTCGACACACTTCGCGACGTGGGCGAGGGCGTCGGCGAGGTCGTCCCCGAGGTCGCCACCGCGGATGAGCGCGAGCACCGGCTCGTCGACGTGGCGGTCCTTCGCTTCCGGATCTTTCGAGCCGCGCGCGAGCTCGACGAGCAGCTCGCGGAGGCGCTCGTCGGAGGCCTTTTTCCCTTCTTCGCCGCACGTGCCGAGCTCGCGTGCGAGGGCGAGGGCGCGCGCGAAGCTCGCGTGGGTGTCTTCGGCCGATTGTGTGAGCGCGAGGGCCGCGCCTTCGACCCCGCGCTCGTCGTCGACGACCAGCGCGAGCACGAGCGCGTCGTGCGGGCGGAGACCGGAGTGGATCGAGTCGAGCTTCTTGCGCGCCTCGCGGCTCACCTCCGAGTCAGGCTCCGGAGGCGGGGGGAGCTCGGCGTCGACCTTCTTGATGTCGGACGAAACCGCGGAGAGATCGTCGCCGGCGGTGACCTGTTGGAGCAGCGTGCGCCGGCGCTTGGCGCGCGACGACGCGACCGTGACGCAACGGCGAAGGTAGGCGTCAGGCGACGTGAGGGCGCCGAGGTTCACGCCCGAGCCCTCCACGTCATCGAGGAGCCTCACGAGCTCGGCGGTCAAATCCTCTGGCGGGAGCGCCGGCGTGCGGTCGTCTTGGGGGAGGCGCGCGTTCGTGCGGGCGTGCTTCACGAGGAGGGCCTGGTGCACCTCCACGAACTCCGCCGCCGTCATCGACGCCGGCATCAGGAGGCCAAGGGCCGGTCTTCGCGGACCAGCACGAAGTAGGCGTCGATCATCTTTCCGCCCTTTTCTGCGCGGCCGATCGACACGTGGTCCGAGATGCCGTGCATGTAGTCGACCATGCCCTCGTACACGAGGAACCCGAGCTTTTTGCTGTTCGGGATGATCTCCGGCCACGTCGGGACGACCTTGTGCTTCGGCGTCTTTCGGTAGTCGATGACGAGCACGCCGTCCTTCTCGGACGCGACGTAATAACCAGGCCCCGTGAGGCCACGCGTGCTGCCCTCGTTGTATCCGTAGAGCACCGCGCCGTCGGCGCTGTCTGCGTCGTCGCCGGGGCGACAGAAGCGCTTCTGGAAGTTGTTGAAGAGAGGGAGGGTGTTGCGGCCGTGGTGGATGACCTCGGTGAGCGCGGGCACGCTGCTCGGGACGTAGTGTTCGAGCGTGAGCGGCTTGAAGCCCTTCGTCGCCTCGAAGAGCTCGGCCTGGCGACCGAGGCCCCAGCCCCGCACCGTGTGCATGCGGCCTTCGTGACCCATTCCGTCGAGGACAGCGGCGAGGCGGGGAAGATCGAGCTTGGGCTCGAGCAGCACGGTGAGATCCATGCACGCTGCATAGCACAGGAAGGCCGCCGCGAGCCGCCGCGCGACGGCCCCGGGAGGGCTGGTGTAAAGTTCCGCGCAGAGTGAAAGTACGCCTCGAGACCGCCTTTTTTGCCCGTAGCGCTCGCGACGTTGCGCACGATCTGGTGGGCACACGGATCGTGCACGTCGTCGATGGCACACGACGCGAAGGCACCGTCGTCGAGACCGAGGCCTACCTCGGCCCCGACGACCGCGCGTGCCACGCGCGCTTCGGGCGTACGAAGGCGCGCGAGCATCTGTTCGGCGCGCCAGGGACCGCGTACGTGTTCCTCGTCTACGGCATGCACCACTGCTTCAACGTGACGTGCCTCGCCGAGGGCGCCGGCCACGCGGTGCTTCTCCGCGGCGTCGAGCTCGAGAGCGAGCCCACGCGCGGTGGGCGCGGACCGGGGAAGCTCGCGCGCGCGCTCGGGCTCGACCTTCGCCACGGTGGCCTCGACGTCACGAGCTCGCGCGCGCTCTTCTTCGAGAGAACGGCCGCACGGTTGGGCACGCGCGAGGTCGCCGTGAGCGCCAGGATCGGCATCGACTACGCGGGCGAGGACGCTCGCTTGCCCCTCCGCTTCTTCGATCCGACGAGCGACGCCGTGTCGCGACCGCGTGCGCCGCGGGCGAGTGCGCCGGCCCCGCGGTCGGTACGTGAGCGAGGGCGAACTTGACGGGCCGTTTAGGCGAATTTTCCTGTAGGGACGGTGTTTTGGCGCGGCCGTTGGGGTCCGTGTAAAGTACCTTCATGCGCCCTCGCTTCGCTGTCCTCGCCGCCCTCTCCGCGTTCTCCCTCTCCTCGTTCGCCTCGTTCGCCACCGCGCACGTCGTCATGACGACGCCCCCCGCGCGCGACGTCGGAAAGCCAGGCGCAGACGCGCACAAAGCTGGGCCGTGTGGCGTCGCGCGCACGGGCCAGTACACGCAATACGCGGTCGGCGCCCAAGTGCCTGTACAGTACACGGAAACGATCGACCACCGTGGTTGCTTCCAGGTCCTCCTCTCGGAGGCGAACGACGCAAACTTCCGCATCCTCGCGCAGGTGAACGATCCGGACAACGCCGCGGGCGAAATCCCGCGCCGGATCACGACGATGGTGACCCTCCCGGCGGGGGTGTCGTGCCAGGCGTGCACCCTCTCGGTTCGGCAGCTCATGATCAACCGCGCGTGCGTGAACAACGAGCCGTCGACGAACACGGGCGCCGTGATGGCGGGCGACACGTACTATACGTGCTCCGACATCTGCATCGGCACCAACTGCCCGCCGAAGACGGACGCTGGCGCTCCGACCGACGCCTCCGTGCCGCCCGTCGCCGACGCCGGCCACGAGCACGAGCACGATGCGGCGCCGAGCCCCACGCCCACGTCGAGCACCCCCACGCCGACGCCGACCAGCACGTCGACCGCACCCAGCAGCACGATCGAGCCGGCCGACGACAGCGGCTGCGCGACGAGCCCGATTGGCGTCGCGGGCAGCTCGTCGCTCGCGCTCTTCGGGCTCGGGGCGACCATCGTCGCGCTCGGCCGCCGCCGCCGCCGTTCCTGATCGATCACACGAACGTGTCGGGCCTCGCTCGTGCCACGCGCACGACGCGGGGCCCGTGTCGTTTGTCGGTCCGAGCTCCTTTGGTTCGTGTCGGTCCCTACCTCGACAGACGTGGCCCTTCGCGTCGAGGGACGCGCCTCGCGTGGCGCACGGTTCGACGGACATCCCTCGGTCGCCGCTCGAGGGTCGGCGAAGTGGATGTAAACTGCATGTGTTAGGGACGAACGACGAACGACGCACGCGCGCGCGCGACCTCACGCTCGACGGCGGCGTGGGTCAGCTTCGCGAGGTTGGAGGCTTTCGCGCCCTTCTCGGTCGAGATAGGCTCACCGATCGAGATCCGAACGCGCGTCGCGCGCTTTGCGGCCGCCATCCGCCCGAGGTGCTGCATGAAGGTCTCGCCGACGAACGCGGCCTCCGAGCCCTCTTCGTAGGCGATGCCGACGGGCAGGATCTCTGCCCCCGTGTTCGTCGCGCTGAGGAACGAGCCCGCCTGGAAGGGGCGTACCTCGTCGCCCTCGAAGGTGGTGCCCTCGGGGAAGATGTTCACGCTCTGCCCCGCGCGGAGCAGATCGCGAATCTCGCGGATCGCGGAGGCGCCGCTCTTCGCGTCACCCCGATCGACGAAGACCGTGCCCACGCTGCGCGCTGCGGCGCCGATGATGGGCCAAGTGGAGAGGTCGGCCTTGCTGACCATCCGTCCGCCGAACGTCTTGAGCAGGACACCGATGTCGATCGCCGATCGATGATTGGAGACGATCAGACGACCCTTCCCCGAGCGGGCCGGTGGCGCGTCGATCGGCTCGATCCGAACGTCGAACAGTGACAAGAGGCCGCCCGCCCACCGCTTCACCCAGCGGTCGCGCACCTCGTCGCGATCGTGGTCGGAGGCGATGCGATCGCGACCGACGTAGAGCGGGATCATCACCCCCGTGAAGCCGACGAAACCGACGGCGCGGGTCGCCTGACGGACACGCGAAATCATCACCAGAACCTCCGGAGCATGTAGCTGACCACCTCGGTGGCGCGTCGCAGCCGCCCGCGCTCGCGCCAGGCTTCGTCCGTGAGACGGTCGGCGGCGAGCAGATCGGTCTCGAAGGCTCGCCGCGTGTGAGAGGCGAAGGCCGCGTCCTCCACCGCGATGTTGAGCTCCAGGTTCTTCGTCCGGGATCGCTCGTCGAAGTTGTAGCTGCCGGTCGTGACGAACTTCTCGTCGACGATCGCGGTCTTGGAGTGGAGCACCGTGTCGCGCAGGAGGTACACCTCGAAGCCGCGCGCGAGGAGGTCGGTGTAGAGCGACTCTTGCGCCATCTGGACGACGGCGATGTCGCCCTTCCGCGGGACGAGGAGCCGCACCCGGACTCCTCGCCGCCGCGCACCATAGAGCGCGTGGCGGAACGAGCCGTCCGGCACGAAATAGGCATTCGCGAGATCGATGTTCCGTTCGGCGCGCTGGATGCGAAAGAGGTACTCGCCCAAGATGCCGCGGCGCATGCGGCGCGAGGTCTGGCTCGCGAGCGCCCAGACGTTGCGGGTGCGGCCGGGGACGACGGGGAGCACGTCCTTCGGTGGTCGCGCGGCGGTGAGATGCTGCCACGTTTTGTAGAAGAGCGAGCGGAGCTCGAAGGTGACCGGACCGGTGAGCTCGATCGCGTCGTCGCGAAACCCTAGGCCGCCATTTTCCTTGGGAATCCAAGCGGTTGCGAGGTTGATTCCGCCGACGAAGCCGATCTTGCCGTCGACCAGGAGGAGCTTCCGGTGGTCGCGTCGATCGATCGCGGTGAGGCGGAAGGTGGGGGCGAAGGGCGAGAGCGGATGGTACGTGTGCGCGATCCCACCCGCGCGCTCGAGGGGCGCCCAGAAGTCCGACGGGAGGCCGAGGCTCCCGATCGCGTCGACGACGACCTTCACGATGACGCCGTTGTTCGCCGCTTCGGTCAGCGCCGCGCGGAACGTTCGGCCGACGTCGTCGTCGCCGACCCAGTACATCTCGAGGAGGATCTCGCTCGTCGCGTGGCGGATCGCGGCGAGCATCGTGGGGAACGCGTCGCGTCCGTCGACGAGGAGGCGCACGCGATCGCTGCCGACCTCGAACCACGGGCCGGTGCACGGCGCGCTCCACGGAAAGACGCTCGGTTCGGGCTTCGTGTTGCTCATTTCGCCCCCAAAACCCCCACGACCCCGCCCGACGCGAAGAGCGCCTCGGCGGCGCTCTTCGCGTCGGCCGGGGTCACCTCGGGTACCGCGCCACTCGTGCCACCCACGAAGCCCACGTCCCCTGGGCCCACGAGGGCGGCGCGTTTCGCCGACAGCGAAGCGGCGCGGCGAAACGCGTCGTCCGGGATCCGCGTCGCGGCGCGCGCGAGGAGCGCGCGCGCCGCGGTGATCGCGTCGTTCGTCTTGTCGCGCGGGGACACGAAGTGCACCACGAG
>JAAFHV010000026.1 GCA_013297655.1 Myxococcales bacterium | reverse complement strand
CTTCGCGACCGCGACGCTCTGCGGCTGTTGCATGGCCGGCGGAGGCACGCTCTTCGTGACGGCCGGAGCAGCGGGGGCGGCAGGGTGCATGGCCGGCGGCGGCACGCTCTTCGTGACGGCCGGAGCTGCGACGGGGGCGGCAGGTTGCATGGCCGGCGGAGGCACGCTCTTGCTAGGAGATTGTGCGGCTGCAGCGGGCGGGGGCACGCTCTTCGCGGGCGCCTGTGGCTGCGGCTGCGGTGCGGCCGAAATGGCGGGAGGGGGCACGCTCTTGCTCACCGGCGCGAGTGGAGCCTGCGCGGGCGGGGGTACGCTCTTCGGCTGCTGCGCGGGCGCGGGCGTGCTCTGCGAGCCGAACGCGGGCATGCCGAGCATGGTGCTCTTGGGGATCGGCGCGCCCGAGGCAAAGGCCGCCGCGGGGGGCTGAAACATGGGCGTTTCCGTGGTCTTGGCGAAATCGCTCCCTAGCGGAATGTCGACGTCGGTGCGCGTGACCTCGGTGTCCGGGGCGGGAAGCTCGGGCTTCACGCGGCGCATGTCGTCGAGCCCGGGGCTCGGCTGGAGCAAGGTGGCCTTTGGCGGGATGGAGGCTGGCTTGAGAGACGGAGCCTGCGTGCTCACGGCGGGCTTGCTCTGCGGAGCCATGCTCGCGCGGCGGGGGAACGAGACGACGGGCTCGCCGCGCCAGTCTTTCCAGACGAGCGTCGCGAGCGGGGGCCGAGGGGGCTTACCGACGTAGGTCTCGTCGAAGACAGCGAGCTGGACGAGCTTGCCGGAGCGGGCGCGTTCGAGGCCGGCCTGCACGAGCTCGAGCTGGCCGAGCAGGATGCTGACGGCGACACCTTCGTGGGTGTCTTTCGGGACGATGAAGACGTACTCCCGATAGCTGAGCGGCACCGAAGGCGACGGGTGCTCTTCGCGGCGTGAAAGAATGGTGAACTGAGGCAACCCTGGCAGCGGTGCGCCTACGGGTTGCGCGCCGACGACGGTGGGGGCCGGCTCGGTCGCGGGCTGCGACGGCACCGCGAGCGGAGGGACCTGGGTAGCGCCCGCGATGGTCGCGGGGCCGTTGCTCGTTCCGGCAGCCGACGCGGCGGGGACCTCGATCGTCTTTGCGTCGCCGTTTGCGTCTATCTTTTGCTCCGCGGGCTTCGAGGCGGCAGCGGTGGGAGCTTTGGCTTCGCCGTTGACCTTCGACGCGGCGGGAGCCGAGGGCGCCGCCTTGGTGTCGACGACCGGCTTCGGGTCGGACGCGGCGGGGCGCGGCGGCCCGGCTTTGGGCTTCGACTCGGCGGGCTCGGGATTGACGGGCTCGGCCTTCGCGGGGGCGGCTTTCGTTGCCTCTGGCTTCTGCGCGTCAAGCTTCGCGGCGTCAGGCTTCGCGGCGTCTGCGACGGCAGGCTTCGCAGGAGGCTTGGAGCCACCGAGCCCGGCGTTCATGTCGATAGGGGAGAGCGGAGTGCCCTCCGCGGCGCGTTTGACGACGAAGCGGAGGCGCGCCATTGGGTCGACGGCGCGGTAGCCCTCTTCCAACAGCTCGATCGAAAACCCGCTCATGGCGCTGGTTTCGCCTCGGTGCGCGCGCACGATTTGGAGCGCGCGCTGCCACGAGTCCGCGTCGACGCAAAACGACTGCGGATCACCCTTCCCGATCGCCGAGACCTCCACCAGCCATCGCATGAGCTTTGATCACCCCTGGTTCGGTAAAACGCGACCCTGACGCACCGGACCTTACCGCCGTTCGCGTGCGACGATCCCACCTTTTCGACATTGTCGCCCGAAACGTCGCATGTGGGCGGAAAATTACAGAATTCCCGTCATTTGCGTTCGCCTCGGCGGCGCGAGATCGTTACTCCGCGCGGAGGCCGTCCGCGGGGCGAACCTGCGAGGCGTAGAGCGCGGGCACGATCGTCGCGAGCGAGCAGATCCCGACCGAGATCGCGCCGGTGACGAGGAACTCGTTCGGCCGGATGAGCACCGGGAGGTGGGAGATGAAATAGACCTTCGGATCGAGCGGGAAGGGGTAGGCGGCGATCGCGCGGCAGCACAGGTAGCCCACCATCAAGCCGAGCGACGTACCGACGAGGCCGATGATGGTGCCCTGGTAGAGGAAGATCCTCATGATCGCGTAGTTGGTCGCGCCGAGCGCCTTGAGGAGCGCGATCTCTCGCTTTTTATCGAGGATCACCATGATGAGCACGGCGACGACCGTGAACGCGGCGACCAGCACGATGAGCGCGAGCATGAAGCTCATGCCGATCTGCTGGATGAGGAGCGCGGTGAAGAGCCCGTGGTTGAGCTCGCGCCAGTCCATCGTGTGGTAGACGCCATTGGAGAGCCGCTTGTCGATCTCCTTCGCGACCTCGCCGGAGCGATCGATGTCGTCGATCGTCATCTCGACCCCGGTCACGCTGTCGCCCTGATCGTAGAACGCCTGCGCCTCGTAAAGGTCGGTGTAGACGAGCTTCGAGTCGTACTGGTCGAACCCGGCCTCGAAGATCGCGATCACCCGGAACTGCTTGGCGATCGGGGGGCGCGCGCCGCTCGCGCCGAGCGAGATGCCGATCGTGGGCGACGTGATCTGCAGACAATCGCCGAGGCCGACCCCGAGCTGCTTCGAGAGCGTGCGACCGACGATGACGCCAGGCAGCTTCGCGATCTGCTCCGGGCTCTTGCACGGGTCGGGATCGATCGACTCGGGGAGCACGTCGTCGTCGAGATCGAGCTTGCTGGCGTAGCCGCCGTCGGGCGTCACGTCGCCGTGCACCTGAGGCCGCTCGTGTGGCGCGAGCGCCCCGCCGTCGAGCGGATCGGCGAGCGCGGTCGCACCGTTCGCGACCGGCGCGCCGGTGGAGCCGGGGGCGGGGTTGAGATCGCGGAGCACCGAGTGTTTCTCGTCTGGCGCGGGCGCTCCGGCGTCGGCCTTGGGCATCGACGGAAACAACGGATCGAACGCGTCGGCGCGGCGCTCGGGGGCCTTCGCGCCAGCCTTGCGCAAGCCGTCCGCGCTGCCTTCGACGATGTGGCGGGGCAGGTCGAGCACGCTAGGCATGAGCGCCGGATCGACGCCCTTCATGAGCACGCCGGTGGCGGTGCGACCGCCGTGGGTGACCATCATCGGGTTGATGATGAACGGCGCGACCCCGCGGACGCCGGGCACATCGGCGACCTTCTTCATGATGTCCGGGTACTCGCGGAAATCGACCGAGTACTTGAGCACCAAGACGTGGGCGTTGACGCCGAGCACCTTGTCGCGAAACTGCTTGTGGAAGCCGCCTGTGACGCTCATCACCGTCGCGAGCGCGGCGACGCCGATCATGACCCCGAGGGTGGCGAGCACGGTCGCGATGGAGATGAACGACCGCTTCTTGGCCGCGAGATAGCGGAGCGCGACTGTGAGCGGGTACCCCATGAAAGCGAGACCACGTACCATAAAATCTCCCTGACGACGGCACGTTTCAAGCCCCCTGGTCTGTCGAGCGCGCCATGTGGCGGGGGCCTGCCGGGGCAGCCGCTGGGCAAAAAAGGCGGCGCGACGGAAAGCGCGAAAACCGCGGAGTCGACGCGGTGCGGCCATCGAGGGGCCCACCCAATCCGAACACCGATCTCGGCCGTCCCTTTCCCGAAACGCGTGCTTCGGGTACATTTCTACGCACGATGCCCAGCGACCCGCGAACGCTGCCGCACGGCCCTGCCCATCCGTCGCCCTCGCGGCCCGACGCGTCCGGTGGGCACGCGCGCCTCGACCGCCTCGACCCTTACGCAGGGATGGTCATCGACGCGCGTTACGTGCTCGAGCGAGTGCTCGGCGAAGGTGGCATGGGCGTCGTGTACCTCGGGCGCCACAAGAGCCTCGACAAGCGCGTCGCGGTGAAGATCCTGAAGCGAGAGCTCGCGGACGATCGCGACATGCTCGAGCGCTTCTTCAACGAGGCACGCGCCGCCTCGTCGATCGGGTCTCACCACATCGTCGACATCGCCGACTTCGGCATGCTCCCCGACGGGGCGGCCTACTTCGTGATGGAAATGCTCGACGGGCAGAGCCTCGGCGCGCTCATGGACGACCTCAAGATTCTGCCCACTCCGCGCCTCGTCGCGATCGCGCGGCAGATCGCGGAGGGCCTCAAAGCGGCGCACGCGGCGGGGATCGTGCATCGCGATCTCAAGCCGGACAACGTCATGCTCGTACCGCGCCCGAACGATCCTGACTTCGTGAAGATCCTCGACTTCGGGATCGCGAAGGTGGCGAACGCCGCGAGCCGCCTCACGCGCACCGGCAGCGTCTTCGGGACGCCGCACTACATGTCTCCCGAGCAGGCCGCGGGCCTCCCCGTCGACAGCCGCGGCGACATCTACGCCCTCGGCATCATCCTCTACGAGATGGCGTGCGGGAAGGTTCCGTTCGATTCGGACAACTACATGGGGATCCTTACCCAGCACATGTACAAGGCGCCGCCGCCGCCGCGATCGCTGGTGGTACCGCCCAACGCAGTCTCGCCTGGGCTCGAGGCTGTCATATTGAAATGCCTCACGAAAAAGCCCGAAGGTAGGTACCAGGACATGGGCTCGCTCGTGGCCGACCTCGACGCGCTCGCAGCGGGCATGACGCCGCTCGCGGTGGGCGAGCTCATGGCGCGCTCGGGCAACTACAACGTGCCCGCAGACTACTTCCACGATCGCTCGGCGCCAAACCACTTCGTCGCCGCGACCACGATGGCGCCCCTCTCGGGGCACCGCCGCACGCGTACCGTGGGCGTCGCGATCGGCGTGGGCCTCGGGCTGGTGCTCGGCGCGTTCCTCATCCTCTTCGTCTCTCGCTCGGGGCCGAGTCGCGCCACCACCGCACCCCCCGCGCCTTCGCCGAGCGTCGTCGTCGTCGTGCCGGCCGCCGCGCCGAGCGTCGCTCCTGGCGCCGACGTGAAGCGCTTCGTGAGCCTCGTCATCACGCCCCCCGATGCGCAGGTGATGCTCCCGAGCGGCGTGGGTGTCGCGGTGGAGCGTGGCGTCGCAAGGGTCGACATATCTCAAGGGCCGGTCGCGGTCACGATCTCGAAGACCGGCTTCGCCCCCTTGCAGCTCACGCTCGGCCCCACCTCCGCCGAGGTCGAGCGGGTCGACCTCGCGGTGGTACCGAAGACCGTGAAAGCTGCCTCGAGCCTGACTCCCTTCGTGCCCGCGCCATCGGCCACCCCCGCGACCACAGCCCCCGCCCCGAAGCGACCTGCGCACTGCAACGGCCTGAAGCGCGACGACGCGACCGCCATGGTCTACCCGGAGTGCTTCAGGTAGCTCGTTTCGGATCGAGCTCGGGGTCGCGGAGCGGGCCGCGCGCGCACGCTCCTGGCGGACGCACACCCAGGACGCAGGATGCGAACGCCAACGCCAACGCCGAGCGCGGTCAGCGGCGAAACGGGAGATCGTAGTCGTCGGCGAACGTGCCTTGGGTCTGGTCGCCGCGATCGTCGTGCTGCTCTTCGGGGGGGGCGCGGCGTCGCACGTCGTCCATCACGGAGCTCACCTTGCGCCAAGCGACGAGGGTCTCTTCGGCGGTTCGAAAGCGGTTCTCGCGATCGCGCGCCATGAGCTTGGAGAGGAAACGCTCGATCGCCTGGGGCCACTCGTCGCCCGTGGTCGAGGTGAGGGTAGGCGGATCGCGGTCGAGCTTGAGCGCGATGAGCGTGAGGGCGTTGGTGCCCTCGAACGGGAGCCGCCCGGTAAGCGCGCGGAACGTGACCGCGCCGAGCGCGTAGAGATCGGCGCGTTCGTCGACTCGCGCCGAGCCGCGGACCTGCTCGGGCGCCATGTAGGCGAAGCTGCCCAACGTCGCGTCGAAGGCCGTGAGCGACGGCTCATTTTTGCGATCGGCGGCCGCGCGAAGCTTGGACACGCCAAAATCGAGGATCCGCGTGCGCTCCTCGTGGACACCCTCGGAGAGCTCCTGCTGGGTGAGCTTTCGCTTCTCGACGAAGAGGTTCGCCGGCTTGATGTCGCGGTGGATGACATGCGCGGCGTGGGCTGCCATCAGGCCCTCGAGCGAGTCGTCGACGATTGGCGTGACCTCACCGAACGCGAGGTACTGCTCACGGCGGAGGCGCTCGTCGAGACCTTCGCCCACGAGCCGCTCGAACGCGATCCAGAGGCGGCCGTCGCGCTCTTTGCCGGAGCCGAGCACCGCCGCGACATAGTCGGAGCGAATGCTGCGCGCGATCTCGGCCTCGCGGTTGAACCTCGCGACCAGGTCTGGGTCTTGCGCGGCGCGGTCGTGGAGGACTTTGATCGCGACTTTCTCTCCGCGGCGCCCCTCGCCCGCGTAGACCTCCCCCATGCCGCCCTGTCCCAACAGACGGCGTATGCGGAACTTGCCGCCGAGGATGGTCCCCGCGGCGATCCTGGAGTCCGCTCCCATGCAACGACTACGGTAGCACACAACGGCCGAATTCCCGGGAATCGACGGGCCACTCCGGGGTTTTTCACCGTCGGGCTCTCATCTTTGCCCCGCGGCTGACCAGGCACGGAGAAAGCCACCGGCCCGCGCAAACGCACCGCCCGCTCGGCCGCGTCGTCCTGCGGCACGTCACGCGGCGCGGCGCGGCCAGCTCCGGCGGCGAGGGGCGCCGGCGATCGGCATGACCGACGAATGCGCCTCCTCAGGCTTGCCGGTTTCGGTAAAGTGGCAACGTTCGTCCCGCGCCCCGCTCTCCGGGGCACGGCCGCGGCGAGCTTGCCGAAAAGAACGAGGGGTTCGTACATGCGCACGGAGAAAGACGTCGAGGCTTACCTGAACAAGATGAACCGGAGGTTCGCACCCCGCGAGGACAAGCACGGCACCTACGTGCTTCGCGCGTCGAGCGACGCGATGCCGCCGATCGCGCTTCAGGTGGACCCGCCGCTCGTCGTCACGCGCGTGAACGTGGGTCTCGCGCCAGCGAAGGGAGGCGTCTCGTTTTTCCGGAAGCTGCTCTCCCTCAACGCGAGCACGTTGGTGCACACGAGCTTCGGGCTCGAGGAAGAGAACATCGTGCTCACGAGCGCGCTCGAGCTCGAGAACCTCGACTACAACGAGCTCGAGGCGATGCTCGACGAGATCGACGTGACGCTCGCGCAGCAAGTGCCGGGCCTCGCCGCTCTCGCCGAAGAGTCGACCTCCGGCACGTGAGGCGCCGCGCACCCGCGCGCCTCCCGATCGCCACTCCGTTTCGTAGCCCGCTAGTTTTGTAGCCCGCCGTTATCCCGTAGCTCGACCCGCGAGATCACAAAAAACATGGGAATTTTCAGCCGCCTCGCGCAGCTCATCAAGTCGAACCTCAACGATCTCATCAGCAAATCCGAAGATCCGGAGAAGATGCTGAACCAGATCGTTTTGGACATGAACAATCAGCTCGTCGAGGCGAAAAAGCAGGTCGCTGCTTCGATCGCGGACGAGAAGCGCCTCGCCAAGCAGTACGAACAAGAAGCCGCGAACGGCGCCGAGTGGGAGCGAAGGGCGATGATGGCCCTCCGCGCCGGCAACGAAGAGCTCGCAAAAGAGGCGCTCTCACGCAAAAAGGAGCACGACGCCCTCTCCCAGACCTTCAACGATCAGTGGGCCAAACAGAAGGCCTCCGTCGATCAGCTCAAGCGCGCGCTCCGCATGCTGAACGACAAGATCGAGGAGGCGAAGCGCAAGAAGAACGTCCTCATCGCGCGGAAGAAGCGCGCCGAGGCGCAGAAGTCGATCCAGGAGACCATGCACGGTCTCAAAGATCAGAGCGCCTTCGAGACCTTCGACCGCATGTCGGCGAAAATCGACCAGCTCGAAGCCGAAGCCGAAGCGGGCGCCGAGCTGCAAGAGGAGTACACCGGCGACAGCTTGGCTCATAAGTTCCAGAGCCTCGAGCGCAACGCCGGCGCCGAGGACGACTTGGCCGCGCTCAAGCGCAAGATGGGCCTCGCGCCCGCCGATGCACCGTCGGCTCCGCAAGAGTCGGTGCAGGCGCGCGTGCAGGCGCCTCCCGCCGCACCGCCGTCCGCGTCCGCATCGAAGGAAGAGGACGAGCTTGCCGCCGCCCTCGAAGAGATGGAAGCCGAGGCCACCGGGCAGGCGCGAAAAGCCGGGCGCTGAACGCACGCGAGCACGCCCTTCGCGGGTGCGCGAACGACGACGAGGCCGAGCGAGTCTACCGATTCGCTCGGCCGTCTCGTGTCCGCAGTCTGGGAGCGTCGCCGCGCAAGTCCACGTCGCTCGAACGCCCCGGGGCGGCGTCCGTCCTCGCGCCGCACTGGCCCGGCGCGTCGAACGCCCACAAGCCCGAAAAGACCCAGGTTTTCGCCACGCTGCGGTCGCCGCTCGCGGTCTCTCGAGAGATTCGACACGTGGCCGGTCACGGAGCGGCAGCTCGTGACTAGAAGCCACGAAAGGAGCCATTGGCCATGCTGAGTTACTTGAAGGCACGACGAGGTCTTGTCCTCGCGGCGATGACGGCCGCTGCCGTCGCGTTGGGGGTCGGATACGAGGCCCGAGCGCGCGCATCGGAGGGGGAGGGGTGCTGTTACCCCGGCGCTGCGTGCTGTCATCCGGGCGCCGCGTGCTGCAAAGCGCACGGTGGAGCCGCGAAGGCGAAGCCCGGCGGATGACATGACGGTCACGGAAGCGGAGCTCGACGGATGGATGGCGCGGCTCGCTTCGGGCGATCGCGCGGCCTTCGAGCCCCTCTTCCGTGCCCTTCGTCCTCGCGCGGCGAGGTTCGCCCGCTGCCGTTTGCCCGCCGCGCAGGCCGAGGACACGGCCCAAAACGCGCTCCTCAAGGTGTTCGCGAAGGCGAGCGAATTTACGCCTGGGCGCCCGGTGCTGCCTTGGTTCTACGCGGTCTGCACCAACGAGATCCGCGCCGAGCAGCGTCGCGACACGTCTCGTGCGACGCGCTCCCGTTCTTCCGCCGCGGCGTCCGCCACGGCCTCCGCGTCGCTCGAGATCCCCTCGGGCGAGCCCTCCGCCGAAGAGATGCTCCTCCGCGACGAGCTCGAGTCCGCGCTTCGGCGCGCGATCGACTCCCTCGAGGGCGACCACGCTGCCGCGATCGCGTCGGCGCTCGGTCACGCGGCGCGCCCGGACATCCCGGACGCGACGTTCCGAAAGCGCCTCTCCCGCGCCTATCAGCACCTTCGCGCGATCCTCCGAGGAGGCGAGCTTGAGCACTGACGATATTCAAAATAGGGCACTTTTGGCCTACGAATCGGGCCGACGGCAGGTCGCCCTCGTTCGCGCGCTCGCCGTGACCGCGGCGCTGGTGGGGCTGTCGGTGGTGGTGCGCGGGCCGGTGTCGGCCGTGGTCGCACCGCTCGTCTTCGCGATCGTCTTTTTTTCCGAGTGGCGTGGCACCTCGCTCGGCCAGGGCGTGCGGCGTGGCATCGTGCTCGGTCTCGTCACGTGGATCTTGCCCATGAGCGTGCTCCGCCCGTGCTGCGCGAACATGGATCCTGCAGCCATCGTGGGGCCGTGCTGCACGATGCCGGGGTGCTGCTTCGCGGCGGGCGCGGCGATCGGGCTCGTGGCGGCATTTTTGGCTCCGCGCGGTCGCGGTCGCGCGGATCTCGGAGGCCCCGCGGGGATCGCGGCGGGGACCCTCGGCGTCACGGCGTTGCGCTGCACGGGGCTCTTCGTCGGCGAAGCGGCGGGCCTCTTGCTCGGGGTCGCGATCGCGACGGCGATGGTCTCCGGTGCCCGCGCCGCGCTCGTCCGTGCGCGTGCGTGATTGACGAGCGCACCTTTTGCACCCGAGCCGCGAGACGTGAACGAGGTCGTTCAAAATCGGAGCCCGTGCGCGCATGATGCGTAGCGCGTGACCCCGACGACCGCGAAAAATAGGGCCGATGGCGAGGCGCTCCACACGGGCACGGTGGACGCGTTGCTCGCGCGCTTCGCGACGAGCCCGAGCGCGGGCCTCACTTCGATCGAGGCCAAGGCGCGCCTCGAGCGCCTCGGCGAGAACGTGCTCCCGAAGGCCACGAAGCCGAGCGCGTTGCGGCAGTTTCTCGGCCAGTTCGCGAATCCCATCGTCGGCACGCTCGTCGTCGCCGGTGTGGTCGCGGTCATCAACGGCGCCGGCAACACGAGCGACTCCTTCCTCACGCGCTGGGGCGACGCTATCTCGATCATCCTCATCGTCGTGCTCAACGCGGTGCTCGGCTACGTGCAGGAGCGGCGCGCGGAGGCCGCCCTCGACGCGCTCGAGAAGATGCAGTCGCCCGCGGCGCGGGTGCGTCGCGACGACGACCTTCGTGTCGTCGAGGCGCGAGAGGTCGTCGAGGGCGACGTGATCGAGCTCGAAGCGGGCGACGCGATCCCCGCCGACGCGCGCCTCATCCAGTCGGTCGATCTCGCCGTCGAAGAGTCCGCGCTCACCGGCGAGTCGGTGCCCGCGACGAAGGACGCACGCGCCGAGCTCGCCGAGGACGCGCCGCTCGGAGACCGCGCGACGATGCTCTTCGTGGGCACTTCGGTCGTCCGCGGGAAGGCGCGCGCGCTCGTCGTCGCGACGGCGACGCGGACCGAGCTCGGCAAGCTCTCGACGCTCATGTCGGCGCCGACGGACGCGAAGACGCCGCTCGAGGAGCGCCTCGATGCCTTCGGGAAGCGCATCCTGTGGGGCTGTCTCGCGCTCTCGGCGTTGATCTTCGTGTGGGGCCTCTTCCTCGCAAAAGAGACCTGGCAGCAGGTGTTGCTCGGTTCGGTGAGCCTCGCCGTCGCCGCGATCCCGGAGGGCCTCCCTGCGATCACGACGATTACGTTGGCGCTCGGTATGCAGCGTATGTCGCGGCGAGGGGCCATCGTGCGCAAGCTCGCCGCGGTGGAGACGCTCGGCAGCGCGACGGTGATTTGCACCGACAAGACGGGCACCCTCACCCAAAACGAGATGACGGTCCGCGAGGTCTTTTGTGGAGGCCGGGCCTATCACGTGACGGGCACGGGCTACGCCGCGGATGGCGAGATCCGGAACGAGGACGCCAGCGTCGCCGACATCGAGTACGCGCCGCTTCGCCATCTGCTCGCGTCCGTCGCGCTCGCGAACACGGCCAAGCTCGAGGCCGACGCCGACGGCATGCGGCGAGTGATCGGCGATCCGACCGAGGGGGCGCTGCTCACGCTCTCGGAGAAAGGCGGGCTCCCGAAGGAGTCCATTTTGCCGAGCCACAAGCTCCTCCGCGAGATCCCTTTCGACAGCGATCGTAAGCGTATGACGGTGGTCACCCTCGACGCCGAAGGGAGCGAGATCGTCCACACCAAGGGGAGCTGCGACGTGCTGCTCCCCCTCTGCGTGCACGTGGAGCTCGAAGACGGGATCGTGCCGCTGTCCGAGGTCTCGCGCGCCGAGATTCAAGCCGAGGCCGACCGCATGAGCGCGAAGGCCCTCCGTGTGCTCGCCGTCGCGCGGCGCGAGATCACACGAAAGAGCCTCGACGACGCTGACGCTGACGCGGACGCGGACGCTGGGGAGGGCGGGGTCGACATCGAGCAAAGGCTGCGCTTCGTCGGGCTCGTGGGCATGATCGATCCGCCCCGCGTCGGAGTGAAAGAAGCGGTCCGCGAGTGCGCCGAGGCCCAGGTCCGCGCCGTCATGATCACCGGGGATCACAAGCTCACCGCGGTGGCGATCGCGCGCGAGCTCGGGATCTGGGACGAGGGGGCGATCGCGCTCACGGGCTCGGAGCTCGCCGCGCTCGACGACGCCGGCCTCGCGGCGCGCATCGACGCGACGCGTGTCTTCGCGCGCGTGACCGCCGAGCAGAAGCTCCGCATCGTGAAGGCCTTCAAGGCGCGCGGTCACGTCGTCGCGATGACGGGGGACGGCGTGAACGACGCCCCCGCGTTGCGCGAGGCGCACATCGGGATCGCGATGGGAAAAAACGGCACCGACGTCGCCCGCGCGGCGGCCGACATGGTGCTCGCCGACGACAACTTCGCGACCATCGTGCACGCGGTCCGCGAGGGGCGCGCGATCTGGCGTAACATTCAGAAATTCATCTTCTTTTTGTTGTCGTCGAACGCCGGCCTCGTCGTCGCGGTGCTCGGCACGTCGCTCGTCCCGAGCCTGCCGCCGTTCCGTCCGATCATGATCCTGTGGATCAACCTCGTGACGAACGGGCTCCCGGCGCTGGCCCTCGGGATCGATCCTCCGGACGCGTCGCAGATGATGGAGCCGCCGCGCAAGACGTCCGACGGCCTCCTCGGAGGGCGCGAGTACCTCGGGATCGGGATCGTGGGGCTTGTCATGGGGGCGATCGGGATCGGCTGCTACGTGTGGCCGTGGGAGGTCTCGGCCGGTGTCGACAGGGTCGCCTACGGCCGCGCGATCGCGTTCTCCTTGCTCGCGCTTTCCCCGCTTTTTCACGCGTTCTCGTGCCGCTCGGCGACCCGATCGATCGTGAGCCTGCGCCCCGCCTGGTCGAGGCCCCTCGTGCTCGCGGTGCTCGCGAGCGGCGCGATCCACCTCGTCGCCGTCGTCGTCCCAGCGCTGCGGACCGTCTTTCAAACGTACGGAATGCCCCTCGTGCACTGGGGCGTGCTCGTCGCGCTCTCGGTGTCCATCGTGCCGGTGGTCGAGCTCTCGAAGCTGCTTCAGCGGATGCGGGTCGTCGGCGCGGACCTCGGCCCGATGTCTCGCAAGCGCTGACCCTTCGGGACCGGCGCCACGTGCCTGAAACCGAAGCACGTAGGCTGCGCCAGCCGCGCCGCGCGGTGGGACTGGCCGAAACCGTTCGACCCGCTCGCCGGCTCGACTAACCTAGCGCGCCATGAAGCTCTCCCGTACGGCGCTCGCGGTCGGACTCGTCCTAGGTCAGCTCGTGCACGTGGGCTGCGGAGGCCCACCCGCGCCGAAGACCGCCGAGGTAGACGCGAAGAAGCACGCCGAGGACGACTCGATCGGCGCGATGGCGGCAGCTCAAGGTGGGCTCGCGGCCCTCGGTGGCGGCGTGAACGCGAACCCGAGCGGCTACGAGACTGCGCTCACGGGCCCCCTCCGCGCCGAGCTGCTCGACAAGGAGACGCCGGTCAAGCTCGACGGTGTGCTCAAGGAGTGGCCCCCGCGCACCCCCGCAAAGACGCTCCGCGGGAGCACCGACGGTGTCACGTTCGCAGCGGCGCTCCAGTACGACGACACGCGGATCGTCGTCGGCGGCGAGATCGAAGATCCCCATTACGTGCGTACTGCACGCTTCAACGAGGGCGAGGACCATGTCTCGTTCGCGCTCGCGTTCCCCGGGTCGGCGGGCAAGTACCAGGTCTACGAGATCGGTATTTTTCCTGGCAAATCGGGCGAGACCGCGGGCGCGGTGCGCTACCTCTCCGGTCCGCAGAAGGGGCGCGACGTGCCGGGATCCAAGGTCGTCGAGGCGCCGGTCGGCAAGACGGGGCTCACCTTCGAGGCGCAGATCCCGTGGGCCACGTTCGCCGAGGCGCGCACGATGCGGGTCGGCCTCCGCGCCGCGCTCCGCTACCACGACGGCGACGGCAAGACCGAGCGCGGCGTGCTCGCGACGAGCGGGGGAGGCGAGTCGTCGCCGACGGACCTCGCGGCGCTCCCCACCGCCGCCGAACGCGCCGTCGTCGAGGGGCTCCTCGAGCCGAAGGGGATCGCGAACGCGGTCCCGAAGATCGAGCTCTTCGCCGACGTCGCCGGCGACGCCATGAAGGAGCGCATCAGCGTCTTCGATAAGTACTTCACGGTGTGTGGCCCCGGTTACCGCGGCGGGAAGCAGTTCTTCTTCCGCGAGCTCCAGGGGGAGCTCGTCCGCGTCGAAGCCCGCGATCTCGCCGGGCGCGGAAAAGACGCGCTCCTCGTTCGCAAGCGCGTCGTGCATCAAGGGGTCGCGCACGAGGCGTTCGAGGTGTGGGCCTTCTCGAAGGACGAGCCGGACACCGTGTTCTCGCACGAGGTCGCGGTGTCGCAGGGGGCGAAGAAGATCTCGAACGCCCTCCGCGTCTCGCAGGGCGAAATCGAGGTCACGGTCGAGCCCGCGGCGGGCTGGGATCTCGCGTCGTACCGGGAGCCGGGCCTCGCCGACACCGAGGCGCTGCTCCTCCCCTGGGGAGCGGTAAAATCGCAGTCGTATCGCTTCGATGGCACCAAGTTCACGAAGGACAAGGAGGTCGCGCAGGCAGGCCAAAAGCCCGACGCGCCTCGGGTCGGCGCGCAGGATCCCATCCCGCGCGACGTACCCACCCCCGCGGTCGGCAAGGGCCAGGATCTCGGCACTCGCCTCTACGACGCGTACCTCGCCGACCAGCACGTGGCGGCGGGCACGCGCGCGAAGGTCGACTTGAAGGTGCAAGTGCACGGCGACGCGCGGCCGGAGCGTGTCGTCGTGATGGGCCGCGATCTCGTGATCCTCGGCCCGGGATACAAGGGCGGCACGCAGTACGCGTTCGCGCGCCTCACCGATTTTGCGACGCCGGAGGACATCTCCGAGGTCACCGCGCGCGACATCACCGGCGACGGCCTCGCCGAGATCGTCATTCGTGGAAAGGTGAAGCTGAACCCCACGACCGACAGCGAGGTGATGCTCGTGTATTCGGCCGCCGGCGAGCGCATCACGCGCCTTCTATCGGTCGAGACCGCCCGTGAGATTCAAGGCTCCCGCGTCCAGGGCCTCGTGCAGTTCGTGCCCAGCAAGACCAAGGGCTTCGAGATCGACGTCCGCCCCGGCACCGCGCGCGGCTTCACCGAGAAGAACTGCCCCTTCTCGGAGGGCGAGGTCTCGCCGCAGGGCGTGCCGGTGCTTCTCCCGTGGGGAAAAACCAAGAGCCTGCGCATGGTGTGGAACGGCTCGGCGTTCGCGAAGCAGTAAGGATTCGAGAGGGCGGTGCGGCCTCTGAGCCGGGCTCCTGTCGTCGCGAGTCGCGCCGGCGAGGGCCGCTCGTGGCCTATTCGTCGCGGCCGGGTACGGTCGCGTCGTTCATGCAGGCGCCGCCCTTGCCGATCTCGTTGCACTCCTCGGGCACAGCGAGCGCCTCGAGCAAGCGCCGCGTTCGGCAGTTCAGCGTGTCACCGAACATGGGACCGGCGAGCCCCTCGCCCGAGTCGTCGCCCGTCTCCGTAAAGCGCAGGTTCGTGCACGCCGTGACACACGCCGGGGTGCTCTCCCACGGAGCGCGGGGGCAAATCGCGAACGCCAGACCACAAAATGCGTCGCAGCGCTCGCCGCAGACGCCGCCACCGAACGGACCCGCGGCGGGGCAGTACGTGGTCGGATCGGTCTTCGCGACGTTGCCAGCGTAGGTTTGCCGGCACGCGACCGTGTTGCCCTCACGATCGCCCGCGATCCCGGCGGGAAGCGCCCCGCACACCGCCATACACTGCGCCGTGTCCGTGTATTGTGCAAACGAACCGGTGCAGCTCTCCGAGACGAGCGCGCAGTACCGGGCGCAGTCCCCAGCGGGGCCAGCGTCGCTCGGGCGCGGCGGGATGAGGGGCGGGCCATCGACCGCGGCGCCGTCGCGCATACTGCCTCCCCCGTCGCCGGCGTAGGACGAGGGCGGCTCGGACGCTGCGCAAGCGTAGAGCAGGGCCCCGAGGGCCCCCAAAAACGCCGCCACGGAAAGTGGGCGGGCGATGGGAGCGGGGAGGGGGCGGGCGGACGACGGCGAAGAACGAGGGTATTCGGGGACCAAGCTACGAGGTCATCCTACGAAATTTCTGGCCTCCCCGCCATCTGCCGCGCGCCTGCGCCCAGGCTCGGAGGCCCCGCTTCGAGCCTCCCGAGAAGAAAGGCAGTTGCTCTCGCGAAGTGGTTCCGTGTTAAAAACGGAAAACCGTGGAAAACACCATCGTCGCAAAGGGGCGCCTGGAGGTCCGGGGCGGCACTCTGACGGTCAAGAAGGGTGTCGGCAACAAGCCGCACATCGAGATCGGCCCCGAGATCACCGTGATTGGCCGGAACGAGGCCTGCGACCTCGTCCTCGACGACAAGCGCGTGAGCGCCGTCCACGTGGAGCTCGTGGCCACCGAGAGGGGGGTCCGCGTGCGCGACCTCGGCTCCCGTAACGGCACGTTCCTCGGCGACACCCGCATCGGCGAGGTGTACCTGCTGAAGCCCACGCTCTTCACGGTCGGCGAGTCGCTCCTCGAGTTCTCGCCCACCGGACCCGAGACGGTCGACATCCCCGACGTGGCCGGCTTTGGTCCCCTCGTGGGCTCGAGCGCGGGCATGCGGGCGGTGTTCGAGCGCTGCCGCAAGGCCGCCCCGACCGAGCTCACCGTGCTCATCCTCGGCGAAACGGGCTGCGGCAAGGAGCTGGTCGCGCAAGCGATTCACCAGGCTTCCATGCGCGCGAACAAGCCGTTCGTCGTCGTCGACTGCGGCGCGATCCCGCCCTCCCTCGCCGAGAGCGCGCTCTTCGGTCACGAGCGCGGAAGCTTCACCGGCGCGGTCGACAAACGCGTCTCGCCCTTCGTCGAAGCCGACGGCGGCACCATCTTCCTCGACGAGCTCGGAGAGCTCCCGGTCGACGTGCAACCGAAGCTCCTTCGCGCCCTCGCCGAGCAGCGCATCAAGAGCGTCGGGTCGAACAACTACCGCCCCGTGAACGTGCGTGTCATCGCCGCCACGCGCCGCGACCTCGTCCGCGAGGTGAACGCGGGAACGTTCCGAAGCGACTTGTATTTCCGCGTCGCGCAGCTCCGCGTCGAGCTGCCCCCGCTCCGCGAGCGCCTCGAGGACATCCCCGCCCTCGTTCGCAAAATGATGCACGATATCGGCGACAAAGACGCCTACGGCCGCATCACGAGCGATTCGCTCGAGCGCCTCATGCGCCACGACTGGCCCGGCAACGTCCGCGAGCTCCGCAACGTCGTGTCGGTCGCCCTCGCGTTCGGCAAGGAGGGGCCGCTCGATCTCGCGCAGCACCTCGCGCCGCTCGTCGCCTCCAGCGACTCCACGCCCACCCGCGGTCGCACCTTCCAAGACGCGAAGCGCGACGTGCTCGCCCGTTTCGAGCGCGAGTACTTCACCGCGCTCTACGCGGAGTGCAGCGGCAACGTGAGCGAGATCGGTCGCCGCGCGGCGATGGAACGCGCCCACGTCCGCGGTTATCTCCGCCGTCACGGCATCGGCGATCCCAAGGCCGGCTGAGCCGAACCAACCCGTGCCAACCGTACGAGCGCAGCTCGTACGGGGGGCACGATGGACCGTGGGGAGGGAGGTCCGCAGGACCGAGCGACGCCACGAACCCATCCGTGCCGACCGTACGAGCGCAGCTCGTACAGGGGGCACGATGGACGGTGGGGAGGGAGGTCCGCAGGACCGAGCGACGCCACGAAGCGCTCTCGCCTGAGTGTCTCTTCGCCGGCGGGGGCCTCACCCCTGCCTTGGAGGGCGCTCGCGTTTTTCGCGAAGGTGCTCCGCGCGTCCGAAAAAACGCTAACGTAAAGCGGCCATGGTGGCGAAAACGAGCCCCGTTCCGCGTGCGCCGCGGCTCCCGTCCCTCGCAAAATACGAGGTGATCGAGGAGCTCGGACACGGCGGCATGGCTACGGTCTACCGGGCCCACGATCCGCGGCTCGGCCGCGACGTCGCGGTGAAGCTCCTCCACGCCCACCTCCGCGACTCCACCGAGGTCGCGGTTCGTTTCGCGACCGAGGCGCGCGCCGTGGCGATGCTGCGTCACCCCAACATCGTCGAGGTGTTCGACGTCTCGGGGGAGGACGACGCAGAGCAGTTCCTCGTCGTGGAGCTCGTGCGCGGTCCCAGTCTTCGAAAGGTGCTCGCCACCCATGGCGCGCTGCCTCCCGAAGTCGGTGTCGCGATCGTCATCGACGTGCTCGCCGCCCTCTCCAGCGCGCACGAGGCCGGCGTGGTTCACCGCGACGTGAAGCCGGAGAACGTGCTCGTCGAGCACCGAGAGGCCACCGCCAGCGAAGCGGCGCGCGACGCTTCTGGCGACCTCGCGCGGGTGCGGATAAAGCTCACCGATTTTGGCATCGCGAAGCTCCTCGACGCGCAAGGGGTCACGTCGACCGGGCAGGTGCTCGGCAGCCCCGCCCACATGGCGCCGGAGCAAATCGAAGGCACCGACGTCGACGAGCGCGCCGACGTCTTCGGGGCCGGAGTGCTCCTCTACGAGTGCCTCGTCGGTCACCTCCCGTTCGAGGGACAGAACCCGGCGCAAGTGCTTCGCCGCGTGCTCGAAGGGGTCTACACGAAGGCCGAACAGGAGCGCCCGGTCGTCGGGACTGCGTTCTCGCGCATCTGCGATCGTGCCCTCGCGCGCGAGCCAAAGGACCGCTTTCCCTCGGTCCGCGCTATGCGCGACGCCCTGTGCGACGAGCTGAAGCGCCTCGACGTGACCGATCCGCGCCTCGACGTGGAGGCGTTTTTCGACGCTCCTGGCGAATACGAGGACGAGCACGCCGCCCAGATGGTGACGAAGCTGCGCGCCCTCGGTGACGGTGAGCGCGCGAAGGGCGACCTGCTCGCGGCGGCCGCCGATTACAACCGCGCGCTCGCGTTCGCTCCCCACGACGCCAAGCTGATTCGTCTCGTCACCGGCCTTCGGCGCTCGGAGGAACGTCGCGCGCTCGCGAAGCGGGTCTTGCCCCTCGTGCTCGCCGGTGTCGTGCTCGGCTCGAGCGCGTTCGGCCTCACGCGTACGCTTCGCCCGCCGCCACACGCCGTCACGTCGGTCACGTCGGTGCTGCTCCCGCCCGCGAGGTCGTCGGAGCCTCCCGTCATCCCGAGCGCGTCGAGCGCGGCGTCGTCCTCCGCGTCGCGACCGGTCGCGCGGCCCACGGTGGTCGTGCCGAAGCCGTCTGCGGCGCCAAAGACACGGGTCCTCGGCTTCGCGAGCGTGGTCCCCGCGCAGGGGGTGCTCCTCGCGATCGACGGCACTCCGTCCGGCGACGTGAGCCCCGATCGTGTCATCACGATCGACGATCAGCCGCACGAGCTCATGTTCGCGTGCCGCGCGAACCTATGTGTCCCGGACAAGCGCGTCGTGCCGGCCGGCGAGGGGCCCGTGCGCGTCGAGGTGGCGCTCCGCATCCGCGACGCTCAGCTCTTCGTCGAGGGCCGCTCCGATCACTCGTACGGCATCGACAAGCGGCCCAACATGACCTTCCGCGCGGGCTCCACGGTAAACGTCCCGATGCCGATCGGCGGCCCCGCCTACGAGGACGTCTACGTGGTGGAGCTCGAGACGCAGCGCAAGACACGGGTGCAGCTCAAGGGCGGCACCCTCTCCCGCATCGCGTTCGCCCAGGAGTGACGCTCACTTAGGCAAAAACGCCGATAGATAGCGCCGATTTCCTACACGCTCCCACGCCGATGCCATCTTGTGCGATTCTGGCGTGGTCGTGGGACGGCGTACCGGAAACCGTAGGCATTTCTGGCGGAGAGTCGCCTTCGGGTGGGCGATCGGCTGCGCCTTGCTCGCGGCTCCCCGCGTCGTGTGGGCCGACGTGCAAGCGGAGCTCGACAAGGGCCGCGCCGCCTACGTCGCGAAGAACCTCGGCGAGGCCGAGACGCACTTTCGCAAGGTGCTCGATCCCCAAGAGACGGGCCGCGATTCGGCGCAGACGTCGCTCGCGCGGATGTACCTCGGGGCGATCGCGGTCGCGCAGCGGAACCGCGACGCAGCGGCGGGGCTCTTCGAGACGTTGCTCTTGGACGACCAGCTCTACGAGCCGGATCCGCTCACGTTCCCGACCGAGGTCATCAACTTGTTCATCGACACGCGCGGGCAGCTCCGCGCGAAGCTGAACGCGGCCTCGGCCGAGCGCGCCCGCCTCGACGCCGAACGAAAAGCACGGGAGGACGCCGATCGAAAGGCGCGTGAGGCGTGGCTCCTCCGCGTGCAAGAGCTGGCGACCGAGGAGCGCATCACGGTGCGGAGCTCGCGTCTCTTCGCGCTCGTGCCGTTCGGCGCAGGCCAGTTCCAAAACGGGCAAACCGGGCTCGGCGCGATCTTCCTCGGCGTCGAGAGCGCGCTCGTCCTCGGAACGATGATCACGCTCCCGCTCTACCTCTCCGCCCAATCGAGCAAAGAAGACGAGCTCTCGCGCGGCGATCCCGATCGCATCGCGCAGGCTTACCGCGATCGCGCGGTGACGATTCGCACCGCGAACCTGACGATGGTCGGCGCGCTCGCGTTCACCGGTCTCGTCGGCATCGCGCAGGCGCAGTGGAGCTACGTGCCCGAGCGCTTCGAGATGAAACGACGCTCCCTCCCTCCCGCGCCGGCGTCTGGCCAAAAAACCGCGGTTTCACCCTGGTTCTTCGGGGTCGAGGGCGGCGCGATGGGCGGGCTCGGCGGTCGATTCTAGAGAAGCGCGCCCGCGTTCGGGGCTCACTGCGGGCAGGTCGCGACCCAGCTCTCGCCGCACGGCTTCCGTGGCGCGCCGGTGTCGACCACTTTTCCGAGCTCGGCGGGCGACGACGTGAACCGAATGGAGAACGACGCGGCGTCGCAGGGAGACTCTTTGCCGTCGAGGGTCGGATCGGTGGCGACGTCGAGGTTCGCGCAGAAGCGGTCGCGGAGGTTCGTGAACACCGCGTCTGCGCCGCAGAGGTACTTCGACTTGTCGAGCGGGTTCGGCACGTTCTCGAGCGCGGTGAGCAGCTCGCGCGCGTTCGACCGGCCCGAGACGATGCCCTCGTCGACGCCGAACGAGTCGCCCATCTTCTTGAGCCGCGCGGTGAGGACGCCCGCGGTGATGGGGACGATATACGGGCCGATCCGGATCGAGTTGTTCACCTTGCCGACGACGACCCCGCCGCGCACGTACGCGCGCGCGTCGACGATGTTGGGCACGTACGCGGCTCCGCCGAGCAGCGACTTCGAATCGATCGTCCAGCGATCGGTGCCGTCGAACTTGGGGACCGGCGCGGCGCCGTCGGGGAGGCCGGCGTCGGCGGGGATGTCGAGGCCGAAGCTGTTGAAGATCGCGACCTCGACCTCGTCGTCGTCGGGGAGGCCGTTGTAGTTGCGCAAGCGGACGACGAGCCCGTGCTCGCCGCGTCGTATCTTCGCGGTTTCGTTGGCTTCTCGGCCGATGACGGAGAAGAGCGAGAGGAAGAACTCGCCCGCCGCGTTGTCGACCCCGTCGGGGTAGTCGCAGATCCCGGCGCCCTTGAGCGGGCGGCACGAGCGAGTGCCGGGGCAGGTGCACACCCCGTCGAGATCGAGCCCGGTGCGGTTGGCCTTCGCGGGATCGCTCGGATCGCTGAACTCGAAGCTGTCGAGCGCGTTGACGAAGGTGAGGGTTCCACCGCCGGCGCCGCCCTCCGCCCGCTCGGGGGCCTTACGTAGATTGCACGTGGCGGACGCGCCATCTTCGGTGACGCTCGCGTCCGCGCTCGCGCTCGTGTCGGCGAGGCTCGTGCCCGCGTCGTCGACGGGCGTGCCGGCGTCGCCGTCCGTGTAGCCGTCGAGCGGGTTCAAGAAGGTGCACGCGCCCGCCACCACCACGCCGAGCGCGGCCACGATCGCGACGCGCGAAGAGAAGGGCATAACGTTCAATTTACGCGACCCACGCGCGCGGCGAAAGCACGCTGCGACGATCGCGCGGGACCTACATCTCGCTCAATGCGTCGAAGCGCAATACGAGGCGCCGACGACGAGGCCGTTCGACTGCACCGCGGGGGTCACCATCGGCCCGCTCGTGGTGCGTCCGGTCGCAAAATCGTACGCGTACGTCGGCAAGCCGCCTCCGTTCGGCGCGTCGTGCACGTCCCCGATCGCGTACCAGGTGTCGCGGGTGGCGAGCGTCGAGCGCCACTTGGCGAGGCCGAGTGGCGCAAAGGTGCGCACCGTCGCGCCGTTGCGGCCCACCTCCACGACGTCGCTCGCGTAGCGGAGGAGCAGCGTGCCGCTCCCGCTCGCGTCGAGGTGATCGGGGTACGAGCCGGCGTCGACGGTGCCTCGCGGTTCGCTCGCGAGCGACGTCGGATCGATCGCGACGAGGGTGTGGTGGTAAGCGCCGTCGTCGCGGTACTCGGCCGCCGTGCCTGCGCGGAGGGTCACGAGCTCGTCGCGCCCCGACGGACCTTTCACCGTCGCGATCCCGAGGTAACGACGCGTCTCCGCCTCGGGCAAGCGCGTCACGATCTCGCACGATGGCGCGCCGGGCACGACGGTGATGCGTGCAAGATACCCGTTCATCGTGAGCGCGTATCCGACCCCCTCGGTCGTGACGGTGAGGTCCACGAGGCTCTCCACGTTCACGCCCGAGCCCGGCGGCACGTAGCAACGCAGCGTCCCCACGGGCGCGAGCCGCATCGATGGGAGCGCGATCGTCGAGAGCGCGAACGATCCGGAGCTCCACGCGAGCGCGCTCACGTCGCAAGGCGACTGCGGCTCCGTGACGGGACGAGGCTCTTCGTCGATCGCGGGGGGCGGCAGGTCGGGTCGATTCGGTCCGTTGGTCGGTCCGGGGGGCGGCGTGCTTGTGGGCTCGGTCGTGCTTTGGTCCGGCACGAGCGCGACGCCGCCGCACGCGGAGGTCGACAGCGCGAGAAGAAGCAAGAGGAGCGTCGGGCGAGAGGTGGTCATGGCGCGGGCCTCAGCAACCGCCGTGCCCTCCCGCGCGCGTCGAGGAAAATAGGCCTTTCGGGCCCCTGGTTCCCGCTCGGTTGCCATCGGCGCGCGCGCGCGTTTCCACGCGGTTGCCGGCGCTCTCGCGGCCGCGTTGGACCCCATGTGGCTTGCGACGAGGGCCTTCGCCGCGCACCCTCCCGCCGATGGCAAAGGCGAAGAAGCCGAAGAAGTTGGACGAGGCGACGCTGCAAAGGCCCACGTGGGCTCCCGACGGCGGGACGGTTCACCTCCTCCGCGAGACGAGTGGCGAGCTTCGGCTCGGCGATCGTGTCCTCGCCCGGCTCTGCTGGCACGACGACGGCGCGGTTGGGATCGAGCAGCCCCTCGACGCGCGCGGCAGGTGTCACGGGCTCCACCGCGAGCTCCACGAAAATGGCCAATCGTCCTGGCAGGTGCCGTGGCGCGCGGGCAAGCAGCACGGTCTCGCGAAGCAGTTCGACCGAAACGGGAGGCTCCTCATGACGTCTCGTTTCGTGCGCGGCGCGGGGGTCGACATCTACTGCGACGACGAGGGCGCGGTGCAAGAGCTCCGTGAATTCGAGGACGACGTGCGCCACGGCGTGGAGCGCTGGGGCGATCCGACCCGGCCCTACATCGAGGAGCACCTCTTTCGCGGAAAGAACCACGGGATCGTGCGCCACTGGCGCGGCGCGAAGCTCGAGGCCGGATACCCGCGCTACTTCGTCGAAGGCATGGAGGTCACGCGTTCGATTTACCGCGCGGCCTGCCGTGAGCACCCCGAGCTCCCACGCGACCGTCGGGGCGACGATCACCCCGCGCGCGAGCTGCCTGCGTGCCTCGTCGATGGCCGCGTGACGTTGCACGTGCGCGAACGCGCCTGAGTGCCGGTTCGTGCACACCGAAAACGAAATCGCGCAAGCCTCGATTGCATTTTTGCTGTGGCAAATCGCCTCCCATTCATTGGAAAGATTCTCAACGGTTACGCAGCGGTTGCGTCGAGCGAGGAGGCTGTGGCATCGGAGCTTCGCCATGCGCTACGCCATCGCCATCGGGCTCGTCCTCGCTCTCCTCGGCGGCCTCGGCGCCGTCAAGTTCGCGCAAATCTCGTCGCTCATGAAAATGGGAGCGGAGATGGAGAAGGCAGGCGCGCCGCCGGAGACCGTCTCGTCTGCGCCAGCGAGAGAAGAGAAGTGGGACGGCACGTTCACCTCCGTCGGCAGCGTGACGGCGGGCAAGGGCGTCTCGATCAGCACGGAGGTCCCCGGCGTCGTCGCGGCGATCCGCTTCGACTCGGGCGGAACGGTGAAACAAGGCGACGTGCTCGTGGAGCTCGACAGCCGCGTCGAGCGCGCCCAGCTCGCGTCGATCGTGGCGCGCCGCGATCTCGCGAGCCTCACCGCCGAGCGCACCAAGGCCCTCGTCGAGAAGCAGGCCGTCCCTGCCGCGCAGCTCGACACCGACGAAGCCCAGCTCAAGGCCGCGAAGGCCGATCTGGGCGCGCTCGAAGCGCAGATCGCTCGCAAGACCGTGCGCGCTCCGTTCGCAGGCAAGCTCGGCATTCGCGCGGTCAACGTGGGCCAGTACCTCGGGCCAGGCACGGTCATCACGGTGCTCGAGTCGAAGGACGCGCTCTACGTCGACTTCTCGGTGCCGCAGCAGCGCGCCGCCGAGGTGAAGGTGGGCACGAAGATTTCGGTCGCGCTCTCCGGGGCGGCGGTGGCTGCGACCGGTGACGGAGGTGCGGCGGTGACGGCGGCGAACGGCGGCGGGGTGTTCGCCGGCACGGTGGCCGCGATCGAGCCGAACGTGGACGCGGTGACCCGCAGCATGAAGCTCCGCGCCACGATCGCCGACGCGCAAGACAAGCTCCGTCCCGGCATGTTCGCGAACGTGACGATCACCCTCGCCGAGCAAGCGAAGCCCGTGGTGGTCGTACCCCAGACCGCGGTCGTGCACGCCTCTTACGGCGACTCCGTCTTCGTCGTCGAGGACAAGAAAGAAGGGCCCCCCGGCACCAAGATCGCGCGCCAGCAGATCGTGAAACTAGGCGAAAGTCGTGGGGATTTTGTCGCGCTCCTCGAAGGCGTCAAGCTCGGGCAAGAGATCGTCACCGCCGGCGCTTTCAAGCTCCGCAACAACGCGGGTGTGGTCATCAACAACGACGTGAAGCTCGATCCGAAGCTGAGCCCCGCCTTGGAGAACCACTGATGGGCGCCGCGAACGAGTCGAAGAAGAGCGACGAGCCCACCGTGAACGAGGCGGAGAAGAGCGGCTCCAGGTTCACCGACATCTTCATCAAGCGGCCGGTGCTCGCCATCGTCGTGAACCTCGTGATCATCATCGCGGGGCTGCAAGCGATCCGCACGTTGAACGTGCGCCAGTACCCGAAGCTCGAGAGCGCGAGCGTCACCGTCCGCACCGCCTACATCGGCGCGAACGCCGATCTCGTGCGCGGGTTCATCACCACCCCGGTCGAGCACGCGATCGCGGCGGCGGACGGCATCGATTACATCGAGTCGCAGAGCGTCCAGGGCCTCTCCACGATCAACGTGCGCCTCAAGCTCAACGTGAGCGCCGCGAACGCCCTCGCCGACATCAGCACGCGCGTGAACCAGGTGCGCGCCGACCTCCCCCCCGAGGCAGAGGTGCCCTCGATTTCGATCGAGCCCTCCGACGGCCAAATGGCCGCGATGTACCTGAGCTTCGACTCGCCGATCCTGGAGGAAAACCAGGTCACCGACTACCTCCTGCGGGTGGTGCAGCCGCGCCTCTCCGCGATCGAGGGCGTGCAGCGCGCCGACATCCTCGGCGCGCGCACGTTCGCGATCCGCGCGTGGCTCAAGCCAGAGCGCATGGCCTCCCTCGGGGTGAGCCCGGCGCAAGTGCGGCAGGCCCTCGCCGCGAACAACTACCTCTCCGCGGTCGGGCAAACCAAGGCCTCCTATGTGCAGGTGAACCTCACCGCCAGCACCGATCTCAAGTCGGTCGAGGAGTTCAAGAAGCTCGTCATTCGACAATCGGGGGGCGCGCTCGTGCGCCTGGAAGACGTGGCCGAGGTGGTCCTCGGGGCCGACACCTACGAGCAAGACGTGCGCATCGACGGTCGGCACGCGGTGTTCATGGGGATCTGGGTGCTCCCGAACGCGAACTCGCTCGACGTCATCGCCAAGGTTCGCACCGAGATGGCGATCGTGAAAAACGAGCTCCCGACCGGCATCTCGGGCGACATCGCGTTCGACTCGACGACCTACATCGAGAACGCGATCAGCGAGGTCCGAAAGACGCTCCTCGAGACCGTCTTCATCGTGGTCATCGTGATCTTCCTCTTCCTCGGCTCGCTGCGTTCGGTCCTCGTGCCCCTCGTCGCGATCCCGGTGTCGCTCATCGGCGCGGTGTTCCTCATGCAGCTCTTCGGCTTCACGCTGAACCTGCTCACGCTCCTCGCGGTGGTGCTCGCGGTCGGCCTCGTCGTCGACGACGCGATCGTCGTCGTCGAGAACGTGGAGCGGCACATGAGCGAGGGGAAGTCTCCCTACGAGGCCTCCATCCTCGGCGCGCGCGAGCTCGTCGGTCCGATCGTCGCGATGACGATCACGCTCGCCGCGGTCTACGCGCCGGTCGGCTTCCAAGGTGGCCTCACGGGATCCCTGTTCCGCGAGTTCGCGTTCACCCTCGCCGGCGCGGTGCTCATCTCCGGGATCGTGGCGCTCACGCTCTCCCCGATGATGGCCTCGAAGCTCCTCAAGAAGCACGAGGCGGGCAGGTTCCAGCGCCTCGTCGACGGCGGGTTCGAGCGCCTCAAGCGTGGGTATGCGCGTGTGCTCGACGCCACCCTCGCGGCGCGACGCGCGGTGTACATCGTGTGGATTTCGCTCTCGATTTTGGTGGTGCCGATGTACGTGCTCGCGCCCGCCGAGCTCGCCCCGAACGAAGACCAGGGGATCGTGTTCGGCGCCCTCGACGTGCCGCCGAACGCGACGCTGGAGCAGCTCACTCCCTACGCGGTCGAGATGAACCGCATCTTCATGCAGACGCCCGAGTTCGCGCAGTCGTTCCAGTTCACGTTCCCCAACCAGGGGTTTGGCGGCATGGCGGTGAAGCCGTGGGAAGAGCGCAAGCGCACCATCTTCCCGATCCAGGAAGAGCTCAACGGCAAGCTCGGCGCCATCGCCGGAGTGCGCGCGCCGGTGTTCCTCCCGTCGGCGCTCCCGAGCGCCGGCACGTTCCCGCTCGAGGTGGTGCTCGCCGGCACCGGCTCGCACGAAGATCTCCTGCGCTTCGCGGAGCAGCTCGTCGACGCGGCGGCGAAGAGCGGCGAGTTCGCGTTCCCTCCCTTCACCGACGTGAAAATCGACCAGAAAACCTCGGAGATCGTCATCGATCGCGACAAGGTGGGCTCGATGGGGCTCACGATGCAGGGCGTCGGCGCCGACCTCGCGTCGATGCTCGGCGGCAACTTCGTCAACCGCTTCAACATCGACGGCCGCGCCTACAAAGTCATCCCGCAGATCGAACGCAGCGCGCGCCTCACCACCGAGCAGCTCGATCAGATTTACGTCTCCGGTCCCGGTGGAAAGCTCGTGCCCTTGAGCGCGATCGCGACGATCAAGAACGGCGTCGAGCCGCGCACCCTGAACCGTTTCCAGCAGCTCAACGCGATCAAGATCTCGGGCGTCACGATCCGCTCGCTCGATGGCGGGCTCAAGGTGCTCGAGACCGAAGCGAAGAAGATCCTGCCCCCGGGTTACAAGCTCGATTACACCGGCGAGTCGCGCCAGCTTCGCCAAGAAGAGGGCAAGTTCCTCCCCGCGATGGGGCTCGCGATCGTGCTGATTTTCCTGGTCCTCGCGGCGCAGTTCAACTCGTTCCGCGATCCGCTCGTCATCCTCGCCGGCTCGGTGCCGCTCGCGATCTTCGGGGCGATGATCTTCACGTTCTTGAAGTTCCCCGGGCCGCCGGGCATGGGCTTCGCGCTCACCGATAGCTGGACCACCACGCTGAACATCTATTCGCAGGTCGGGCTCGTCACGCTCGTCGGCCTCGTCTCCAAGAACGGCATCCTCATCGTCGAGTTCGCGAACGCCGAACAAGAGAAGGGCGTCGCCAAGCTGCAAGCGGTCCGCAACGCGGCGCTCTCGCGTCTCCGTCCGATCTTGATGACCTCGATCGCGACGGTGGTCGGCCACTTCCCGCTCACCCTCGTCACCGGCGCGGGCGCGGTCGCGCGAAACTCGATCGGGATCGTGCTCGTCGGCGGGATGACGATCGGCACCGCGTTCACTCTCCTCGTGATCCCTTCGGTCTACATGCTCATCGCGAAGGACCACGGGAAGGACGCGCGAAAGGCGACGACCGAAGAGGCAGAAGACGAGCGTCACGGCGAGGGCGAGCCGCTCCCCGCCGAGTGAGCCTGTCTCGCTCGTTTTCGCCGGCCGCCGGAGAACGACTCGATCGTTGCCCCCATCCGAGGCCCGTCGCGACCTCAGCGCCCGATGCGCAAAGAGAAGGCGATCGCGGCGGCCACCACGAAGGCGAGCTCTCCCGCGAGCATGAACGTCGCGATCCGGATCGTCGCGATGCGGCCAATGGAATTCGAGCGCCCGCGCAGCGTCGCGGTAGCAAAAGCGGAGACGACCCAAAGCGCGAGGCACGCGAACACCGCCGCGCACGCGAGGCCCACGATCCCGGGCGCGCCGCAGCCGTCCTTCAGCGTCACGCCGTCGTCGGTTCCTTCGGTGCAATCGAACGTCGACAGGATCCCGAAAAACGCGATCGGCGCGGCCGCCAACCCCACCATCGCGAGCGCGACCGCGAGCGCGGTGCGACGGCCCCACGGGAGCAGCTCGTGCTCCGCGCCCGTGGCCTCGACCTTCGGGAGGCCGCTCGCGAGGGCGGCGAACGCGCGGATCAGCTTGGTCCCCTTTTCGCCGGCGCTCTCGGTCGAGACGAAGCCGTTCATTTGTGCGCTGATACGGCTGTCACGATCGATCTCGACGTTGCTCATCCCGAGGGCGAACAGGGCGAGCGCAGCGGCGCGCGTTCCGGGGTGCAGCACGGCTTGGAGCACCGCCGGATCGGCGGTCGGGGAGTCGACATAAATCGCCCGATCAAACGCCGTTTCGCCCGTCTGATGCTCCACGTTCACGCCGGACGCCTTCGCCTCGATGTGCATGTCCGACTCGCGGACGAGCGAGATGTTCAGCGGCCGGATCGCGCGGATCGGACCCAGCGCCGACGCACGATAGCTCGACGCGTCGCCGCCCACCGTCGTCAAGAGCTTCGCGTTCGCGTCGTAGGAAGTCGAGAGCGTGAGCGACGACGAGCTCCCTCCCATGTAAAGTACACGCACACGGACGGTCTCCGACACGACCACGAAGTCGGTGGCATCCGAAGCCGTCCCCGGCTCCGCCATGCTCCTCAGCGCGTCGACGAGATCGATCTCGATGCTCATCGCAGCGTCGTATCACCCCTCCGCCTGGCCCGCGCCCGCGTGCGTGCGCGGTAGAACCGGGGTTCGCCGTCGTCAGGGACTTAGGAGCCCGAAGGCCAACGCACGTCCGAGGAGAAACGCGATCTCGCATACGAGCGTGAACGTCACGACCCGCACGATCATGAGCCATCGCGAGAGATCGGACCGGGGCCCGGCCTTCGCGCGGGTGTACTCCAACGCCATCCACGTCGCCAACGGCGCGAGCCCCGTCTCGGCCGCGCCGGCCGAGACCAACGGAAAGCTCGCCCCGTCCGTCAACGCGAACCCGTCGTCGGTGTCCGTCGTGCCGTCGAACGCGGCGGCGATCAGGAAAAAGCCTCCCCGCGCGAAGCGAGCCCCACGAGCGCCAATGGTCCCCCGATCATGACGAAGCGTTCGATGCTACGAAATCCGTAGCGACTGCGCGGCCTGTTCGTGAGGCCTCAGATCGCCCGCCGCACGAAGATGTCCTCGAGCGTCTCGCGCTTCGGGATCACGCTCTCCACCTTGGCCTTCGCGGCGAGCGAGGCCTCGAGAATCTCGCGCACGGCGTCGTCCCCGCTCGCGTCGACGACCCATGATTTGCCGAGCTCGCGGAGCGTATGGCCCTTCTCGGTCAACGCGGCGCGCAGCTCTTCGCTGGTGTCGCGGAGGGTGATCTCGCTCACGTACCCGCCCGCACCGACGAGCTCGCTCATCTTCCCCGAAACGACGACCTCGCCCTTCTTCAAGATCGTGACCCGGTCGCACAGCATCTCGACGTCGCTCAAGATGTGGCTCGAGAAGATGACGGTGCGACCGCCCTTTTGCTCCTCGACGATGAGGTCACGCACCTCTTTGCGGCCCACCGGATCGAGCCCGCTCATGGGCTCGTCCAAGAGCAACATCTCCGGATCGTGCACGAGCGCCGCCGCGAAGCCCACCCGCTGCAGCATGCCCTTCGAGAGCGCGCGCACCGGCCGGTCGATCGCGTAGAGCACGCCGACCCGGTCGAGCACCTCCGAGACCCGCTTCTCGAGGCGCTTGCCGGGCACGTCGTTCAAACGGCCCGCGAGCGTGACGAACTCGCGTGGTGTCAAGTATGGGTAAACATAAGGGTTTTCCGGTAGGAACCCGACCCGCCCCATCGCCTCTTGGGAGGGCACCGGCAAACCGAGGAGCGACGCCGAGCCGCTCGTGGGCGAGATGAGCCCGGTCAGCATCTTGATGGTCGTGGTCTTCCCGGCGCCGTTCGGGCCGAGAAACCCGAAAATTTCGCCGCGATGCACCTCGAAGGACACCGACTTGACGGCGTGAACGACCTTGCCCGAGAAGGGCTTTTTGTAGGTCTTCGAGAGCTTGTCGACGGACAGGACGACTTGGGCTTCGGCCATGGGGGAAGGGAATCACCGTACCCGAGCGGCGCCGTTCTGCGAAGGGCGTAAGCCATGCTAAGGGCCTCAGTCATGGCGAGCCGTGGGCGCATCCTCATCGTGGACGACGAAGCGAACGCGCGCGCGGCGCTCAGCGAGATCCTGCACGACGAGGGCTACGCGACCGAGACGGCCGCGGACGGCTTCAAAGCGCTCGGGAAGCTCGAAGAGTTCCAGCCCGACGTGATCCTGACCGACTTGAAAATGCCGGGGCTCGACGGCCTCGCGTTCATGGAGAAGGCCCGCGCCGCTTCGCCGCTGAGCGTGTTCGTCGTGATGACCGCGTTCGGCACCATCTCGAGCGCGGTGTCCGCGATCAAGCTCGGGGCCGAGAACTACCTCACGAAGCCGCTCGACTACGAGGCGCTCTCGGCCGTGGTGGAGCGCGCGATGGAGAAGGCGCGCCTCCTCGAGGAGACCTCCCGCCTCCGCGACCGCCTCCGCGAGCGCAACGCGTTCGGGCACATCGTTTCGGCCGATCCGAAGATGCAGGCGGTCCTCGATTTGGTCGCCCAGGTCGGCCCGAGCAAAGCGAGCGTGCTCGTCACCGGCGAGAGCGGCACCGGGAAAGAGCTCATCGCGGAGGCCATTTGTGCGGCCTCGCCCCGCGCCGACAAGCCTTTCGTGCGCCTGCATTGTGCGGCGTTGTCCGAGTCGCTCCTCGAGAGCGAGCTGTTCGGCCACGAGCGCGGCGCGTTCACGGGGGCGTTCGCGCGTCGGGAGGGCCGCTTCAAGCAGGCCGACGGCGGCACGTTGTTCCTCGACGAAATCGGAGAAATCTCCCCGAGCACGCAGGTAAAGCTCCTCCGTGTCATCCAGGAGAAGGCCTTCGAGCGGGTCGGCGGCAACGAGACGCTCAAGGTCGACGTGAGGGTCATCGCCGCGACGAACAAAGATTTGCTCGCCGCCTCGCGCGCCGGCACGTTCCGCGAAGATCTCTATTACCGGCTCAACGTGATCGCGATCGAGCTCCCGCCGCTCCGCACGCGGCCTTCGGACGTGCCGGCGCTCGTGAGCTTCTTCCTCGGGAAATACGCGCGCGAGAACGGCCGCACGATCGAGGGCATCTCGGAGGAGGCGCGTGAGATCTTGATGGCCTACGAGTGGCCGGGCAACGTGCGGGAGCTCGAGAACGCGGTCGAGCGCGCGGTGGTCTTGTGCGACGGTCCGCGGATCGACAAGCGGCATTTGCCCGTGCAAATCGTGCCCCGCGAGGCGCGAGGCGGCCCCCCCGCGATCCCGGGATCCACCATCGCCGATCTCGAGCGCTACGCGATTCTCCAGACCTTGGAAGCCTGCGGCGGATCCACGTCCAAGGCCGCGCTCGTGCTCGGGATTTCGCCGCGCAAGATCCAGTACAAGCTCCACGAGTACTCCGGCGGGCCACCCCCTCCGTCCCGCGTCTAAGCTCTCCTCGACGGGGGTCGACGGGCTCGTGAGGCCAAAAAGGGCGTTCATGGAACGGGGTTGACGGGCTCGCGAGGCCAAAAAGGGCTTCATGGGCCGGGGTCGACGGGCTCGCGAGGCCAAAAAGGGCTTCATGGGCCGGGGTCGACGGGCTCGTGCGGCCAAAAAGGGGGTCATGGACCGGGGTCGACGGGCTCGCGAGGTCGAAAGGCCGGTCGCGACCGGGGCACCCGCGGGGTTCGCGCCTCTCAAGCAAACGCGGGGTCGCGGCTGAGCGGGCGACGGACGTTCGTGCGGTTGGAGATCCCGTCCTTTCACTTTCCCTCACATCGCCGACCCGTGTAAGACTTCCGCCGCTCCGATTGGCCCGTTTCTGGGCTCGTGCGGCGCACTTGGGGGGCATCCGGTCCGCCGAGGCTTTCTTTTCGTACCGAGCGACCTCCCGCGAGGCCGACTTTGCTTATGGAGACGGTGGCCCCCCGCCGTGGAAGAACGATGAAGGGACGAATGAAGACCAAAGCCTTCTGTGTTCTCTCGATCCTTGCGGCGCAGGCGTTCGTCAAGACGGCCGCCGCCCAGCCCGCGACGCTCCAGCTCGGAGGCGCCGCGAGCGCCGATCCGACGGGCGTTCAAGGCAACGGCAACGCGAACGCGACACCCGCCAGCAGCGGTGCGCCTCCGGCCGTCGCCGAGACGAAGCCGAACGACGAGTGGGCGGAGCGTGATCGTAAGCTCGGTGAGTCGCCCACCCTCGTCGGTGGCGTCGGCCTCTTGCACATGCCGTTCGCGCAGGGCGGGGCGGCGGGCCAGTTCCGCGTCGCGTTCACCGCCGAGACGTTCTCGGCCGACTTCCTCTGCACCTCGGCCCAGTCGTGCCGCAACCCGCGCGGGGCGGGTCGCCTCAACAGCGCGTCCCTCAGCCACATCGGCGGCACCCTCTCCCTCGACGTGCAAATCGCGAAGTGGCTCGAGGCCTACGGCTCGACCGGCGGCTTCGCGAACTCGAGCGACGCGAACCGTCCCTCGCTCATTCAAGTGCTCGGCGATACGCAGCTCGGCGTGAAGGTGCACACCCAAATTGGGCGTGTGTTCCACGTCGGCTTCTCGCCCGAGCTCTGGCTCGTGAACGGCACCGGCTCGGTCGGCCTCCTCGGCGGCGGCACCAGCGCCAAGTTCCGCGGCCTCGCCACCGTCGACCTCCGCGACATGCAGAAGTCGCTCCCCGTTCGTTTCGGTACCACCCTCACGTACTCGATCGACAACACCGGCGAGACGCTGACCGACATCGAGGGCGTCCGCCGCGAGCCCGTCACGCGCATCGAGCGCTTCGGCCTCCGCGTGAACCGGGTCGACCACTTCGACATCCACCTCGGCGCCGAGGTGTTCCTCTTGAAGGAGCGCCTCCGTCCGTTCATGGAGTACGGGATCGCGATCCCGGTGAACCGCCAGGGCTACGCCTGCCGCGTCGGAAACCCGAGCCAAGACAAGTGCATGGCGAACGATCCGATCGCCCCGAGCAGCCTCACGATCGGCGCGCGCGCGATGCCCTGGAAGAACGGCTTCGCCCTCACCGCCGCCTTCGACATCGGCGTCACCGGCACGAGCAACTTCATCGAAGAGATGTCGCCCGTCGCTCCGTGGACGTTCTACCTCGGCGCCGGCTGGGCCTTCGACACGAAGGATCGGCCCCCCGTCGAGACGATCAAGATGGTCGATCGTCCGGTCGCCGTCGCGGCGAAGGGCTCGCTCGTCACCGGCTTCGTGCACGAGGCCGAGAAGACCGAAGGCATCTCGAACGCCATCATCTCCTGGGACGAGCACCCGCAGTGGACGTCGCTCGCGACCGGCACTGACGGCCGCTTCACCACTCACGAGCTCGAGGGCGGCACCTACGGGTTTACCGTCAAGGCCGAGGGCTACAAGCCCGGCAACTGCAAGGTCACCCTCGCGCCCGGCGTCGGCGATGGTCCTGGCGCTGCTCCGGTCCAAGTCGACTGCCCTGTTCAAGCGCTCCCGCGTGTCGGCGCCATCGTCGGCCACGTGAAGGACGAGACGGGCGCCGTTCGTGGCGCGATGGTGAAGGTCGTCGACGCGCAGAAGAAGCCGCTCTCGGGCTCCGGCGACGACAGCGGCGCGTTCCGCTTCGGCGAGGTGTCTCCCGGCACCGCGCAAATCACGGTCGACGCCGAGGGCTACCTCTCGTACGTCGGGTCGGCAGACGTTAAGGCGCGCCAAGACAACGCGGTCGACATCGTCCTCCAGAAGCGCCCCAAGAACGCGCAGGTCACCGTCGGCAAGAACGAGATCGGGATCAAAAACCAGATCCAGTTCGCGCTCGACTCGGCGCAAATCCTCCCCGCCTCGACCGGCCTCTTGACCGAAATCGCGGATGTTTTCATCCACAACCCGCAGATCAAGCGGGTCGAGGTTCAGGGCCACACCGACAACTCCGGCACCGCCGATCACAACAAGCAGCTCAGCGAAGATCGCGCGAACGCGGTTGTGAAGTGGCTCGCCGATCACGGCGTCGACAACGGTCGCCTCGTCGCGCGCGGTTATGGCCAGGGCAAGCCGCTCGTCCCCAACGTGACCGCCGCGAACCGCGCGCGTAACCGCCGCGTCCAGTTCATCATCGTCGACCAAGACGCTGCAGCCGCAGCCCCCGCTGCTCCGGCCAAGGCCGGCGCCGGCGACAAGGCGACGAAGGCCGTCCCCAAGAAGTAAGCCCGTCTCGGAAACGAACAGAGGCCCGTCGCGCACCCGCGGCGGGCCTTTTTCACGCGCGCGAAATACTGACAGTAGGCTGACACATCGAGGTGACATCGTCTCCTTCGCGAGGTCTGCAGGACCGACGAAAGGACCACCCGATGCGACACACGTTCCAGATCGTTCCGAAGGGCCCGTACCGTCTCGCCGAGAGCGCGCGTTTCGCTTGCTCCTTCGTGCCGGGCAGGGGAGGGGCCGCGGTCACCGGCGACCACGAGATCGTCTTCGGCTTCGCGCGCGATACGGACTTCGCGCCGGTCGTCGCGAAGGTGACCACGGTGGACGAGGTGGTGCACGTGGAGGCGACGCGGCTCGCGCCGGGGCTCGAGGCGCAACTCGCGCGGATGCTCTCGCTCGACGTGGACGCGTCCTCGTTCGCGGAGGTCGCGGAACGAGATCCGCTGGTGGGCGTCGCGCTCGCGGAGCGGCCCGGCTTTCGTCCGTTGGTGTTCCCGTCGCCGTACGAAGCGGCGGTGTGGGGCATCCTCGCGCAACGCGTCCCGATGGCGCAGGCCGCGAAGCTGAAGGCGCGCCTCGCCGATGCGACCCATGTCGTCGCGGACGGCTTCGGCAAGCGCTTCGTCACCGTGCCGCACCCCGCCGGTCTGCTCGCGACGAACGAGGTCGCCGGGATCCCGAGCGAGAAGCTCCGTCGCCTCCACCGCATCGCCGAGGCCGCGCTCGAGGGTCGCCTCGATCCGAAGCGGCTCCGCGCGCTGCCCCCGGACTTCGCGATCGCGGAGCTCGAGCGTCTTCCTGGAGTGGGGCCTTGGACCGCGGCGCATATTCTCTATCGCGGCGCGGGCGCGACCGACGCGCTGGTGCTCGAGGAGCCGCGGGTGCTCCGCGCCGTGAGTGAGCTCGTGGGCACCGAGCTCGCGGCCGACGAGGTCCGCGCGCGCGCCGAAGCGTGGGCACCGTTTCGGATGTGGGTCTCGATTCTGCTCGTGAGCCGTCTCACCGGGACGCCGCGCTGGAACGTGAGCTCCGCGACACGAGGTCGAGCGCCTCGTCAGGGCCGACGCGCGAGCAAGGACAGGCGCGCGGCGTGACGGTGGTTGGACGCAGCTCGTGGGATGGTGAACGCGACGCTCGTCGTCCCCGAGCGCCCTCGCAGGGCCGACTTGGCGCCTCGAGGGAACGCGGGCGTCAGCTAAATCCCTAGAACTACGCGATTTCTTGCCTTAGTGAACATCCGTGCGCTTCTTTTGCGGTCTCGCTTGCAGGACGGCAATTCCGGCGCTAGAAGACGACTCCCATTTGGTGGCTGTTCCGCAGCGGACCCAATTCCGGGCCCGCCTTTTTTTTGTCTCGCGCATGACCGAAGCCCTTCGCTCCTCCTCTACTAGCTCGTCGAGAGTCGACCTCACCCCGGTTCGCGCCGTGGTGGAGCCGATCGCGCGTGAGCACGGAGCCGAGGTCGTGTCGATCGAGTGGACCACCGAAGGCCGAGGGTTCCTCCTTCGTGTCTCGGTCGACAAGGCCGGGAGCGCGGACCGCAAAGCCCAAACCGAGGAAAGCGCGGTCGACCTCGAGGTCTGCGCCGCCATCTCGCGGGCGATTTCCCAAGTCTTCGACGAGAACGATCCGCTCCCCGCCGTCGCTCAGTATTCACTCGAGGTGGGGTCCCCCGGCGTCGAACGCGAGCTCCGCGGCGAGGTCGACTTCGTTCGGTTCGAGGGCAAGAAGGCGAAGCTTCGTCTCCGCCAGCCCCTCCCCGCCACGAGCATGGCCGCAGGGCAAAAGGTCCTCGTCGGCGATCTCGGCGGCGTCACGAATGGTGTCCTCTCGTTCGTCGTGGGTCCGGATACCCACGCGCTCCCCGTCTCCGACATCGCATCCGGCCATCTCGTCTTCGAGATGCACAAGTCCCCGAAGAACCGCCCGAGCACGGGCAAAAAGACCCGAAAGTAACCGCGCGGTAGCCCGAGACCGCGCGCCTACCCAGGACCTCACCATGGCGACGACCCAGCAAGCAGCAAACACCGGCGAGCCCAACCTGCTCCAAGCGATCGACATGGTCGCGCGCGACAAGGGCATCGACAAAGCGCGCCTCATCAAGACGGTCGAAGAGGCCATTTTGAAGGCGGCGCAGAGCGTGTTCGGTCCGACCCGCGAGCTCGAGGCCCGCTTCAACGACGACACCGGTCAGGTCGATCTCTTCCAGTACATGACCGTGGTCGACGACCCGTCCGACGAAGAGCGCGAGATCGCCCTCGAGGACGCGCAGGCCGCTGGCCTCGAGGCGGAGCTCGGCGAGGAGCTCGGCTTCCAAATCTTCTGGCACCCCGCCGACGCGAAGAAGGCCGCCCAGCAAGACAAAGACTTCGGCGACATCCTCATGGTGAAGCAGGCCCGCTCCACCTTCGGCCGCATCGCCGCGCAGACCGCGAAACAAGTGCTCATCCAGCGCGTTCGCGACGAAGAGCGCGACCTCATCTACAACGAGTTCAAAGACAAGAAGGGCGAGCTCATCAAAGGCGTCGTCCGTCGCTTCGAGAAGGGTCAGAACCTCATCGTCGACCTCGGTCGCACGGAAGGTATCCTCCCGTTCCGCGAGCAAACCCCGCGCGAGTCCTACCGCCCCGGCGATCGCATCGTGGCCCTCTTGAAGGACATCGATCGCGAAGCACGCGGCCCGCAGCTCATCCTCTCGCGCGCCGACGCGAAGCTCGTCGAGAAGCTCTTCGAGAGCGAAGTCCCCGAGATTTACGAGGGAATCGTCCGTGTGGTCGCTTGTGCGCGTGAAGCGGGCGCTCGCTCGAAGATCGCCGTCGCGAGCCGCGATTCGGACGTCGATCCGGTGGGCGCGTGCGTCGGCATGAAGGGCTCCCGAGTCCAGGCCGTCGTGCAAGAGCTCCGCGGCGAGAAGATCGACATCGTTCCTTACGATCGTGATCCGGCCCGCTTCGTGTGCGCTGCCATCCAGCCCGCCGAGGTCCTCAAGGTCATCGTCGACGAAGCCGACAAGCGCATGGAGCTCGTCGTCCCCGACGAAAAGCTCTCCCTCGCAATCGGCCGCAAGGGGCAGAACGTGCGCCTCGCCGCGCAGCTCACCGCCTGGAAGCTCGACATCATCAGCGACACCAAGTTCAAGCAGATGGAGGAAGAGGCCATCGGCCAGCTCCAGAAGCTCGACGGCGTGAGCGACGCGGTCGCGCGCAACATGTACCGCCAGGGCTTCCGTGCGCTCGAGGAGCTCCTCGAGGCCTCCGACGAAGAGCTCACCGCGATCCCCGGTCTCGGCACCGCCGAGGCGGCCGAGAACATCCGCCAGTCGGCCGAGAAGACCATGGAGCGCCTCCGTCAGGAGCGCATCGCGGGCGTCACGAGCCGCACCGAGCCCCTCACCGAGCGCGATCGGCTGCTCTTCCTCCACGGCGTCGGTGACCGCACCGTCACGCTGTTGGAAGAGGCGGGCTACCGCACGATCGAAGAGGTCATCCGCGAGGACGAGGACAAGCTCGCCATCAAGACCGGCCTCGGCATCAAGAAGGCGCGCGCGCTCAAGCAGGGCGCCGAGTCGTTCCTCCAAAACGAGTGGAGCGAAATCTCTCAAGCGGTCAAGAAGGCGCTCACGGCGAACGCCGCTGCCGCCGCGGCTGCCGCGAGCGCGAATCAACAGGTCTGAAGAAGGAAACGATGGGCGCAGCGAGACGACACGAACGAACGCGCGACGACCTGGCCAACGCCGGGCCGGTCCGTACCTGCGCAGGATGCGGCGAAAAAGCCGCGTCGAGCGAGGGCGAGGTCGTGCGTGTCGTCCGTGGCCCCGAGGGCGCCGAAGGCACGGGAACGCTCGTCGCGTTCGATCTCGCGTCGTCTTCGTTCGGTCGCGGGGCTTGGGTCCACCCGAGCCGCGCCTGCTTCGAGAAGGCCGCCAAATCCGGGTTCTCGCGGGCGTTCAAAGCTCCCACGAAGACCGATGTTGCCGCGCTGTCACAAGCGTTCCTCGAGGCTGCCACACGAAGAGTGGAAGGCCTGCTCGTGACGGCGAAGCGCCTCCGTAAGGTGGCGGTTGGGACAGATGCTTGTTTTGCCGCGCTCGAGGCCGGCGCACCGTGCGTCGTGGTGGCGACGGATGCAAAAAGCGTGATAGAGCGCCACGAGCTGGCGGACGCGATTTCGAGAGGTTTGGCGGTGAGCTTCGGTACGAAGGTTGTGCTCGGAGGGCTCATGGGACGTGACGAGGTAGCGCTCGTCGCGATCACGCATAGGGCACTCGGAGACGAGATCAAACGGACGTGCAGAGCCGCCGCGGCGATGACCGGTTCGGGGAGCAAAGCAGTATGGGTGTCGTCGGAGGGTCGATGAGCAAGGTCCGGGTTTACGAAGTCGCGAAGCAGTTGAACCTCGACCCCAAGGTGGCCGTGTCGCTGTTCCAGTCGCTCGGCGTCACCGACGTCCGCAACCACATGAGCTCTGTGGACGTGGACGCCGTAGAACGTGTGAAGCGTCACCTCGAAAAGCAGAAGACGCACAACATGGTCGAAGAGCGTATCCGTCCCACGGTGGTCAAGCGCCGCGCGGTCGCAAAGACGCCAGATTCGCCGCCGAGCGGGCCATTGCCGTCCGCTCCAGCGTCGGTCGCCGCCCTCACAGACGTGGCCTCGCGTCGTGATCTCGCCGAGCTCGCCGCCGAGACCGAGAGCGAGTCGCCGCAGGTCGTGTTCGACGCGGCTTCGCACGCCGGCACGCCGAAAGCGGCCGCCAGCGCGCCAGCGCTTCCCGCCGAGCGCAAGAGCGCCCGTGACGTGAGCGCGGTCGAACCGGAGCGAAAGAGCGTTCGTAAGCTCCCCGAGGAGCGAAAGAGCGTCAAAAAGGTCGAAGAGCCGAAGAGCGTTCGCGCGCTTCCCTCCGTCGAGGCACCGGCGTCCAAGCCGACCCTCGTGACCCCGCCCGTCGCCGTCGCTCCCGTCGTCGAAGCGCCTCCCGTCGTCGAAGCGGCCGTCGTCCCGCCGCCGGTCCCCTCGGAGCGCGCCGTCGCTGCCAAGGCCTCGAGCCCCAAGCTTCCGCCGGCTCCGCCGTCGGTCCGCGCCGTCGCTCCTGCCGAGGTGGTCGCCGCCCCGCAGACCCCTCCGCCGCCCGCGGCCGAGCCCGTCGCCGCGGCGCCCGTCGCCGAGGTCGTCGCAGCTCCTGCGGTGATCGCGTCGCCCCCTCCGCCGCCTCCGGTGGTCGTCCCGTCCGAGCCCCCGCCGCCTCCGCCGCGTGTCAGCTCGCCCCCCAAGACCGGCATCGAAGTTTGGGCCGGTCGCCCTGGTGTCCCCATGCCCACGCCCGCCGGTGTCTCGCGCACCGGCATCGGTGGCGGCTCGGTCGGCACGATGGCACGTCGCTCGGAGTTCAACCCACGCGCCAGCGGCCCTGCCGGCGGCATGCGTGGTGGCCCGGCGATGGGTCGCGGACCGATGGGTCGCGGTGGCCCAATGGGCCGCGGCTTCCCCGGCAAGAAGAACTTCGGCCCTCAGGTGCCCGGGCGTAAGCCGGCCGTCTCCACCCAGGAGATGAGCGCGCACAAGAAGGTCATCCGCATCGAAGAGAACATCACTCTTCAAAACATGGCCCAGAAGATGAGCCTCAAGGCCACCGAGCTCTTGGGCAAGCTCTGGTCGATGGGCATGCAGAACGTGCACATCAACACCACCCTCGACGCCGACACGGCGAAGATCCTCGCGAGCGAGTTCGCGTGGGAGGTCGAGGACGTCGCCGTCAGTGAGGACGCGAGCATCGCCGCCGCACGAGGCGAAGAGAAGGTCGAAGGCGTCGTCGACGAGGGCCTCGAGCCCCGCCCGCCGGTCGTGACCGTCATGGGCCACGTCGACCACGGAAAGACCAGTCTTCTCGATAAGATCCGCAAGGCCAACGTGGCCGGCGGCGAAGCGGGAGGCATCACCCAGCACATCGGCGCCTACAAGGTCCTCACGGCGAACGGAACCATCGTGTTCCTCGACACGCCGGGCCACGAGGCCTTCACCCAGATGCGCGCCCGCGGCGCTGGCGTGACCGACATCGTCGTCCTCGTCGTCGCTGCCGACGACGGCGTCATGCCGCAGACCAAAGAAGCCATCGCCCACGCGAAGGCGGCCAAGGTGCCGATCATCGTCGCGGTGAACAAGATCGACAAGCCGGGCGCCGACATCGAGCGCGTCAAGCGCGAGCTCGCCGACCTCGCCCTCATCCCCGAGGATTGGGGCGGAGACACCCTCTTCGCGAACGTCTCGGCGTTCACTGGCGAAGGCGTCAAAGAGCTCCTCGACGTGCTCGCCCTCCAAGCCGAGGTCCTCGACCTCAAGGCGAACCCGAAGAAGCCCGCCAGCGGCACCGTCATCGAGGCTCTCCTCGATCGTGGTCGCGGTCCGGTCGCGCGTATCCTCGTCCAAGAGGGCACGCTCAAGGTCGGCGACTTCATCCTCGCCGGTGCCGGCTTCGGCAAGGTCCGCGCGATGACGAACGAGCACGGCAAGCCCGTGCACGCCGCCGGTCCCTCCACCCCGGTGGAGATCCTCGGCCTGTCCGAGGTCCCCGGCGCCGGTGACCCCGTCCACGTCGTCAAAGACGCGAAAAAGGCTCAGGAAATCGCCGAGAGCCGCCGCGGCAAGCTCACGAAGAGCCTCATCCCTTCGTCGGCCAAGGTCTCGCTCGAGGAGCTGTCCCGCAGCCTCCGCGACGCCGACCAGCAAGAGCTCCGCGTCATCATCAAGGGCGACGTCCAGGGCTCGGTCGAAGCGGTGGCCGATGCCTTCGCGAAGATGTCGAGCGACCGGGTGAAGCTCAGCATCATCCACGCCGGCGTCGGTGCCATCACCGAAGGCGACGTGAACCTGGCCATCGCCGCCAAAGCGATCGTCATCGGCTTCAACGTTCGTCCCGCTGGCAAGGCGCAAGCCCACGCCGACGAGGACAAAATCGAGATTCGTCTCTACTCGATCATCTACCAAGCCGTGGACGACGTCCGCGGGGCGATGGAAGGTCTCCTCCCGGCCATCCTGGTCGAGAAGGCGGTCGGCAAAGCCGAGGTCCGCGCGGTCTTCAAGATCCGCGGCGTCATCGTGGCCGGCTCGATGGTCACCGACAAGCAGATCAAGCGCAACGCCATGGCCCGCCTCATCCGCGGCGGCGAGCGCATCTGGGAAGGCAAAATCGCAGCTCTCAAGCGCTTCAAGGAAGACGTCAAAGACGTCGCCGAGGGCTTCGAGTGCGGCATCAGCCTCGACGGCGTGACCGACATCAAGGAGCTCGACATCGTCGAGTGCTTCGAGATCGACGAAGTGAAGCAGAAGCTCTGAGATTCCGACGGGGCCCGCGCTGAAGACGCGGGCCTCGCTCCTTCGCAGACACGATCGAGCGGCGAGACATCGTCGAGCGCTTCGAGATCGGCGAAGAGAAGGAAGCTTCGGTCCCCGGGCCCGCGTGAAAACGCGGGTCTCGGCGTTTTGTCTCCGCGACCACTCGAGGGGGCGACTCGTCCGTTCTTCGGGAGCGACACCTTGGTCGAGCTCTTTGGGGCGTCGCGTGAGAAGGCGGGACCTGCCGCTCGAAGCCCTCCGTTGCCGGCCCTCGTGCCACCGAGTAGAGAGGCGGCCCATGCTTCAAGGTGCGCTGATTGGTCTCGTGGTCGCGCTCGCGATGGTCTTCTGGAACAGGCGTCAGGCGAAGCTCGGCACCGGGCTCGCCGGGGCGGTGGAGAGCGCCCTCGCGGGGGCAGGACGGCTCACCCTCGCGGAGATCGCGCAGCGGGTGGGCAAAGCCTCGTTCATGGGCCGTGGTGAGGTCGCGCAGGCGCTCAACGCGCTCGCGTCGGTGAATAAGGTCCGCATCCACCCCGCGCCGGAGGGGACTCCGCAGCTCGAGAAGGTCGACCATATTCGCTACGAACGAGTCGTGTAGCGTCGCGCGCGGCGCCAGCGGATGGTCCGCGGGCCGTCGTCGTTCCTGCTCGCCCCGCTCAGCGTCCGTGTGCTCGATAGCGGGGTCGCGGTGACGAACCTCCGCGTCGAGGTTCGACGGGCAGACCTTTTCGGAACATCAAGGAGGCACCGTGCACGTCGGGGTCATGCGTCTCACGTTCCACATTCCACACGCGCGCTCGCTGAAGGAAAAACGCAGCGTCGTGCGCAAGATCCGCGAGCGTCTCCGCGCCCGCTTCGAGGTCTCGATAGCGGAGGTTGACGCGCAGGATCTGCTTCAAAAAGCGGTGTTCGGCGTGTGTGTCGTCTCGGCGGACCACACCGTTTGCGACAAGGTCTTGGCCGACGTCGCGCGCGCAGCGGAGCTCGCGGAGGACGCGCAGCTCACCGCGCGGAGCACCGAGATCGTGCCCTACGGCGACGAGCTCTACGAGCCGGACGACGACATGTGAGGCGCGGAGCGGGGGCGGAGGGCGCGTGCAGCGCGGGCCAAGCGCGACCGCCGTCCGTCGCGCGAATGCGGGCGGCCCCTCGTTCCGCGTGGTCGCCGCGTGCGCCCGTGCTAAGGGGGCCTCATGGCGTCCCAGGTGAAGCGCTCCTCGCGGGTCGCAGAAGGCATCCGCGAAGAGCTGTCGAAGTTGCTGACCACGCGCGTGCGCGACCCCCGTCTGGTCGGAGTGCTCGTCTCGCGGGTGGTGCTCACCGACGATCTGCGCAGCGCGAAGGTTTACTTCCGGCTCCTCGCCGGAAAAGAGAAGGCCGACGAGGCGCAGACCGGCCTCGAGCGCGCCGCGGGCATGCTTCGAAAGGAGCTCGCGGGGAGCCTCGATCTCCGCGTCGTGCCGGAGCTACGCTTCTATTACGACGAGGGCCAAGAGGCTCGCGATCGCATCGACGCGCTGCTCGCCGAAGTGAAGCGCGAACAAAAGGGCTGACTCGGATCGCGAACGACGCTCACCCGGCGCGGCGATCGATGCATCTTACACCCGAACGGCCGCCGGAGCTCCATCGGCGCCCGTAGCGTCGTCGTAGCGTCGTCGGCGACGGGCAGCCGTGTCGCCGACGATGACCGACGTCGTCCGATCACACCTCGGGACCGCTCAGCACGTCGCCCTCGCGCACGCCGCGTCCCCCGGCCCACTCCACCCCGCGCACCGCTTTTTTCCCTTCGAGCTGCACCCGAAGGAGCTCCACCGCGCCGGTCGTACAGGCGACGATCACGCCCGTCTTGTCGGCGAGGATGACCTCGCCCGGCTTCGCGCCCGCCTTCGCGGCGTCCGAGATCCGCGTCTCGTGGACCTTCACGATTTTGCCGCCCGCGCTCGTGAACGCGCCCGGCCAAGGGCTCATCCCGCGGACGTGGTTGTGGACCTCGAGCGCGCTCTTTGCGAAGTCGATGCGGCCGTCTTTTTTCGCGAGGATCGGCGCCGCGGTGGCGCGCGCGCCGTCTTGTGGCTCGGGCGTGTACGCGCCGGCGACGACCTTCGGGAGACCCTTCCGCACCGCGAGGGCACCGATCGCGGAGAGGCGCTCCGAGAGCTCCCCCGCCGTCTCGTCGGGCCCGATCGGGGTCACGAAGCGCTCGAGCATGTCGCCTGTGTCCATGCCCTCGTCCATGTTCATGAGGGTGACCCCCGTCTCGCTCTCGCCGCGCACCACAGCCCACGTGATCGGCGCCGCTCCGCGGTACTTCGGCAAGAGCGACGCGTGCACGTTCACGCACCCGTGCTTCGGCGCGCGGAGCACGTCGGCGGGGAGGATGCGCCCGTAGGCGACGACGAGCGCCACGTCGACCGCGCGCTCCTGCATCCAGGCGAGTAGCTCCCCGTTTCGCACCTTCGCCGGCTGGTACACGTCGATGCCGAGCGCGAGCGCGCGCTCTTTCACCGGCGGAGGCACCACCACGTTGCCGCGGCCCTGCGGTTTGTCCGGCTGACACACCACCCCAAGGACCTCCGAGATCTCGGCGAGGGCGTCGAGGCAGGGGACCGCGAAGGCCGGCGTGCCGAAGAAGACGGAGCGGAAGGTCATGCGCGCATCCTAGAGCGCCGATCAGGTTGAAGGACCGAGGATTTCGTGCGGTTAGCAAGCTGCGGTAGGCGCGACGACGACGGATAGTCTTCTATCTTAGGAGGAGCAACGACCCGCAGCGCCGCTAAACGCGCGAAAGCCGACGGGATTCAACCTGTTCGGTGCTCTAGAGCGCCGTTCAGGGTCACGTGACGCAGAAACGACGCCGCGCTTCGCACGCGCGTTCGTGGCAGGCGCACCATCTTCCCCGGGTTTTCGACCGCACGTTCATGCCGGCTTTTGGGCGAAGGCCGGGCGTGGTCTTGACGAATCGCACGGTCGTACTATTGTTTGGAGCATGGCGCTGACGAAAGGCGACGCGACCCATCGCGACATTCTTCGGAAGGCGCTCTCGCTCGCGAGCGAGGTCGGCCTCGGCGGTCTCACGCTGTCGGCTTTGGCCGAGCGGGTCGGCCTGTCGAAGAGCGGTCTCTTCGCGCACGTGTCGTCGAAGGAAAACCTCGAGGTCCTCGTCCTCGAGGAGGCCATCTCGCGCTTCACCGATCTGGTCGTCGCGCCGGCGCTCAAAGAGCCGCGCGGCGAGCCCCGTTTCCGCGCCCTCATCTCGGGCTGGCTCTCGTGGGGCAAGGCGGAGTTCATGCCCGGTGGCTGCGTCTTTTTCGCCGCGATAGCCGATCTGGACGATCGTCCCGGCCCCGCGCGCGACAGGCTCGTCTCGTCGCAACGCGATTGGGTCGAGGCGCTCGCCACCGCCGCGAAGGTCGCGATCGCGGAGGGGCACTTCCGCGCCGATCTCGATCCGCACCAGCTCGCGCACGAGACCTTCGCCCTCGGCTACGGCCACTACGTCCTCCTGCGGCTCATCGGCGATCCGAAGACCGAAGCCCGCACCAACGCCGCGTTCGAGCGCTTGCTCGAGAGCGCCCGCACCCCCTCTTGATTTCACGCCCGCAAAGGAGCCCACCATGACCGCTCGACTCGCAGAAAATAGCACGACCGTTCGTTCTCTTCCGATCGGCGTTCGTGCGCTTCGGGCGGGCCTATGGCTCGCGTCGCAGACGTCGCGTCCGCTCGCCACGCGGATGGCGCTCGACTTGTTCATGCGTCCGCGGAGGTTCCGGCGGCCGGCGTGGGAGCGGTCCCTCATGTTCCACGCCGACACCGAGCACGTGAAGTGGCACGGCCGCAGCTTGCCGCTCTGGGCGTGGGGCGAAGGCCCGCGCGTGCTTTTGGTGCACGGGTGGGAGGGGCGCGGCACGCAGCTCGGCGCGCTCGTCGATCCGCTCGTGCGCAAGGGCTTCCGGGTGGTCACGTTCGACGCCCCCGGCCACGGCGACGGCCCCGGGAATCGCTCGTCGATCCCCGAGGTGGCAGACGCGGTGACCGCCGTCGCCGATCACGTCGGGCCGCTCCACGCGGTGGTGGCGCACTCGATGGGCGGGGTGGGCCTCCTCCTCGCGGCGTCGCGCCGTCCGCTCGCGTCTCGGCACGTGCTCGTCGCCTCGCCGACGCGCGTCTCGTCCGCGTTTCATGCGTTCTCGGAGTTCTTCGATTTGCCTTCCGAGGTCCGCGAAGCGCTGCCTCATGCGGTCGAGGACAGGTTCGCGCTCCGCCTCGAAGAGCTCGAGCTCTCCCGCCTCGCCGCGCGGGTCGACGCGAAGACGCTCGTCGTCCACGATCGTGACGATCGCGACGTGCCCTTCGCGAGCGGCGAGCACCTCGCGAGCACCCTCCGCGACGCGCGCCTCTTCGCGACGGAGGGCCTCGGGCATCGAAAGATCCTCCGCGACGCGCGGGTCATCGAGGAGATCGCGTCGTTCGTCGAAGAGGGCGCCCCCGAGCGCGCGCCAGGCTACCCCGTCGCCGACACGCTCTTTCGGGAGCTCCGCGAGCGCGCGGTCTGACCGACGGGCGCGGAGGCCGCCGCGGATCCGCGCCGTGGAGGTCGTTTCGAGCGCGCGCGGACCAGTGGTTCACGCGCCGAATCTGCGCTATGCCCCTGCCTTGTCCGGATCGAGGGCTGCAGGCGCGCCCTCACGGCCGAAAAGACGCACCCGATGATCCTCAAGATTCTGCACTACCCCGACGAGCGCCTCCGTGAGCCCGGCAAGGCCGTCGCGACCGTCACCCCCGAGATTCGCACGCTGATCGACGACATGGCGGAGACCATGTACGCCGCGCCAGGGGTGGGCCTCGCTGCCACTCAAGTCGGCGAGCCGTATCAGCTTTTTCTCGTCGACATCGCCGCCGAGGACGAGCCGAGCGATCTCCGCGTGTTCATCAACCCGGAGATTACGGACAAGCAGGGCAAGACCACGTTCGAGGAGGGCTGCCTCAGCTTTCCCGGCGCGGCGGAGGACATCGAGCGCGCCGAGCGCATCAAGGTCCGCGCCCTCGATCGTGACGGTAAGCCGTTCGAGCTCGAGGCCGAAGGTCTCCTCGCGATCGCGATCCAGCACGAGAACGACCACCTCCAAGGGGTGCTCATGATCGATCGCCTCGGCCCTCTCAAGAAGCGCCTCCTTCACCGCAAGATGGTCAAGCGCAGCGAGCGCTGAGCGCCGCTCCCGAAGGCTTCGACGCGTGCAATGTGCACGCAACTGCGCGACCGCGCCCGCTCGCGTGAAAGAGGATCGGCCGCGCTCGGTTGCACCCTCGTACGGCAGGCCTCGCGTGATTTCCTCGCCGCTGCGCCCACGTTCGGGAGCTTCGTGTGGTCGGGGAATGGACCCTCGCGCTCGGCGGTCTTACCTCTGAGGAAGCCGTATGTGGAGCGCACTCACGCTTGGCCTGATCGTCTTGGGCGGCCCTCGCGAGGTCGGCCGGGCGCCTTCGGCGGTCGAGCCACGCGACAGCTTCGGTCTCTTCTCGGACATCGGCGAGAGCTGGCCCGACGGCGCCCTCCCTCTCGACGAGGGGGACGACGGGTGCACCGGCGGCGAGCGCTACTTTCACCTCGAGGCGCCTTGGCTCGGCCTTCCCGAGCCCCTCGTCGCGGGCGGCTCCCACGTCGACGCGCGCGGCGTCACGACGGCGTACGAGCAGGTCCCCCGGCGTTGGGACGTGCCCGCCGACTACGAAGCCTACCGCTATCCGGTCGCACGCTACCTCGGCTGGCCGCAGGTCATCTCCGGCTACGATCTCGATCGCCCGAACGAGCTCCAGCGCCGAGGCTCGATGCGCGCGGTAGGTCACGGAGGGGTGGACCTCGCGCAAGCGATGGGCGCGCCGATCGTCATGGTCCCGCTCACGCATCAAATCGGCGATGCGGTGGTGATCTACGTCGGCCCGCTCTTCGGCAACACGGTCGTCACGCGCCATCGCCTCCGTGAGGGCGGCGCGCAACGCGACTACGTGCTGCTCTTCGGCCACCTCTCGGAGGCGGCCCCAGCGATGCGTCGTGGGCACGAGGTTCACGAAGGCGAGCTCGTCGGTCTCGTCGGCGACAGCGACTCGCCGAACCTCGTCCATCTCCACCTCGAAGCGCGACGCGTGCGCGACGGGATCGACGCCTCGAAGCTGACGAGCGACGCGATCCTCTCCCGCACCACGGTGACCGATCCGCACAACGTGCTCCCGTTGAGGACGCCCGAACGCCGCGCTTCGTCGTGCCGTTTCCGGTCCTACCGCGCGTCGCTCGGTGACTTCGCGCTCGCGCCGCCGCAGCCGTTTTCCCTTATGTTCCGCTGACCTCGGGCGATCGCGCGGCCGCGCGCGTCGAGCGCTCGTCGCGTCACGAAGGTCGGTGCAGAGTGCACGTGCTCGACCTCGCGTCGCGTCGCGCGCTCAATCGATGCACGACTCCCACACGTTCGCGTTCCCGGCTGCCATCGCGCAGCGGTACTCCTTCTTCGTGATCTCCGCCTCGCACTGCGAAAAGACCTTCTGGTAGGAGGGCTCCGCCTTTCGTACGGCGCGCTTCATGTCGCGCACGGCCTTCTTTTGGTCGGCGGGGAGCTTGTCGGCGTCGGGCTCCTCGGCCATGACCATGTCGAGGTACTTGTCGAGCATCTGCTCGCAGTCCTGTTTGCTCGCCTTGCCGCCGCAGCCGGTCGTCGCGAATGCAGCGACGAAGCCGATCGCGAGCGCGGCTCGAGCGCGTTGGGAGCCGTGGGTCATGAGGCCTACTTAGCACTCCACTGCGCCGATGCCGCCCGCGGTTTCGACCTCGAGGCGCCGCCGGAGCTCACCGTTTCGCGCGACGCTCGCTCGAGATCCGCGCGACGAGCGCGGGGTCACGGGCCACCCACCGCCGCAGCGTGGAGTACGGCACGGAGAGCTCCCACGCGCGGTCGCGGAGCGTGCCTACGCGGGTCGCCCCGTGAAGCGCCGCGAGCACCCTTGCCCGCGTCTCCGTGCGCGCCCGCGGGCGGGCCGGCACGAGGCGGAGGTGACGAGCCTGCGCGCGCCGCTCGCCGGGCCGAACGAAGACGCCCGAGACCGGTTCTGTGTACGACATACACGATACTGTGTATGGTGTACGCGATTAAGTCAAGGCGGCCGCGACGGTAGACCGCTCGCGCTTGAAACATAAGCTGTTTTGATGGCTTACGCCTCGAGCGGCCGTGCTCACTCGTGGGTTCGGGTGGGGGCGATCGCCTTCCGGGCGAGCTGCGACTCGATGCCGTCGAGGATGAGCGCGAGACCGAAAGCGAGCTCGGTTTCGGGCTCCTCGATGCGGGTCGCGAGCGTGGCCAGCCCGGCGGCGAGGGTGGGGAAGCGACCGCCCACGAACGGACCGTGCTCGGCCCACCAGGCCTCGTTGGGCCGGTTGTCGTCCGTGGGCACGAGGGCATCGCGCGCGGTGCCGCGCACGTACCGGTCGATGGCCATGACGGTCTGGAGGACCTCCTCGGTCGTGAGGCCCGCCGGTGTCATCGCCGCGAAGGCCGCCGCGAGCCAAGCCATCCGATTCGGTCCTACGATCCCGCGGTTCGACACGAGCTCGAGCACCCACGGGTGCGTGCGGAGCAGGGTCCACTCCGCGAGCGCCCACTGTTCGAGCGCGGCGCGCCAATTTCCAACGTGGCTCGTCGGTGGTGCCGCCATCACGTGGTCGAGCATCAGATCGAGGAGATCGTCTTTACGTTCGACGTAGCGGTAGAGGGCCATCGTCGAGAACCCGAGCTCGCTCGAGAGCCGCTGCATCGAAAGCGAGGGGAGCCCCTCGCGATCGGCGAGCGTGACCGCCGCGGAGAGGATCGCCTCGAGGGTGAGGCCCGGCTTCGGTCCGCGCGCCTTCGCGTCGCGCTCGCCCCACATCTGCGCGAGGAGCGGACCGGGCGCGCGGGGCGTGGATGTTCGCTTCGAGGCCAATGGATGAACGCCCACGTTACGACGCGCAGGCTCTCGGCGTCGAGCGTGAGCGGGACGGCGCCGTGTCGTTGGCCCGAGCTGCGACGCGCGTGCTGCGAGCTGCGGACGGCGATCAGTCTTCGTCGGGGTACGCGATCGGCCCGTGGACGTAAGCGTCGTCGCCGCAGCATTCCCACGCTGGCGTGGAGATTCGAGGCGCGTGCTGGGGTGTCTCGGGGCCTTTCCAGTCGACCGCGCCGGGGCGCCCGCGAGGCCCGAACAGCGTAGGGGCAAGGAACGCGTGGAGCTCGTCGGCCAAGCGACCGGCGAGGAAGCTCCCCGCGAGCTCTGCGCCGCCCTCGACCATCAGCGTGACGATCCCGCGCTCGGCGAGCAGGCGCAGCGCGCTCTCCACGTCGATGCGGCCCTCGGTCGACTCGGGTGCACGGAGCACGACCGCGCCCGCCGCGGTGAGCGCCGCTTCGGCCTTGGGGGAGGCCTCGTTCGAGCAGAGAAGCACGAGCGGGATCTCTTGCGCCGACTGCACGAGGAGGCTGCCGTGCGGGAGGCGGAGGTTCGTGTCGAAGACCACCCGGACCGGGCTCGTGCCTGGGCTGTCGCGCACCGTAAGGCGCGGATCGTCGGCCACGGCGGTGCCGATGCCCACCGCGACCGCGTCGTGCACGGAGCGGAGGGCGTGCACCTTGGCGCGCGCCTCGGGGCCGGTGACCCACTTGCTCATCCCGCTGCGGGTCGCGATGCGGCCGTCGAGCGAGAGCGCGAGCTTCAGCGAGACGTAGGGGAGCCCGAGCGTGACCTGCTTCGTCCACGGGGCGATGAGCGCGGCGGCCGCGGCTTGGTGAACGTTCTCCGTGACGTCGATCCCGGCCTTCCGGAGGGCCTCGACCCCGCCGCCTCGCTCGGGGCCGGGGTCGCGCGTGCCGACGACCACACGGCCGACGCCCGCGGCCACGATCGCGGCGACGCACGGGTTCCCCTTTCCGGCGCGGTGGCAGGGCTCGAGGGTGACGTAGAGGGTGGCGCCCTTCGCCAGCTCGCCCGCGCGCGCCAGGACGACGAGCTCGGGGTGCTCTTCGGTCGCGCGGGTGTGGTGCGCCTTTGCGAGCACTTGACCGTCCTTCACGAGGACGGCGGCGGAGTGCGGGCTAGGCGAGGGCCGACCCGACTGCCCTTCGAGCAGCGCGAGGGCCATGAACGTCTCGTCGGTCGGAGCAGAGATCGTCACCGAACGTTCTCCTGCGGGGGGCCCGCTTTCGGCTCGGCGGCGAGCGTTTCTAGCTCGGCGCGGAACTCGTCGATGTCACGAAACTGCCTGTAAACACTGGCAAAACGGACGTACGCGATGGTGTCGAGGGCACGCAGGCGACGCATGACCGTCTCGCCGAGCGCGCGCGACGAGATCTCTTTTTCGCCCGAGTCCATGAGCTCGCGCTCGATAGCGTCGATCGTGGACTCGAGCGCCTCGAGTGAGACGGGGCGCTTCTCGCACGCGCGGCGGAGCCCACCGAGCAACTTTTGCCGATCGAAAGCTTCGCGCCTGCCGTCTTTTTTGATGACGAGGGGGAGCACCTCCTCGACACGCTCGTACGTGGTGAACCTGCGCACGCAGGCCTCGCACTCGCGTCGACGCCGGATGACGTCGCCTTGGGCGGAGGCGCGGGTGTCCGTCACCTTGCTCTCGGCGTTCGCGCAAAAGGGGCATTTCACGGGAAATAACCTCTGCGCGTGCGAAGTAGGGCACGAGAAGCGTGGCCCTCGAGGGGCGCTCTTCGGTGTCTCACGGTACGTGCCGGGAGTACCACGAAGCGGGGGTTTTCGCACGTCGCACGGGACGACCTCACGGCGCTCGGAGGGGCGCGAGCCTCAGCCGGGCTCGATCTTGCCGACGCGCCGGGTGTGACGCGGATCGGTGGACGCCTCGGTGGCGAGCCAAATCTCGACGATGTCCCATGCGAGGCTGGGCCCGACCACGCGCTCGCCGAGGGTGAGCACGTTCGTGCCGTTGTGGGAGCGGCTCATCTTGGCGGTGTACGTGTCGGAGCAATTTACCGCACGAATCCCGCCGTGGCGGTTGGCGGAGATCGCCATCCCAACCCCGCTCCCGCACACGAGGATCGCGCGCTGGAACGTGCCCGCCAAGATGCCCTCCGCCGCCTTGTGGGCGTAGTCCGGGTAGTCGACGGAGGCCTCGTCGTTCGTGCCGAGGTCGACGACCTCGAAGCCCCGCGCGACGAGCTCGGCCTTGATGGAATTCTTGAGGCGGAACCCGCCGTGGTCGGCCCCGAGGCCGAGGATCTCTTTGCTCATTTCAGCCCTCGTACCGCGAGAAGACGAGCGAGCAGTTCGTGCCGCCGAAGCCGAAGGAGTTGTTCACCGCGTGCTTGATCGGGCGCTCGCGGGCCTCGTTCGGCACGTAGTCGAGCTTGCACTCCGGATCTTGGTTGCGGAGGTTGATCGTCGGCGGGACGCGACCATGGTGGATCGCGAGCGCACAAATCGCGCTCTCGACCGCGCCGGCGGCGCCGAGGAGGTGACCGATCATCGACTTGGTGGAGCTCACCCAGAGCTTCTTGTCGGTCGCGTGGCTGCCGAACGCGGTGCCGATCGCCTGCGACTCGGCGATGTCGCCGATGGGCGTGGAGGTGCCGTGCGCGTTCACGTAGTCGACGTCGCTCGGGGACACGCTCGCGTCCTCGAGGGCCATCCGCATCGAACGAACGGCGCCTTCGCCGCCAGGGGCGATCGCGGTGAGGTGGTAGGCGTCGCTCGTCGCGCCGTAACCCGTGACCTCGGCGTAAATGCGCGCGCCGCGCTTGGTCGCGCGCTCGAGGCTCTCCAGGATGAGCACGCCGGAGCCCTCGCCGCAGAGGAAGCCGTCGCGGTCCTTGTCGAACGGGCGGCTCGCGCCCTTCGGATCGTCGTTCCGCTTGGAGAGCGCGAACATGGCCTCGAAGCCGCCGATGCCGACCGGGGTGACGGTGCCCTCGGCGCCGCCGACGACCATGACCGGGGCGCGACCGCGACGGATCCACTCGACGGCCTCGCCGATGGCGTGCGCGCCGCTGGAGCACGCGCTCGTGGTCGCCATGCTGGGGCCGCGGAGGCCGTGCACCATCGTGATGTGGCCCGCCGCGAGGTTCGCGATGATGCCGGGAATGCTGTAGGGGCTGAGGCGCCCAGGGCCCTTCTCGAGGACGGTTTGTTTCGCCTTTTCGAGGGTTTGCAAGCCACCGAGGCCAACGCCGATGAAACAACCGGTGCGGTCGCGCTCTTCGGGGGTGAGCTCGAGCCCTGCGTCCTTGATGGCGAGGTTCGCGGCGCCGAGGGCGAACTCGATGAAGCGGTCCATCTCTTTGAGCTTCTTGCGCTCGATGAAGCCGAGGCCCACCGGATCCCAGTTTTTGACCTCCGCCGCGATCTTGACGCGGAACTTCTCGGTGTCGAACTGGGTGATGAGACCCGCGCCGCTCTCGCCGGCGAGGAGCGCGTTCCACGAGGGCTCGGTGCCGATGCCGACGGGAGTGACGAGGCCGATGCCCGTGATGACCACGCGGTGGTTGCTGCTCATGAGAAGAACCTCGATCAAACGCTAGGGATCGTCGCGAAAACAACGAAGGACGCACGCGGAGAATTTCCGACGGTGCGCCCTCCGCGTTTCGTTCCAACGCACGCGCTCGCTCGCGCTGGCAAGCGTCGCGCGGCCGGAACGAGCCTTACTTCTTCGAGTGCGTCTCGATGTAGTCGATCGCATCCTGCACGGTGCGGATCTTCTCCGTGTGCTCGTCCGGGATGTCGATCTCGAAAGCCTCTTCGAACGCGAGCACGAGCTCCACGAGGCCGAGCGAGTCTGCGCCGAGATCTTCGATGAACGTCGATTCGGGCTTGATGTCCTTGTCGTCGACGTCGAGCTGCTCTTTGATGATGCGCTTGACTTCGCTGGGAATGTCCTGAGCCATTGCATGCCCTCGGGGTGCGATCTGCTGGATGACGGCCTTCGCGACTCGCGAGGACCATGCTCGTCCCCGACCGGGGACGAGGCGCGTTCTACCTCAATTTGGCCCCGTGGGAAGCCTCGTTTTTTGTGAGATCGGCTGCAACCTGCCCTACGCGGGTCGTCGGCGTGCGTCAGCGAATCGAACGCGCGTTTGCAGCGGGAAAAAATGGGTCGCGGAGGGCTTGTTTTCCCCCCTCGATCGTTTCGTCAGACGTACATGCCGCCGTTCACGCGGAGGACCTGCCCCGTCATGTACGCGGCCTCGTCGCTCGCGAGATACACGCAGGCGGACGCCACGTCCTTCGCGCCGCCGATGCGGCCGAGCGGGATCGCCTTGAGGATCTGCTCCTTCATCGCGTCGTTCATGCCGTGGGTCATGTCGGTCTCGATGAAGCCGGGCGTGATCGCGTTGACGGTGATGTTGCGGGAGGCAAACTCGCGCGCGACCGACTTCGTGATCCCGAGGAGCGCCGCTTTTGTCGCCGCGTAGGCCGTCTGCCCCACGTTGCCCATCTCGCCGATGACGCTCGACACGAAGATGATCCGGCCCACCTTCGCGCGCATCATGACCTTCGTGGAGGCCTTCGCGCAGGCGATCGCGCCCTTCACGTTGACGTTGAGCTGGCGATCGATGTCCTCCTCTTTCACGCGGAGGAGGAGCCCGTCGATCGCGATGCCGGCGTTCGCGACGAAGATGTCGAGGCGGCCGAGGCGCTTCGCGATTTCGTCGATCGCCTTCTCGGTCGCGGGGGTGTCGCCCACGTCGAACGCCGCGATCTCGGCCTTGCCGCCGCGCGCGACGATGCCCTCGGCGACCTCTTTGGCCGCCGCCTCACCCTTCACGTAGTTCACCACCACGTGAGCCCCTTGCGCAGCGAGCGCCTCGGCGCAGGCGCGACCGATCCCACGCGAGCCACCGGTCACGATTGCCACTTTGCCGTCGAGTCGAAACATGTGTCTTTTCCTTAGGTTACAGGCGAGCCGGCCGAAGCGGCGCGCGGGAGAGCGCGAGATCACGGCCGCGCGCGGCGTAGCTGCCTACGGCGAGCGCGGCGACGGATTAGGGCGCGGGGATCTCGAGGAAGGCGCCGACGCTCTCGAGGCTCTCGGGATCGCCCACGCTGAGCACCTTCACGTCTTTCGCGATCCGCTTGACGAGGCCCGCGAGCACCTTGCCCGGTCCGAGCTCGAGCGCGTGGGTGACGCCCTCGGCCTTCATGCGGAGCACCGCTTGCTCCCACAGGACGGCGCCATCGACCTGCGCGACGAGGAGCTCCTTCACGCGCTCCTTGGAGACGTTCGGCTCGGCGTCCACGTTCGCGACGACGGGAAACACGAAGTCGCCGACGTTGACGGCGGAGAGCTCCGTCGCGACCGCCTTCGCGGCGGGGGCCATGAGCGCGCAATGAAACGGGGCGCTCACCTTGAGCGGGATCGCCTTTCCCTTTTCGGCCGAAGCCAGCTCCGACGCGCGCGCGACCGCCTTTTGGGTGCCGGCGATGACGACCTGTCCGGGGGCGTTGAAGTTCGCGCACGAGACGACCTCGCCGGTCTCCTCCGCGGCCTTCGCGCAGATCGTTCGGAGCACCGCGCCGTCGAGGCCCATGATCGCCGCCATCGCGCCGACGCCTTCCGGAACGGCCTCTTGCATCGCGCGGCCGCGCGCCCGCACCAGACGAACCGCGTCGTCGAACGAGAGCGCCTTCGCGGCGACGAGCGCGGAGTACTCCCCGAGGGAATGGCCGGCCGCGAACGAAGGCGCGGGCAGCGCGGGGAAGCGCTCGCGCACGGCCTCGAGCACCGCGATGCTGGTCGTCACGATCGCCGGCTGCGCGTTCGCGGTGCGGGTGAGCGCGTCTTCCGGGCCCTCGAAGATCATCGCCGACAGCGGCTCGCCGAGGGCGCGATCGGCCGCCTCGAACACGGCGCGCGCCGCCTTCGACGACGCAAAAAGCTTCTGACCCATGCCGACGGATTGAGCCCCTTGACCGGGGAAAAGCCACGCAACCTTCACGTCTTGTCTCCTCGCGAACGTCGAGCGTCGAGCGTCGAGCGTCGAGCGTCGAAGGCGCGCCCAATGCTTACGACCGATCGTGCTCCTGTCGGGCGCGCAACGTAGGGCACCCGGCCGGGTGGGGCAATCGTCCCGTCACCTCGCCAACGGGCAGCGCGGCGCGGCGCGGCGACGACGGATCGGCGCGCACACCTCGAGCGCGAGGTCGCGGATGAACGTTCCGAGCGGCCGGCTCACGCGCGGGCGCTCGGCTCTTCGGCGCTCTCAGCGCGCTCGCGACGCTCTCAGCCTGTCGCTGCGTCGACCGGTGGTGCCGTCGGCGTCGGTGTTGGCGTCGGTGTTGGCGTCGGTGTTGGCGTCGGCGTCGGCGTCGGCGTCGGGTTCTCGTCGTCCTCCTTTTTCACGGGAGGATTGCGACCGCCGCCTTTGTAGTCGCCGCCGGAGTCGAACACGCAGGCCGTGAAGGCGCCGACGAACGTGACGAGGGCCAAAAGTCCGAGCGCTCGTTTCATTGCGGTCTTCCTCATTG
>JAAFHV010000259.1 GCA_013297655.1 Myxococcales bacterium | reverse complement strand
GCCGTGGCGACCGACGGCGCGGGGCGGACGGCGGGAGGCGCGAGGCGCGCGCGGACGGCGAGGCCGCCGCCCACGAGGGCGACCGAGAGCGCGACGAGCGCGCCGACACGCCACCTTCGCGTGGGTGCGGGCGACGCGACCTCGGGCACCGGCGCGGGCGCGGTGACGGCGTCGCGGCCCTCCTCGGTGTCGCGCCGAGGGGCGAGCTTCGCGTCGAGATCGGAGAGCTCGGCGGCGAACACCCGCGCGACGACGGCGCCGATCGCCTCGCGGTCACCCTCCTCTGGCGGGTAGAGCGCGAGCAGCCGCGCAGAGGCCTCGTCGGCTTCCGGGCGCGCATCGGGCGACCGCGCGAGCAGCGCACCGACGAAGGCGGCCACGTCTGGTCGCACGGCCTCGGCATAGGAATGTAGCTCCGGGATTTTGCCCTCGACGAGGCAATGAAAGACCTCCGGCTCCGACATTCCCTCCCAGAGGCGGCGGCCGGCGAGGTGTTGGAACAGGATGACACCCACGGCGAACACGTCGGCGCGGGGGCCGACCGGCTCGCGCGCGGCTTGTTCGGGGGAGAGGTAACGCGCCTTGCCCTTCACCACCCCGGTGCTCGTCTCGAGGCTCCCGTCGCGCACCTTGGCGATCCCGAAGTCGATGAGCTTGGCGATGCCCTCGCTCGTGACGATCACGTTGTGGGGCGACACGTCGCGGTGAACGAGGCCGAGGCTCGCGCCGTCGGCGCCGCAGGCGCGATGGGCGGCGGAGAGCGCGATGAGCACGTCGGCGACGAGGCGCGCATAGAGCCGGTCGTCGAGGCGAGTGGCGTCCGAGATCGCTTGGAGCGAGCCGCCGCGCGCCCACTCCATTTCGATGTAGGGGTGGCCCTGCGGATCGAAGCCAGTCGCGACGACCTCGGCCACGTGCGGGTCGTGGATGCGCGAGGCGACACGCGCCTCCTCGACGAACATCCGCCGCACCGCGACGTTCCGGGCGAGCTCGGGCCGGAGAGTCTTGCGCACGACCACCGCGCCGTCGGCCCTCCGCACGAGGTGCACGACGCCGACGCCCCCGCGACCGAGCTCGCAGAGAACGGCAGGCTCTCGCGGAGGGGGAGCGGTGTCGTCCAAGGTGCGCAGAGCCTAGTCGAACGGGGACGGCCGAGGCAGGGCTTGTGGCGGACGGGTGCCCCCTCATCGGCGCCATCGGCTACGGACGCTCCGTCCTCCACGGTTCGAGCGCGGGCCTCATCGGGAGCGCCTCGTGGTGGCGCTCCTCGAGCTCCCAATCGGGCTCTGAGACGCCGTCGAGCACGCCCCCCCCGAGGTCGTCCGCCACGTCGTAGCCGCGAAAGGCGTCGTTGCGCGCGTCGATCGCGACCACGGTGTCGTACTTACCGAGCACGGCGCCGTCGTTGACGGACATGCGGCTCGTGAACATCTCCCACACGAGGCTCACGTCGCCGTAACGATCCTGCGCGTACGTCAGCGTGGCAGGATCGGTCCTTAGTCCGGGCATCGCCTCGGGGCGCATCTCGAGGTACCGCCTCCTCGTGTCGCGGCCGTCCGTCGTCGGCGGGGCGAGCCCTCGAACGGGCAGGTCGACGAGCGTGTTCTCGATTTCGACGATCCGCATCGTACGGAGGTCGATCGTCACCTTGAGCTCGCATGCCCGGCACGAGGCCCGCTCTGGCCCGGGAGGAAACTGACGGAAGTACCATCTGAAGGAGTGCAATCCGCTTTGCCAACGCCTGACGACGTACACGTGCTGAGGCGCGGTGGTGACTCCGAGGATGGCGCGAAAGTCGCTAACGAAGCCCAGCGCCGCGTCGCTCGACAAGCCTCGAACCGGTATTCCGGTAGCCGCCTGCGGGTTTCGCGCCGTTCGGAGGCGATACGGGCGCTCGCGCCAGAACGTGGTCTCTCGGTAGCCGGCGAGGTAGGTCGGAGGCGGCGGCGCGCCGTACATCCAGCGCGCCATCGCGTCGGCATAGGGCTTTCGGTACGCCTCGCCCTGGAACCACATCAGCACGTGTTGCTCCTGGTAGTGCCGATTCTCCTCTTGGGTCCACTGCTTCCACTCCGCGCGATCGTGGAATTGGTCGTCGTACGAGCCGTCGCGCGGGGCGATGCTCAGAATGGCCGCCTGCGCGCGAGGCGGGAGGAGGAGCGCCAGGAAGAAGAATGCGAGGGCGAGGACGCAGCGTTGCCAACCGAACGAGGGCAGCGCCAACGAGGAGCACGACGGGCCGCGGAGAGAGAGAGCCGAAGGACCGACCGCGCTGCCGAACGCGACACGTAGATGTACTCTCGGGGCTGCGCGGGAGTGGATGGGGAGTCGGTCGCGGCGTTTCATGGGTAGGCGCTCTCGCAGGCGGCTTCGTCGGTCGCGTTCAACATCGCTGCTCGGGTGGTCGGATCTCGAACGACACACGCCTCGCCGGTGATGCACGCGTTTCCTGCTTTGAGGCTACCTGACTGGCACGTGTACGAGCTCGCTGCGTAGCTCTCGTTGCAATAGACACCATCTGGCTTCATGACTTTCGACCCGTTCGGGCCGGGCAGCCAGCAAGACTGGTAGGGCAAGGTGTTGCATGCGAGGCCGAGCGCGTCGACGGCACGTTGGTCGATGACCCCCACCGCGTGCCAAGCGCAGCCCACGGAGCGCGCGTCGGCGGGCGAGGTCGCGAAGGCGGCGGCGATCTGGAACCGCGCGAGGCTCGCGAAGTCGCGTACAGGCGTCGCGATGAAGCCGTTTTGCCCGGTGAGCCCCAACGCTGCGAGCCAAAGTCCCTCGACGGCCGCTACGCTCTTCGCGCCGTCGACTTGCACGTACGAGTGGGAGTTGAACCCGCCGAAGGTCATCAGATGGTAGGCGTGCCCCACGACGAGCGCGTTGTCGTGCACGCAAGCGAAGTCGTTCTCGGGAGTTGCCCGGTCGCGCACCACTTTGCCGTTCACGACCTTGGCACATAACTGCGTTGCCACGTGATTGGGATACGTCGCGGGCTGCCGTTCTTCATCGTGAAGAGGTTCATCGGCAATCCGCGCTCCGGGTGGGCGAGGTTTCTCCCGTGGCCGTTCGGCCAGATGCGCTCGCCGACGGTCGCCGCGCCACGAGCGTTCGCCGTGACGGAGCGCTCGAAGATTTGGCCGATGACGTCCGCGACGCCCTCGTTGAGCGCGCCCAGCTCGCCGGGCTCGGCAAAATGCCGCGCGAAGGCGTGTGTGAGCTCGTGGCCAACGACGTCGAGCGCGAGCGCGGTCGGCAAACGTTGGTTGTCCGGGGCCGTCGCGTACGCCCCTGCCGCGTTGAGCCACCCGTCTCCGAACGAGAGCTTCTTCGTGGTGATGTCGAAGCTAGCGTTGTTCCGACTGTCGATTTCGACGAGCTTGCCGGAGCGCCAACGCATCGCCACGTTGGCGTGAACCACGATTTCGATGCCGTCACCGAAGGCGAGGTCGTGGCCCACGCCGGGGCTGCGACCGAGCCGCTTACGGAAGAACGTGTCTGCGAGGGCCACGTTGTGAAAGGCGTCGACTGCGATCTGATCCGCGACGCCGTCGTGCGAGCGCGCCTTCGTGCGACCTTGGTATCCGTTGAACCCCACATCGAAACGTTGCGAATCGGTACTGACGACGGGGCCGGTCACGAGCGGGGTCCCGTCGCGCTCGAACCCGTCGAGGCTCTTCACGACGAGGTGCGCGCCGGTGCCGGTCCCAGAGAGCGCGAGGGTCTGCGCGTCCCACGCCGTGGTCTCGACCTCGAGCATTTTGCCAGGCCGCGCGAAGGTGGCGGGAATCGGAGACTTGAAGGCCTCTTCGGCCGAGTACGCCTGCGCGTTCGCGGAGCTCGGCATCGTCGCGAGCACCTCGCCGGTGCTCGCGTCGATCCAGGCCGTGGCGAACCTGGTCGCGACGCGGTAGACGAGGGTCGCGTCGTCGTCGCTCGCGCTCCCGCCGGGACGATGCGGCTCGAGCGACGTCGCGACGATCTCGGGAATGCCCTCTTCGGTCGTGAGGGCCGTCTGCGCCCTCTTCATGGCATCCTCGCGCGACAAGCGCGCCTCGCCGATTTTGGGCGGGAGGTGTCCCGCGAGCGCTACGAACCGACCTTCTTTGTCCGTCGTCACCTCGATTCCGGCGTCACCGCCATCGATCCCGGGGCGAAGGGTGCCGAGCACCACATGGTGGAGGCCGAGCGCGTCGTCACCTTCGGCGCTTACCGAGAGCTCGTTCGGCGCGACTCCGAGGTCGCGCGCGTATCCTTTTGCCCAAGCGAGGATCTGCGCGTCACGGTCTTGGCCCTGCGCGATTACGCGGGTCTTTTCGGCGACGAGCGCATACGAGGTGCGTCCGCTCACATCGGCGAGCACGGGGGCTCCGAGGTCGGCCGCGAGGCGCTGCGCGAAGTTGCCCACGCCGCTGCTCGACTGTGGAAACGGCGGCGGCTCGTCGTCTGCCCCCGAGCAAGCCAAGAGACTCGTCGCGACACCGAGCAGTACGATTCGACCAAGCTTCTTCTTCATGACTTCCCGCCTTCGGAGCCGTCATCGGCGGTGGCGCGCAGGCCGTTGCGTAGGCCGTGTCGATTTCCTCTGCGGACGCAGGGTGCGCTGTCTCTCGTTGCCTTCGTGGGGCGGGACGTCGTCTCACCCGCGCGCGGGTGCCGCTTGCCGAGTACGCGCTTGCACCGAGCTGCTCGCGTCGGCGGCGCGACGAAGGTTCTCGCTCGGGCCACCGGAGGGCGCCCCAGCCGCCCATGGGCTCGCTACCTCCCCCTCTTCCCTCGCAGGCTTTGCGCTCGTGCGGTATCGCGGCGACTCCCGACGAAGCAAAGCCGAGAAGGAAGTTTGGGGGAGGTCGACGAGGGGAGAAAGCCAATCGCGATTGGCGCGACATACCGTGGGAAAGCTCGCCGGCCTCGCGTCGCCTGCGCTTTCTTCCCTCGGCGGGAGGGGGCACCCCTGCTCTCTGCCTCTGCCCTCGCCGTCGAACGCGGTGAGCGCGCTCAGTCGAACGCGGCGAGCTTCGTCACGGTGAGCACCTCGACGGCGCGGAGCACGTCGGCGCTGTTGATGGTGCCCGACTTGGTCGCGAGCCTCAGGAGCTCTCGCAGCGGCTGGGGACGCTCGAGCAACATCATGGTTCGTGAGACCGAGGGCGGCCACGCCACGGTGGAGAACGCGCTCGTCTCTTTGCTGATCGGGCGGAGGCGGAGCACGCGGCTCATGTGCCCGCGGTAACGCTCGAGCGGCGCGTCGGCCGGCATCTCCGCTTCGAGGCCCGCGACCATCAAGTGCGGCAAATCGAGGTCGAGCGGGAACTCGACGTGGGTCGCGCTGCGATCGCGGTAAAACGAGACCGTTCCCGATTTCCACGTGAACAAGTCCGAAACACGATCGCGGCCTTGCTCACGGATCGCGCGGAAAATCTCCACCGGATCGACGAGACCGAGCGAGATGAGCGTGTCGCCCATACGACCGCCGTACCGCGGCAGAATCGCGAGCGCCAAATCGAGCTCTTCGCGAGCCAACTTGCGCCGGCGTACGAGGTACTCGCCGAGGAGCTCGCTCGCGTTCGACGAGGCGACGTGGTGAAGGCGGCCGGATAGGAAATAGAGCTCTTTGCGGGTGGTGTTGGTGTCGCTTCGCTCGGCGAAGAGCACCCCCGATTCGCGGCTCTTCAAGACCTCCACGAGGAGCGAGAGCATGCTCAGCTCCGGGAGCTGCCCGCCGAACGCCGGCGCCCCCGGGTTCGTGAGCGAGCCGCGCACCGTCGACGTGGACGGAGGGACGAAACGGAGCAGCTCTTCGATCTCGTTGAGGGGACGAAGACCGGTTCCCATGTAGTCTACACGGTCCCCGGAGCCCACTTCGCCGGTGGCGAGCGACTCGATGAGCTGCGCGAACGTCCACGGCCCGTGGAGACGCCCCGACGCCGTCACGACGAACGAGGGCTCGGTCGTGTACTCGCTCGTCTTACGCTCTTGCGGATCGTCGGGTTTGGCGCCCACGGAGACGGCCGGCATCGCGCTCTGGGTGGGGAGGCGAACGTCGCGATTGGCGCTTTGCAGGGCACACGCCTTTACGAGGGCGGAGAGCTCGCTCGCGGCGACGTGGGCGGGGGTGTCGAACGGGGCGAGGCGCGCGGCGAGCTCCGAGGCGGTCGCGAAGCGCTTCTCGGGGTCCTTCGCGAGGGCGCGCTCGAGCACGTCGAAGAGCCCCTTCGGGAGCCGCGGGCGCGCTTCTTCGAGCACGTCGAGCTTGCAGTCGCGGATCGCGAGCAGCACTGCGAGCTGGCCACCACCGGAGAAGAGCGGCTGACCGAGGAGCATTTCCGCGAGCACGGCGGCGAGGCTGAAGAGATCGGCCCTGTGATCGGCTTCGTCGCCCTTGACCTGCTCGGGGGCCAAATAGGCGTACTTTCCCTTGATCGCGGCGCCCTGCTCGCTCCGCATCGAGGTGCGGGCAGACGACTGCGCGATCCCGAAATCGCCGAGCTTCACCCGCCCGTCGTGGGAGAGGTAGATGTTCGAGGGGCTCACGTCGCGGTGCACGATGTGGAGGGCCTGGCCGCTCGGATCGCGCGCCGAGTGGGCGCTCGCGAGGGCACGCAGCACCTCCCGCGCGATGTGCACCGAGAGGCCGACGGGCAGGTTTTTTCCGTCTTGTTTGAGCTTGCGGAGGAGGCGATAACCGTCGACGCCGTCGACCAGCTCGAGCGCCAAATAGGGCTCCCCGGTGGACTCTTCGACCCCGGAGAAGAACACCTTCACCACGTTCTCGTGGTCGATCGCGGCGTGGAGCTTGGCCTCGCGCTCGAACATGGTGCGCGCGTCCGGCTCGTTCAGCATGTGCGGCAGGAGCCGCTTCACGACCAGACGATCGGGGAGATCGGCGCGTGCCTCGGCCGGGCGCGCGACATAAACCTCGGCAGTGCCGCCCACGGCGAGCCGGGTCTCGAGATAGAAAGGGCCGAATCTACGCATGCGGGGCTCATCGTCGCCGATCTTCGTCCCGTCCGCGAGATTCTTGATGCCGCGAGCCACGATGCGACACCGAATCGTCGGTCGTTCCTCCCCGGCGGGGAGCGCGCCACCTCGGAGGCGCGGAGCGCGATTTTTCGAGAAAGCTTTGGTATGTGCCCCAGGTCTTGTCTCGAAGAGGAGATCCGCCCGTGACGTTCGCGCGAAAGGTTTGGCAGACGCTGGGGCTCTTCGCCCTCACCGCCGTCGCGGCATGCAACGGGTGCCAGCCGAAGGCGACCAACCCGCCCGTCGACGCGCGCCCCACCGTGCGGCTCTACATGGTCTCCGACCTCGCCGGCGCCCTCGAGCCCTGCGGCTGCGTGAAAGACCAGCTCGGCGGGATGGACCACTTTGGCGCCCTCGTCCGCTCGGAAGAGGCGGCCGCCCCCGCGTACGTGACCGCCTCGGCGGGCCCGCTGTTCTTCATGGATCCGGATCTGGACGCCCAGAAAAAGGGCCAAGACGTCGCCAAGGCAGAGACCATCGCCGACGCGCTCGCGAGCGTGAAGCTGGCCGCGTTCTCGCCCGCGCGAAACGAGTGGGCGAACGGCCCCGAGACGCTGGAGCTGCTCCGCAAGAAGAGCGGCGCGGACCTGCTCTTCGGGAACGGCGAGGCCAAAACCCGCGCCGCCGTCCGTGACGTGGGCGGCATCAAGGTGGGCTTCCTCGGCGTCGCGAGCCCGGCGAAGGCCAAAGAGGGCAAGCCGATGCCCGACCTCAAAGAAGGCCCCCTCAACGAAGCGGTGCAAGCGGGCATCGCCGACCTCGAGAAGCAGGGCGCGCAGGTGACGATCCTGCTCGCCTCCGTGGGCCGCGGAGAGGCCAAACGCCTCGCCGACAACTTCCCGAAGTTGCTCGCGATTTTGGTGGGCTCGCCCGGCGGCGCGGGGGAAGCGAACACGACGGCGCCGCCCGCGGAGCAGGTCGGCAACGTGCTCATCGTCGAGACCGGCAACCACCTCCAGACCGTGGGTGTGCTCGACCTCCACGTGCGCGACAAGAGCTACACCTTCAGCGACGGCACTGGCCTCGAGGTCACTCGCAAGCGCGAGGCGCTCGTCGCGCGGATCGCGGAGCTGCGAAAGAAGATCGCGACGTGGGAGGCCGATCCGTCGATCGCGAAGGCCGACGTCGACGCGCGACGCACCGAGATGCAGAAGCTCGAGTCCGAGCGCGCCGCGCTGGAGAAAACACCGACCCCGGACAAGGGCAGCTTCTACCGCTTCGCCCTCCGCGAGGTGCGCACGAACCTGGGCAAAGATCCCGCCGTCACCGAGAAGCTGCTCTCGTATTACAAGCGCGTGAACGACGACAACAAGAAGGCGTTCGCCGATCGCAAGCCGCCGCCGGTGGGCAAAGACGAACCGAGCTACGTGGGCATCGACGCGTGCTCCGCCTGCCACGAGGAGCCGCGCAAAGTGTGGGACGCGACCGCGCACGGCCACGCTTACAAAACGCTCTCGGATCAGTTCAAGGAGTTCAACCTGGACTGCGTCTCGTGCCACGTCACGGGCTACGAAAAACCGGGCGGCAGCACCGTCACGTTCGTGAAGAACCTGAAGGACGTGCAGTGCGAGACGTGCCACGGGCCTGGCTCCAAGCACATGAAATCGCCCGAAAAAGTGGCGGTCCCGATCCCGAAGCCGCAGGGCGACGCGTGCTTGGCGTGCCACCACCCGCCGCACGTGCACGAGTTCGACGCCGCGTCCAAGATGAAGCTCATCTTGGGCAAGGGGCACGAAAAGAAGTGATGCGGCGGGCTCTCGCGATCGTGATGGCCTGCGGTCCTGCGCTCTTCTTCGCGACGAGCGCGCGAGCCGAAGATCCGCGCGCGCTCCGCGAGCTCGCCGAGGCCGAGATGGCGACAGGAAACTTCGCCGAGGCGTGCCCGATGCTGGTCGAGGCTTACGCCGCCGACCACGACGCGGCGACCCTCTTCGCACAAGCGCGCTGCTTCGACGGCGCGATGAAGCTCGCTTCGGCGCACGCGGCATACGCCGCCGCGTTGAAGAGCCCTGCTCTCGGCGACGACGAGCGTCGGATCGCGGGCGGTCGGCTCGCCGAGCTCGGGCCTCGCCTCTCGCGCATCACCGTGCGGATCCCGGCCGACGTGAGAATCGTGCCCGGCGTGCGGGTGACCTTCGACGGGGTCGAGGTTCCGTCGGAAGCGTGGGACGTGCCGCACCCGCGCGACGCGGGCAAGGTCAGCGTGGCGATCGCGGTGCCGGGCCGCCCGCCGTACACGACCTTGGTCGCGGTGCCGATCGAAGGGGGCGACGAGATCGTCGACGTGCCGGCGGCCGGCTTCGCGAACCGTGTCTCGGCGGCGGCGGGCTCGACCGCGCCACGCGCCGTTCGGGTGCGTCTCCCGTCGAGCGGGCGCGACGACTACGTGCTCGACACGTCGACCTTCGGGCCGTGGCAAGTCGCAGGCGGCATCACGTTCGTGACGGGCACCGTCGCGGCCGGAGTTGGGCTCGTCGTGGGGCTGATGGCGAAGGCCGACCACAACCGCGCGCAGAACAACTGCACCGACAACGTGTGCAACGACAACATCTACGTGCAAGCGGCCGAGCTCGCGCGCGACCAGGGCGACGTCGGGACCGCGATCGGGCTCGCCGGTCTCGGGGTGATGGGCGTCGGCGCAGGGCTCTACCTGTTTGGGCCTAGGCCCTCGAAACCACCGATGATTTCGGTGGCGCCGCGTGGGCTCGGCCTCTCCCTCGGGGGCTCGTTTTGAGGGCCGCGCGCGCCCTCGTGGCCGTTCTGGCGTCCGCGAGCATGCTCGGTCTCGTCGCGTGCAACGCGATCTTCGGGCTCGATCCGCTCACCTACGAGCCGCGCCCTTCGGTCCCGCTTCCGCCCGAAGAGGCCGACGCGGGCGACGGATCCGCCGACGGCGACCCGAACGAAGCCGACGCCGCCGACGGCGCGCGCATGGACGCGGTGGCGGATGGCGCCGACGCGACGAGCCAAGCCGACGCCGATCCGAGCGACGCGGCCGACGATTAGAGCGCCGTGGCGTTTCGGCGGCCCTGCGCCAGCGACCGTGGCCCTCGTGCATGGCCGCGGGCAGCGAGGATTTTGCGAGAAAAGTGGCCTCCCGAGTTTGCCTCTTGGAGCCCATAAGCGCTAAACAACCGGGTAGATGTCTGCCCAAAATCGACCCCCCGCGGCCTCCCGAAGGGCCGCCGCTGCACCGGCGCCCGAAACGCCCCGTGAGCCGCTCTCGCGCCGCGAGATCCTCACCCGCGTCGGCAGCACGGTGGGCATCCTCGCCGGCGCCTCCGCGGTGGGCCGCCTGGTGTGGGACAAGGGCGGCTTCGGCGCCAAGACCGACGAAGGCCAGCGCCAGGTCCGCGACTTCCAGGTGAAGGGCGACGGGCCGCTCGACATGGTCGTCGCGCGCGGGCCCAAAGATCAGGACGATGTGTCTCCCGACGCGATCGTGCGCAAAGCGATCGAGGCGATGGGCGGCATGAAGCGCTTCGTGTCGAACGGCGACATCGTGGTCGTGAAGCCGAACATCGGGTGGGATCGCATGCCGATCCACGCCGCGAACACGAACCCGGACGTGGTCGGCACCGTGGTGCAAATGGCGTTCGAGGCCGGCGCCAAGCGGGTCGTCGTCGCCGACGGGAGCTGCAACGATCCCCACCGCTGTTTCCAGCGCTCCGGCATTTGGAACAAGGCGCACTCGCTCGGCGCCGAGGTCATCCTCCCCAGCGACCACCGCTTCCGCACCACGCGCCTCAAAGGCGAAGTGCTCGACGAGTGGCCCATTTTTACGACCCTCGTCGAGGCCGACAAGGTCATCAACGTGCCCGTCGCGAAGCACCACAACCTCGCGAAGTACACCGCCGCCATGAAAAATTGGTACGGCGTGCTCGGCGGCCGACGCAACCGGCTCCACCAGAACATCGACACCTCGATCGCCGATCTTGCCACCTTCATGCGGCCCTCGCTCACCATCATCGACGCGATGCGCGTGCTCATGCGCAACGGTCCGCAGGGCGGCAACATCGACGACACGAAGGTCATGAACACCATCATCGCCTCGATCGATCAGGTCGCCGCCGACGCGCTCGGCTGCACCCTCATCGGGCAAAAACGCGAAAACCTCCCCTACCTGAAGATGGCCCACGACCGCGGCATCGGCACGATGGACTGGGAAAAGCTCCGCGTGAAAGAGGTCTGACGGTGGGTACCAAGCACGAGCCGGCGCACCCCGAAGCGAACGTGCAGTCTGCACAGAACGCGGGGAAGGCGCACGCGATGATCGCGCTCGACTTCTCGATGCTCGAGGCCACCTCGGCAGACGAGCTGTCGCAAGGCCACGACGAGGGCCCGATCCCGTGGAAGACGGGCGAGGTCGGGGTCGTCCGCCCGATCGATCGTGCCGTGTCGGTGGTGCTCACCGATCGCGCGAGTAAGAAGAAGTCCGCGAGCGCCGCAGCGCTCCCGGCACCCGAGCCCGCGCCCGCAAAAAAGTCCTGCGGAACGGGCTGCGGCTGCAAGACGGGCGCTCCCGTCGCGGCTCCCGTCGCCGCACCGGTCGCCCCCGCGCCAGCGAAAAAATCCTGCGGCTCCGGCTGCGGCTGCGCGGCGCCTGCGGTCTCGGCTTCGTCCGCGTCGACCTCGAGCTCCTCGGACGGCCTCTCCGCCGCGGCGGCGGCAGGTGTGGCCGAGCGCGCTCCCGTCTCCAACGTCGGCGGCAAAGGGCCCGGCGGGGGCGGCGGCGGCGGTAGCGGCGGCCCCTCGCTCTTCGCGAAGCTCAAGGCGAAGCTCAACCCCAAGCGACCCGGCTCTGGCATCCCCGCGCGCAAGATCATCCAAGGGCTCGTGTGGGCGCGTCGCGTCTCGCAGACGGGGTTCTTCGCGCTCTTCATGTACTTCCTCTTCCAGACCGGTTTCCGCGGAAATTTCGCGGCGCAGGCGGGCGAGGCGGTGCGCTTGCCGCTCCCGGTCGAGGGCTTCTTGCTCGCCGATCCGTTCGTCGCGGCGATGACGGTCTTGAGCACCCACACCGTGTACCGCGGGCTCTTGTGGAGCCTCGGTTTGCTCGGGCTCACGATGGTGTTCGGGCGCGTGTTCTGCGGCTGGATTTGCCCGTTCGGAACGCTCCACCACTTCTTCGCGTGGATCCTCCCGTCGCCCAAGGGCCGCGGCGCCTCGCGCGTGGAGGCGAACAAGACCCACGGGTACCAGCGCGCCAAGTACTACCTGATGTACGCGTTCCTCCTCGCCAGCGTCGCCGGCAGCGCGATCGGCGGGCTCTTGGATCCGATCTGCGTCGCGGTGCGCGCGATCGGCCTCGGGGTGATCCCGGCG
>JAAFHV010000258.1 GCA_013297655.1 Myxococcales bacterium | reverse complement strand
GGCGACGAAGCCGAGCGAGCCGAGCGCCATCGACCGCCATCGCCACGAGCGGTCGGGTGTGTGGGCGAACACGAAGGTCACCATGACCGTGAGCGCGGGCACGAGGACGAAGGGGCCCATCATGCGGCCCATGACGGCCACGGCGCCGACGGAGAGCGCGAGCAGCGCCCGCTGGGTGCCAGCGATGTGACGGCCGGTGTGCGCGACGTAGGCGCAGAGGGCAGCACACATTGCCACGAGGAGGGCCATGAGCGCGAAGCTCGCGACGTCGCGGACGCCGATCCACAGCGCGAGCGGCGTCAGCGCGAGCCAGATTCCGTACCCGATCGCCCCGCCGCGAAACGACCCCAGGTGCTGCGTGACCTGATCGGCAGCCATGCGCGCCACGACCTCGGGAGGCACCGTGCGCGGGGGTTCGACGAGGAGCTTTACGAAGGTACGGAGCGCGTCGGGGTTCTCTGCGTCGAGGGCGAGAGCGCGGCCGACATCACGCATCGCCGAGGCGCGCACGCTCTCGTCGCCTGCAAGCGCGCGAGATGCTGCCTTTGCCGCGGCGGCCGCGAAATCTGCAGCGAGGGTGCGCCGCCGCTCGAGGTCGCGGTCACCGTCGAGAAAGTGCTCCACGGCGTCGAGGAGCTCACGCGCGCTCGCGAAGCGATCGTCGCGGGCGTGCGCGGTGGCCTTCGCGCAGATCGCGTCGAGCTCCGGAGGTATGTCGAGCGCGGGCGAACGCTGCGAGGGGCGCCCGTCGACGCCCTTCATCGTCGACCGCACGAGCGCGTCCGCCGACTCTCCGCGGTGGAGGGGCTCCCGTGAGAGAAGCTCGAAGAGGATCGCGCCGAGCGCGTAAATGTCGGCGCGCCCGTCGAGGTCGGCCGCCCCCTCGAGCTGCTCGCGGGGCATGTAGCCGAGGGTTCCGATGGCCGCGCCCTCGGCGGTGCGGCCCATCTCGGGCATCGGCGCGTCGACGTGCTCGCCGACGAGGTCGGGGCTCCCATCGAGCACACGCGCGATGCCCCAGTCGAGCACGTAGACTTCGCCGAAGTCTCCGAGCATGACGTTCCCGGGCTTGAGGTCGCGGTGGAGCACCCCGCGCGCGTGCGCGTACTCCACGGCGCCACACACCGTCGCGAAAGCGGCGAGGAGCTTTCTTGGTGACCACCTCGCTTGGGCGGCGGGGTCGCCGGCGCGCAAGGCACCGACGACCTGCTCGATCGTCACCCCGCGGACGCGCTTCATGGTGAAATACGCCGCGCCGTCGTCACCGACGCCGAGGTCGTAAACGGGCACGATACACGGGTGCTCGAGCTGCCCCTGCACGCGCGCCTCACGCAAAAAGCGCTCACGCACGAACGCGGCGTTGGCAGCCTCCGCGCGGACGGTCTTGACCGCCACGTCGCGTCCGATGCGCTGATCACGGCAGCGCCGCACCTCGCCCATCCCCCCTTCGCCGAGCAGAGCTCCCCTCTCGTAGCGGTGCCCGTTTTCGATCGGGGCAGCGGCGACCTGCACCTTCGCTTCGTCGCGTAGGGTGACGCGAACGTCGTCGAGCATCGTGGGGGCGTCATGAAGCGACGTCATTGATGGAGTCTATCTCCGCCAAGGCGAGCGGAACGCCGATTCGACGGACGTGGAGCACGGCCCAATGCGTGAAGATGACCGAGCGGTCACCCTCGTATCCAACACCGTTTCCGACGATAGGAAAGGTGCGTACGCGATGGGCATTCGACAGTTCCTCACCGGTGTGTGCTTCCCGACCGCTCCATCCGGCGTCCTCGCGCCGGCACATGTACCAGCGGTCGTAACTCGGCACTGCGATCGCGTGTCCCTTTTACGTCGTCACCACCGGTTGGCGAGGTCGACGTCGTGATTGCCGGCGACGCGACGTTCTCGCTCCGCGACCTCGACGCGCGCCGGATCGCTGGAATCGTCGAGGAGCCCGCCCTCGCGCGCGGCACCCTCGATGTCCTCGCCGAGCACGTCACGCGGCATCCGACGAGGCTCCTTCTCTCACACGATCCCCTCGACCGTTTCGAGAAGGCACATACGACCCCCTCGGCTGCTAAGGGCGAAGCGGGACGGGCATGAGGGTGACCTCTCTGCCCGGCTCCCCGAACCGAACCGGTAAGCCATTGAGGCGGTCGCAGCGCCCTCGCGCGCCGCAGAGCCGGGAGCGTGCCGACCGCACGAGCTAGTCTCGAACAACGACGAGGTTGTCGATATCAACGCGACCCTCGTCGTCGACTCCGCCCCCCTTGCCTATCCCCACAGTGACAGAGAGGCTGGAAGGCGGCGCGACGAGGGGCTTCTCGATGCCTATGTCCTTGCCGTCGATCTGAACGCGAACCGCGCCACCTCGCGCGATGACGACATAGCGGTGCCACGCGTCGTCGAGCGGCTGCGTAATCGAGACGTCTTCGACAGAGACAGAGAGCGATTCCGCGTCGAACCGAACGCTGACGGAGGACTTCATCGCGGAGCCGATGTCGAGCAGGGGATGGGCGTCTCGGAGGCCGGTCGTGGCTTGTTTGAGATCCACGCCGACGGTAAAGCTCGTGCCCGCGGCGAAGGTGACCCGGAGCCGCGCCGCCGCACTCGCGGACCGGACGGAGGACCGCGCAAAACCGAGCTCTACGCTGTCGCGCTCGAGAGACACAGCCCCATCGTTTTCCTCGAGGAGCGCGAGCCCTGCAAACGCTTCTTCTCTCGTGGGTGCCTCGAAGTCGAAGCAGGCGGCGAAGAGCACGCGCCCGGCCAAGGTCGAGCACCGAAAGCCCGGCTCCCGCGTTGACCGAAGCGCCACGCTGGCGTCGCCGGCGTCGACCGTCGAGGTGCCAGCGTCGTTGGCGGCATCGATCGGCCCACCGTCCGCTCCGCCGCTGACCGAGCCAAACGACGTGCACCCCGAGACGACCAGGACAAAGACGGCAGTGCGCGCGAATTTCACACAACGAGGTTAGCACTATTCGCGTGGGCGAAGCGCGTGGCCGTGCAACGGTCGCGCCTCGAAACTGCGACCGATGCTGCTCGCGAGGTAAGCGCGCCGCCTGGGCTTTAGGACGAGCCGTCGTCGCGTGCGAGGCAGGGCCAACGCGTCCGACCTTTGCTGAAATGGGGATCCTCGCGCGAGTCGAATCGGCGCCGACGCAGCTACCGCGCAGGCACCACCAGCACGTCGTCGAAGCGGAGCGAGACCGGTCCGCAGTTGCTCGGGAAAATTCGTCCGAGCTCGAGGGCGAGGACGTTCCGAGATGCGTCCCCGGGATCGTCGCTGGTCTGATCGGCCGCTTCCTTTCCGTCGATTCGAACGACGGTCACCCGCGTATTCGCAGCGAGCGGGGGCCGGATCTCGACCGAGATGTCGTACCAACGGCTGCCAGGCTGGAGATTTTGCAGCACGCCCGCGGGGCTGTACTTTCGGCCGCTCAAGGAGAACGGCGTCGACGGCGCATAGAGAGCTGCGCCAAACAGGTAGCCCCCCTCTGCCTTCGTGTCGTAGGTCGAAAAGAACCCTCCAAAGGCGAGGTAGTCGCACCTCCCCCCCGTGGCTCGGACCTGGACTCGAAAGCCGAGCCGATACCCCGCGATCGGAGGCAGCGTTTTCCGAAGGCGCGGACCCGACGCTAGCTCCCCCGTGACCTCGACCGCGAAGTTCTTGTTCTCGTCCTCGACGATTCTTCGTAATGCGCCGTCGCCGGAACGAAGCTCCTCGTCGAACGCCGAGAGGCCGGCGCCCCCCGGCTCGAAGTCGGCACAGAACACCGCGTCCGCCGGCTTGCGCCCGCAAAACGACGACCCGCGCCCGCCGTCGGTCGAAGGGGGACCGCCGTCCGCGAGGGAAGCGTCGGTTGGGGCGCCCCCATCGGCGCTCGGCTCCGTTCCCCCATCGACGTTCGGTAACACGCCGAACGTCGTGCAAGCGCCGATCACCACCGCAGGGAGCATCGTCAAGGCCAAGCTTAGGCGCACTTCTCGAAGGGTACCGCCGCCGTCGCGCCCGGCAAGCCGCATTCCGCGCGGGGAACATGAAGCGCCATTTGGCAGTCCCCTAACACGTGAGCTCCCCGGCCGCCCGTGCGTCGCGATTCTCGCCCTCGAGCTTCCCGCCCGAGGTCGTCAATCGTCTCTACCGACTAACCGGTAAGCCCCTTCAGACATGCCTCGACGATCAATCGAGCGCTTCCAAAAACGCGACGAGCTTGTCCCGTTCTCCAGAGGTGAGCGGCGAAAGATCGCCCATCTTGAGCTTCCCGTCCGCGAACATCGCGGCGACCGAGGCGTACCTTCCGTCGTGGAAGACGGCGCGCCTCCCACCGAGGCCGGCGAGGCGAGGGGTGCGCATCGCGGCAGCCGTGCCTAGCTCGTGGAGCTTCCCGTCGCCATAGCCGTGCGCGGGCTCGTGGCAGGTGGCGCAGCCCGCCTTCGCGAACGCGCGGCCCCCTTCGCTGTCGCGAAGCGCCCCGACGCGTTCCTCCGTTCGCGGCGGACGGATCGCGCGCACGTAGGCGACCAGGGCCGCGAGATCCGAGCCATCGAGGCCAGTCCCCACGAGGTGCTTGGTGATGGTGGTCCTCACGTGATCCTCGAGCGAGGGGCTCTTTGCGTCCCACCCGAACGCGCCATCTGCCGGGAGCGACACGAGCGAGAGAGGTCTTCGCGGGCCGGCCGGTGTGGTCCACACGACGTCGTCGTCGCGTCCGTCGGGGTGGCAGTGGCCACACGAGAGGCCCAAAGTGGAGATTCGTTTGTCGGCTGTGAAGAAGAGCGCGCGACCCCTCGTGATCACGGCCTCGGCGGCAGACAGCGGCTTCTCTCGCGGTACCTCGCGCTCGATCGCGATCGGAAAGTCTCTGTCCTTCCGTCGAAGGAGGGAGATCTTCCGTGCCTCGCGCGCGAAGGTGACGACGTCGCCCGAGGCATCGAGGCGTCCGAGCGCGACGGGGCCTCCGGCCACGCTCGTCGACCCCCGCGGGTCGGTCACGACGATGCTGCCGCGCATCTTCGTGAGGGCGTAGCGGGCAATCTTGTTGGACGCCAGACACGCGACGAGTACCTCTTTGTTTGGCGCATCGACCACGAGCGCGCGAGGCAATGTGCACGTCCCCTGTCGCCTCCTTCCCGCGATCGTTTCCACTCTACGGGTGTCCGCTGCGACGACGTCGACCGATACGCTCACGGTCGGGAACTTCGTCGTCGTCGTTCGCCCGCCGCGCAAAGGGCCATCGAACGCGAAGTCAATGCTCGTGCCGCCGGCGCCGTACGAGGAGCCGTCTCCCGCGCCCTTCGACGCCGATAGACTGCCCACGACGATGACGCGGTCCTCGAAGGTGGCGAGGCCGTAGTGTTGTGTCGCGCGGAGATCCGAGAGCGTCATGCACTCGTCGGCGGCCGAGGACGTGCACACGCTCGGCTCGGTGAGATCGGCCCCCTCGACCGCGCCGGTCGTGCGCACGAGGGTGAGGGGACCTTCACTCGCGTGCCCGATCGCGATGTCGCCGGAGGGGAGCACCACGACCGCGCGTGGCTCCCTCGCGAGGGCGGTTTTTTCACCTTTTCGTTCGCCGTTCGCGAGCAAGAACCGCTCGAGCGCATGGCCGATCCCGCTGACGACGAGGAGCTCGGTTGCGGTGCTCGCGAGGGCGAGCGGGTCGCGAGCCGTCGCGAGGGTGCGAACGGGGACGAGCGCGCCGACGGTGCTCGCGTGGGCGCGGAGCTCGACCACCTCGTCGCGGTCGGCGAGCGCGACGAACATGCTGCCGGCCGCGAACGCGAGCGCCGACGGTGCGCCGGCGAGCTTCGTGACGCCTGCGATTTCCAAGGTCGCCGCGTCGAGCACCACGACCGCGTTCTCGTCCCGGTCGGCGAGCGCGACGAACGCCTTTCCGGACGACGCGAAGAACGCCATTGGACCCGAGGTTTGCCCTGCGAGCGGCTCGAGAGCCTTCGTAGGAGGCGTAGGAGGCGTAGAAGGTGTAGGAGCAGCATCCTGCGCTTGCGCGAGCGGTGCCGCATCGCTTTGGCTCGGCGCGGGCTTCTTGCAGGCGGGGAGGGCGCAGACGAGGAGGAGAGCGAACCCGAGCACGCGCATCGGGTTAGGCTACGAGCGTCGACGGCGACGCGATACCTCGTTGGTGCCGCCACGGCCGTTGGCGAACCGTCATCGGACGTGCACGCGGGCGGAGGAGCTCGCGCCAAGCCGAAAGGCGTCAGCAGCGGCGTCTCAAGAGAACGGATCGGTTGGGCTCGCGGCCCCTTACTGGCGGGTGGCCGATGAGGTACTCGGCGAGCGACGCGACGAGCGCAAACGAAAGCTCACCGCGTAGCGCGCAGCTCCTCGAGTGCCCCGAGGAGGCAGAGCAAGTAGGCGGCTACGACGGACTTCGCGGTTCGCTCGCCTTCCGCCGTGGTCGCGATGGCGGCGACGCACGTCTGTCCTTCGGCGTGCCCGACGACGACCAACGACGGAGTGCGGAGCTCGAACGGACCCTTTGACATGGCCGATCGGAGCCAGCCCACGAGCCCCGCGACCTCCGGTGCCCGCACCCGCCGACCTCCGACGTGGAGCCCCACCGTCCCCTGCGCGCCGAAGACGACGAGCGAGACATGCTGGGCCGCGAGCCGAAACGCCTCCGGCATCCGCTCCATCGCCGTCCACGCCGCCAGCGCGATGTCGCGCTCGACGCACACGAAGTCGGGGCGGTCGCCTTTGGGGGTCTCGACTGTATCGGATGAAGGGTCGAGCTCCGCGAGAGCGTGGACCCAAGGCGCCACCTGGCCGATGGCTGTCGGCAGCTCCGAGGTACGACGCTCTCGAGCCGAAGAAGGCTCGCGCACCTCCGGCACTGACCGAAACGGCCGAATGTCCGGCTCGAGCTCTGGATACGACGCATAAGCCGCTCGAGCCCAGCCTGGCATCGGGAGCGCCACGATTTCGGCAGCGGAGAGGTCGCGCATGGCGCACAGCGCAAGCCTTCCCTTCATATACACATGGCCGAAACCTGCTCCGAGAAGCTTCGCTTCGGAGAGCGCGACCGCCCACGCTCGAACCCAGGTCTCGCGTGCGCCGTAGCCGCCGTAAACCACCACGGCGTCGTCGCCGGACCCGGCCCTGGCATAAGCCACCCCCTCGCCGAGTGAAGTGAACCCCGGTGGGCTTGCGCTCTCGTCTTCTTTCTCGTCTTCGGCCGCCGGGGCCGCAACGGCTCCTCCCGCGGAGGCGGCACCTTCATCGGGCCCGCCGGGCGCGCGCTCCGTGTCGCCGAGCGCGACGACCTCCTCCGAAGGCCGCGCCTCGTCGGGAGATTCCGCCGAGCAACCCGCGGAGAAGATGACGACGCCGAAGACGGATAGGAGAGAAAGATGCCGATGAACCATACATGCCTCGCGGGTGAGGTTTGGGAGACGCGGAAGCTCGTGCGTGCAATCAAGTAACGGACGCGAGCGAAGCACACGAGCGTGAAACGAACCGCGACGCCGGTGAGACGCGGGGGGCGCCCGGTCTTGCGCCGATCCGCAACACGATGTCGAACAACTCGATTTCGTGCATCCGTTCGGGCCGCCGTTCGAGCGTACGCGGCTACTTCTTGTAGAGCCCGGAGCAGGTCCTTTCCAGGTCCGCGGACATCGACTTCTTGGCCTTGTCGACCGCGGTCTTCGCTACGAGCTTGCGAACGTCGCCCCAGAACGCTTTGCGCGCGGCCTTGCACCCGGAGGCTTCTGCCTCGTCGCGGCAATCGGTCTTGCAAGAGCGCTTCTCGACACGGCACCCCTTCTTGCATTGCTTGCGGGCCCTCCCCTTCTTGTTCTTTTTGCACTCGGACTTGCACGCCTTCATCGAACCGCGGCAATCTCCCTTGCAGCTCCGGAGCTCCGCGCACGAGGTCCGCATCGAGGTGAGCTCGCCCTTGAGGGCGTCTGCGCTCGGCTTATCCATTCCTGCGGTGGCCTTGTCGAGCAGGGCTCCGCACTTCGAGTCGGTCTCCGTCGCGTCGGCCGGCTCTTTTGCGTCTTCGGCGGCGTCATCTTCATCGTCCCCGGCGAACGCTTCGGTGGGGGTAGAGAGCACCGGAATGGCGACAGCGAGCGAGAAAACGCCAAGACCAAAGAGCCGTTTCAGAATGAGCATTCGTGAATCCTCCGTTGCTCACGACAGTGAGCAGTACGCAGGCTCACAGCACGTTCGATGCCACCGGTTCAGCCGCATCGCAGCCGCCAAATCCGGCAGGTTTTGAGAAGCGTTCTTCTGCCACGCGAATGGCTTGTCTCCGCGCAGGCGACGGGTCGAGCTTCGGTTGCGGGGAGCGAAGGCGGAGTGGAGACCCTTCTCCTCACGGGAGACGGGCCCAGACTTCGCCGAACGGTCCGCACCCGACGTTTTGCGTGTCCGTGAACCTCGAAGGACGTTCTCGCACGCAGGTTCGTTCGCCTGGCAGGAGACAGGCCGCGGACATGGTTCGCGCTGAGGTTCGGCGTACATCGCCTTTTCGACACTTTGCTCCACACGGCGTGCAGGCACGGCCTTTGCTCTTGTGTAGGGCCGAGAGGTCCAACATGAACAACGTCCGAATCATGGCTATCGTCATTGCATGCGGTGCGATCGCCGCTGTCGTCACCCCCGAAGCGCCGGCGCTTGCCCAGAAGCGAAAGTCCGCCGTCGGTCAACTGCGCAAGATGGAAGACCCTACGATGGTGTGCGCCGATCGTTCGAGGAAGGCATGCAAGAAGGCCTCGGATACCTGCGAGTACCTCGTCAACCCGAACGATGGGCAGCGCGCTAGGTCCGGAGAGAAGATGAAGGGACAGTGCTACGCACGCATGGATGCAATTGCGAAGTATAAGACGTACATCCAGAATGGCGGTGAGCGCGACTCGCGGCTCCCCAAATGCGACTCGTGCGGCGATCCCAACGGCGGGATCGCGTTTTGGGGTCGCACCGACAAGTCCGTCAATGCGAGCTTTATGGTCAACCGCGACGTCGATGCAAGTGGGAACTGTCCGGCCGGCTGGGTCAGGTTCGCCAACGCCGCGCGCTATGCCGGCGCGACGGAAGCCGAAGCGAGAGCGGCGCTCCTCGCGGCCACGTGCAGGTGATTCATGTACGTCGGAGCCGCTCGGCGGGGCTTGGCTCCCGCGGCGCCACCTGTATCCAGCGTCAATTCATTCGCCAACCCGGCCAGGGGTTCTACAATTCAAGTGCTCAGCGGAGCGCCGACTTCGAGGAGTCTCCCGTTGCGGCCCGTCGCTACAGGCACGCCGACTGCCGTCGAGAGTCGCCGCCGGCACCCGAACGGATTGTTCAGTAGCGTTTGGTTAGGTGTCGAAACGCAGCGCTCGCTACGTGGTAGTTCGAAACCTGGTTCGCTTCATGCAGAGGGTCCACCATGCGCAGCGTAGCGAACAACAAGGTCAAGCCGGAGATGGACCCCCGTTGCGAAGCCGAGACAACGCGGCCGCCGCCGTCCGAGGAGCTGTCGACGGGGCGCTCATCGGGCGGTGCGGTAGCGCCGCTGGCGGTCGCGGCGGACGTGCGGGCGGAGGAGAGAGCGACCGCTCCGCCGCCCTCTTCGGAGGCCGAAGGTGCCACGCGCACGAAGAGCGAGATTCGGTTTCGAGGGTACAAGACGCCCTTCGAGCCGTTCTTGGCCGCCAAGGCGCGCTTTTGGCCCTCCCACCGCGTCCCGCGCCTCAACGTGCCCCGATCGATGCTCACGTACTATGGCTGCCCGCTCGAGGAACGCCTCGTCGCCGTGCACATCGACGGCACTGCTCCGCTCGACGTCCTCGCCGCGCTCACGGGCTTGGATCTCTTCGCGCTCTGCAACCTCGTGGGGAGCATGCGCGAGCGAGGGGTGCTCGTCATCGAATAGGGAACTGCGTCGAATGACCGGCGTGCGTTTGCGGTCCGCGCTCAGGTTTGGTTTCGAACGGCAGCGACGACCTCGGTGAGCTCGACGAGCCGCGCCCGGAGCGCGTTGACCTCGCGTGGGAGGAGACTCCCGAACACCGAGCATCCGCCGACGATGGCGATGCGCACGGAGAGCCCGTCGCGGGTGGTCGAGAAGCGGTACTCGTCGCGCCACCCCTCCGGCATGTCGTCGGCGCGAACGAAGGCGACCTCGGTCACGCTCGCGAGCGTCGCCGCGGCGTCGATTGGCGCGCCGTCACCGACTAAACCGGAGAAGTCACTCGTCGCCAACGGGAAATGACGTGAACGACTAGCGGGCCGCGGCGGCGCGGATCTCCCCCGACGTCGCGCCCGTGGCAGCCAGGCGCGTGAGCTCGTGCAGCCTCCCCTCGTGGAGTCGGTAGAGGTCGCGGCAGCTCACTCCTGCCTCCACCACCTTGCGTAGGAGCTGCGCACGCTCGGCCTCGCGCGCGTAGGCCCCGAAGCCGCCCGCTGCCTGCTGCCCGAACCAGCTCCCGTCGAGCCAACGCGAGGTGTCCTCCAGGAACGGAACGATGCCTAGCTCACGGCGCACGTCGTCGAGCGGGCGCGCGAGGAGCTCCTCCCATGGTACGAAGGTCGGCGGGCAAACACGGTGCGCGGCGAGCCCACGCGCGTGCGCCTCTTTCAGCAGCGCGCGCCAGTGTCGCTGTCCGCAGCTTGGCCTGATGAAGAAGCGCGGACCGATCCCAAAAGGCGCCAACGATGCCGCGCGATAGGAGAGGCCATGCTCGTAGCCGAGCATGAAGTAGATGGTGAGCCCCTCTCCTGGCAGGTCGGTACCGTAGCCGGTCACGACATGAAACAAGTCGTGGAGCCACCGGCTTCGCTCGATGACATAGAGCACGTCGTCACTGACCTCGAGCGAATCGAAGAATCCATCCTGGTAGATGAGAGACGCGAGGAGGTAGCCGGGTACGCCACCCGGCGTTTCGATCGAGCCGGCGTAGGTTCGGCCGAGGCTGCCCGCGGGCATCGCCTTCAGGTTGGCGGCGTCGGAGAGAGTCGCGCCGAGGTCGGGCTTATTCTCGAGAATCCGCTTTCCGCTCGAGTGGGTCCGCATTCGCGCGACGCTTTCGAGGATCTCCGGACCCAACGCGAGGAGCTTCATTCGGGGGACCTGCTTGGCACCGCCGACGGAGACCGGATTCACGAGCCAGCGGAACCCCGCAACGAGCGCGCCTGGAATATCGCGCCTCTGCAACGTGTGCCTTGCCATCGTTCGTCTCGACTTTCTTCCTCAGGGATAGCAGGCGGAGCAGGCCGTGTTGAGGCTCGTCTCCATGTCATTCGACAGCAGAAGCGAGTCACCGCATCATTGTTCGGGCCTCACAACCTCACGGCCTTCCTGGTAACGGAAGATTGACGACGCAGTCGCGCGTGAGCTCGACCTGCGGACGGTTGCGATGACACCATCGCTCCCGATGTTTCAGATCGATCAGTACTTCGCCGGCTACTGGCAAGCCGTTCGCGGCGCGAAGGATCGTCTGGACGTACCCGCCGGCTTCCCGAACACGTTCCGCAAGATGGCGTCCTGCGCACTATGGCGTGCGTAGCTGACGGCTCAGCCGGCGCCAACCTTCGCCATCATCATGGCCGATTTCTTTGGCGGACTTGGCGACCAGTGGGCCTACGTGTTCACCGGCTTGGTACGATTGACCAACCCGACGACCATCAATGCAGCCCTTCGGATCCTCGCAGTCGTCCGCACCGCGCTCGTCGACGAGTTCGACACGATCGGGCTCGGCAACCATCGCTCGCCGCCAGTTCGTTAGTTAGCAAAGGGCCGAAAAAAAGGGCGTGTCGTCCCGCGCTCGCCGCTATCAACGGTCGTGACGCGGCCAAGCTGGAACGACGTTCACGTCGACCGACGTGGCGGGGTTTCGGTCTCCGCGTGGATCGACGACAATCCCCGGCGCGAAGCGAACGCGCTCGGGCCGCGCCGGCGTGTCGACGCAGAGGTGTACGTAGTTGTCCCCGTCGTGCAGATCTCCGAGCGCGAACGGCCGCACGACGCCTGCATTCGTGACGACCTCGTAGCCGGCGAGGTGCGCGTCGTCGTCTGCGCCGGGGGCAGGTGTCACTCCGCCAGCCCAGACGACCACGACGATCGACTGTGTGCGCGGAGCGGGGCAATCGCTGGGAATGGAGCTGCGGTCGAGCCCGATCGCGAGGACCAGCGTCGGTCCGTCCGCAAGCGGAATCATGGGAGCCGACAGCCCCTTCGCGTCCGCTCCGGCGAGCGCGAGACTCCCCGTCACTTCGACCGCTACTGGCGGATCCGTTGGCTCGTGCCCAAGCTCGCCGATCAAGAGCACCGTGTGGTTCTTGTGCGGCGATCGCGCCGGCCGGGTGGTGGCGCACGTGGGATGGCGACGCGCACCCGAGCGCGTACGCACCGTGAACGCTCGCGGGTCGATGTCTCCGACCACGCGGCGTGAGAAGGTCACGGGCATACCGTCCGCTCCTGGGCCTTCGAGGCAAAGCCACCTCGCCTCCCCCGGCAGCGCATGGTCGAGACCAAAGAACGCACTCACGAGGCGCGGAGGCTGCTCATCG
>JAAFHV010000257.1 GCA_013297655.1 Myxococcales bacterium | reverse complement strand
CCCGCGCCGCACACGCATCCCGCGCCGCACACGCATCCCGCGCCCGCGCCGCACACGCATCCCGCGCCCGCGCCGCACACGCATCCCGCGCCCGCGGCCCCACAAAGGGAAGGGAGGCTGGACGATTTTCGTCAAGACCGAGCCTGGCCAAGGAGGACGCCCGGAGCGAACTCCTGTTCGTGAGGACGTCCGACGAAGGCCAGGCGAAGGTATTGGCGAAAAGCGCCAGCCTCCCTCTAGGCGCGGTGTTCGATCTCGGGGGGCAGCTTGAAGAAGGCGTTTCGCTCGGGGTCGTTGTAGGCCGTAAAATCGGGCGCCCACGGCACGATCCGCGCATCCGTGCCGTCGTGGTGAATCGTGAGCGCCATCGGCGTCACCGAGCGGTAAGTGCTCTCGGCCGGCAAGTCGCCATTGTGCGCGCCGCCCGCGGAGAACAAGGTCACCAGCCTGCCGCGGTCGTCGTCGTACTGCACGTGGTAACCCGCGTTCACCTTCTCGTGCCCGCGGATCATGGTGTTCGTGCCCACCTTCTGCATGAACGCGCGGAACTGCATCCGCCCGAACATGAAACGCGACGCCTTGTCTTGCAGGTCGGCCGGGATCACGTCGGCGGCGGAGGGGTCGCTCCACATCATTTGGAAACGAATGTCGGAGTCGTTCAAGCTGGAGAGGTCTTTGTATCGCTCCTTCAAGAGGCGATCTTTCGCGATCCCGCCGTGAACGAAGAAGAGGCGGTCGAAAAGATACACGTTCGGGAGCGCCTCGAAGAGCTCGCGGTAGTGACGGAACACGTCGATGCTGAGGTGCGGCTTCAGCGTGTTGATCGCCTCCGCCGGCTTCACCCCGCCGTACATGTTGCCTTGGTATTCAATGTAGTATTCATGGTTTCCGCGGAGCACCACCACGTGGTCCGGCGCCGTCACCAAGAGTTGCATCACGAGGCGCAGCACGCCGTTCAGGCTGAAGAGCCCGCGGTCGATGTAGTCGCCGAGCAAGACCAAAATCGGATACGGGTTCTCCACCGGATCCTTGCGGTATGCATCGACCTTCTCGAAGAAGCGCGACTGCATGAGGGCGGCCTTGAGCACGCTGTAACAACCGTGCAAATCGCCGAGGACCAGGATCTCGTGCTTCTGGTTCGGGGTGGGCCTTCGTACGTACACGTGGCCGTCGAGGAAGGCGCCCTCGAGCTCGTCTACCTTTTGTTTGCCGGCGAGCTTTCCTTCGCCCTCTTTGCGCTGCTGCGCCAGCACCTGCATGCAGCGATCGATGAGCGAACGATCACGCTCCACCTGCGCCAAGATGCGCTCGCGGTCCTTCGAGAAGTGCTGCTCCATCGGCTCGAAGAACACGTGGTTCTCCTCGCTGCGAGGCACGTTCGTGACCGGCGCGATGCTCGACCTGTGGCTCGGCACCGGCTGGTCCGGCTCGAGCTCGATCGCGAGGTCGGCGTCGAGCAGGCTCGCGAGCTCGGCGCGAAACTCCACCTCCGCCGGGTGCGCCTCGCCGTCGGCCATGAGCAGGTCGTCGATGCTCGACATGAGCTGGTCTTGGCCCGCGCGGTCGAACGACTTGAAGATCTCAAAGCACTTCGACTTGAGGCGCCCGTGCACGAACGCAGTGGGGTCCTCGTCGGTCGACACGGACTCGGTGAAGAGCTCCTTCACGTTCGTGTCGATGCCCTCGAACACCTCGTGGAAGTGGCGCGTGTACTTGGTGACGATCTCCTTGCGGACCACCTCTTCCGCGTCCGGCATCGCGAGCCGCGCCCGTGTGTCGATGAGCTTTTCGATATAGCCGCGGACGAACTGCTTCTCGGAAGCGTCGAAGTCCCCGTCGATGTAACCGAAGGTCACGAGGTAGAAGATGATCGCGTTCATCTCCTGTTCGGCGCGATCGGGGTCGTCACTGAATTTCAGCATGGTGGCCGAGGATACGGCCCCCTTCCCGCTTGGGGAAGAGGGCCGTTTATGCCCACGAATTCGTGTGATTGGCGCCTCGCGCGCCGGCGCTCGCGGTTTTCGGGTCAGCCGAAGATGAACGGCAAGAGCGACCGCAGCCCGCGACGACGGCGACGGAACATGGCGATCGCCCCCGCGCCGAGGCCGAGCACCATCGCCGAAGAAGCGCCGCCAGCGTCGCCCGGGGTGGCCTGGCAACCCGTGGTCGTGGTCGTGGTAGTGCCGTCTCCCGAAGCGGACGGGCCGCCCGGGACCGGCGCAGAAGGCGTGCCAGGAGCACCCGGAACGTCGGGCTCCTGCGCGCCGGGCTCACCCTGGGGAGGCGCGTCGCCGGTGGGTCCACCCGCGTCGTCTTTGCCCGGCTTGGGGCCGGCGCCGCCGCACATCGAGGCCTTCAGACAGTAGAGCTCGCCCTGCCCGAGATCCTCGCAGCAGCCCGCGCCGCCGGGGAGGTCCGCGCAGTCGGAGGTCTTCCCGCACGGCTTCGAGCAGAACGAGTCGCTCGAGGTGTAAATGCAGGTATCTCCACCCAAATTTGCGTTGCAGCGGGGCAGCGTTTTGTTGCCCGGGTAGTTGCACGCGTCGCCGAGCTTGCCCTTCGGGTTGTACGGCGTGGGACCAGGAACCGCGGCGCAAGCCTGGCCGCTGGGGGTGAAGCTGGCCGAGAGCGTGTAGGGGCCGGCCTTCGAGTTGTCGGTGCCGAAGGTGTCGGCGACCACGTAGTACGTGCCGCACGCGACCTGCTGCGTGAACGTGGAGTCGTGGCGCGCGATGCACGCGTTCGTGTCGAGCGCGGTGAGGAGCTGCACGTCGATGTCCGAGGCCGCGTCGTCCGACACCGAGACGGTGAGCGTGCCGGGCTGCGCGAACGTGACCTTGTAAATGTACTCGGGGCCCTTCTGGCCCTTCGTCGCGTCGAGGCCGCAGCCGTCGAGCATGTCGCTCAGCGAATTCCGCGTGTCGCGCGAGTCGGTGTACGGGAACGTCGTGATCGCGATCGGGTTGTTGAGGGTGCCGGTGGGCTCCGTCGCGGTGGTACCGGTCACGTTGTTCGCGCGGCGAGGCGTGTAGCCCTGCACGTGCGCGAAACCGCCGTACTGGTTGATGTGCACGTTGAAGCCGAGCGCCTCGTAGAACACCGGCTCGCCGTTGCCGAGCGAGTGGCTGTACATCGCGACGTGGTAACCGGCCTTGTTGTAGACGTCGCCGGCGAGCATGGAGGCCTGCGCGATCGCGCCCGAGGTCTGGTCCAGGCTCGACGTGGTGAAGTGCCCCACGCCCCACGCCTGGCTCACGAAGCCGGAGCAATCGAGGCCGACCGCGCACGCGAGGATGCCGTCGGTCGACTGCGATCCGGCGCCGAGACCACGCGCGATCCCCTGATCGAACGTGAAGAGCGACATGTATCCACCCCAGTCGTACGGCACGCCGACGTAGTCGCCCGGCGCCGAGAGCGAGACGTAGCTCGCGTTCTCCGAGGCGCACGTGCCACGCTGGTTCGCCGCGCTGGAGCGCCACGGGTGGTAGGTGAAGCCCTTCGCGCGGGAGAGGATCTCGTCACGCGAGAGCGCGTGCGCCGAGGTGGTGAGGGTCGCAAGAACGCCAATCGTGGCCGCGAGTGCAGGAAGGAGCGCGCGTTTCATTTCTTGTCTCCCACGACGAACGTCGCGATCCGCAGGCCTTTTCCGTTGGTTTCGGGCTTCGCGAAGGTGAGCGCCCCGTTCTCGAACGAGAGCTCGCGGTGAGGCACGTACGCGCCCGGAGCGCCGAGCGCGGTGCGGAAGGTCACGTTGCCGTTCGTCGCGTCGGCGCACACGGCCTCGCGATCGACCGCGATCTCGGTCGTCTTCGCGAGGTGCTCCACGCGGAGGCACGCCAGGTTGCCGGTCATGCCGACGATACGAGCGGAGTCGCCCTCGCCGATCTTCATGCGCGACACCTCGGTGCTGCGTTCGTCCCCCGCGCCGGCGCGGATCGAGACGAGCACGATGCTGCCGTCCTTCTCGCGAATCACGGAGACACCCGCGCCGTCGACCCGCGACGCGATGCCCTCGCGCTTCGAGTGGAGGACCTCGGTCTCGGAAGCGGGGAACGTGGGGCTGCCGAGCGAGTAACGCTCCTGGTGCGCCGAGATCGCCGTCACGCGGCGCGAGGGCCCGAGCGCGATGCGCTCGACGTCCTGCAAAATCCCGAACGAGAGCTCACCCACGCGCGCACCTTGCGCGGTGTACACGACCACCTTCGGCGTCGTGCTGCGCTTCACGGCGAACGATCCGTCGTCGGCGACCGCGAGATCGTCGGCGTCGTGATCGACCTTCGCGACCACGGTCATCGCGCCATCGGCGGCCACGCGGACGACGCGCGAGTGGAGCGCGTCGAGCACGAGCACGTCGCCCGAGGCGAGGCGGCCCACGGCGGGAACACCGAACGCCGCACGCTCGGAGACCGCCGCGGCGAACCCGAGCTCGTTGCCTTTGTCGCCGAACGGGACCAGCTTCGCGCCGTCGCTCTCGAGGGCCGCACGCGTCTTGCCGGTCTCGGACTTGGCCGCCCCGTCGTTCGCGCAGCCCACGAGGGCGCACGCACCGGCCAACACCATCCACGATAGAGCTTTCATTCGATGAACGCCTCGTGCGCGGGTAGGGCTTCGCCCGAAGAATGAAGCGGAGCGCCTCGCCCACGCCGCGAGTCGCTCGTTCGCAGGCGCGGCATGCGCGCCCCGTGGGAAGAGATCCTACGTGGAGGCGTTCCTCCCACCGAACGCCGCCTAACTGAACCGAAAAAACGTCGCGGTCAAGGAACTAACCCTTCCTCGCGGCAGAGGCCCCGTCGGAGATGCATGCCCTTGTATTTCCACGTCTTCCTGCGCCATGGACCATTTTGGGTGGCACACCGACGATCCAGATGGACCGCCCTTCCGCTCGCCGAACCATGGAAACAACTATGTAGGACAAGTCCTCACCATGGCCCCGCGGTTGCAATGGAGACGCTTCGAGGGATCGGATGACGAAGGCCGGGCGACCGGCGCTCCAGTCGAGTCCCATTCGAGACGGACTCCCTCGCAATTTCCTGCTACCCAATGAGATCTGGGCCTGTTGCGCGTTCGTAGTCGCCCAAGGCTCACCACCCCACGAGGCTCTCCATGTCGTTGAAGCGTCTTCTTCCCATCCTTCTTCTCGCGGCGCCCTTCACTCTCGCGACGTTGCCAGGCTGTAGCGCCGAAGTGACCGGCGACGGCGACGGCGAAGAGCAGGCGGGCGACGACACGAAGCTCTCCGACACCGAGCTCGGCGAGAGCCTCGAAGCGGTCAGCGAAGCCGCGGGTGGTCCCGTCAACGTGCCGGCGTCCGCTTCCACCACCGTGTGGGAAGTGAAGAACCAGTGGGCCGACAAGGACACCGCGGAGGCAAAAAAAGCGGGCCTCGCGTGGGCCGCGAACTCGGGCCTCACCTGGGAAGAGAAGTACTCCGCCTGGTTCAAGAGCTTCGGAATCATCACCGCCGAAAAGGGCGGCTGGAGCTCCACCGCAAAGACCTGGGAGTTCAAGACTCCGCAGGGCAAGACCGTAAAGTCGGGCGTCTTCGAGTGCGCCGACACCGCGATGGTCATGCGCGTGATCTTCGCCTCTTGGTACAACCTGCCCTTCTACATGACGGGCTGGTCGAACGGCCAACCGATGTACGCCGGCCACTTCGGCTTCGTCACGAAGGACGGCGCGCGCGCGGGCAACTTCCCCACGTTCCGCACCCTCTACAAAGACCACACCGCGGATTGGTCGACCGGCCGCGCGTGGCCGAGCGACGCGAAGCTCCGCACCCTCCACGTCGGCACCGACGACAACGTCCCGTGGATCACGAACCCGGCTGACGCGGGCGCGGGCGCCTGGTTCGACGACCTGCTTCTCAACAAGCGCGTCGGTTATTTCCTCCGCATCCTCGACGGGTACTTCGGGAGCGTGAACTTGGCCGACGGCCAGAACATGTTCCACGTCAAGCCCAAGGCCGTTCGCCCCGGCGACGCCCTCATCGAGCGCTTCCAGCGTCAGGGCATCGGGCACTGCGTCCCGATCCAGAACGTCGAGAACGTCTCGCCCACGCGCATGCGCATCACCACCGCGTCGGGCAGCATGCCCCGCCGCCAAGCGATCATCGACTTCCCCGAGGACTCGGCTCACTGGTTCACGAACAACGCGTTCGGCGGCCCGGGCGATGGCTCGGACGGCACGCCCTACGCGAAGCTCGGCGGTGGTCTCCGTCGCTTCCGCACCCCGGTCCTCACCAACGGCCGCTGGCAGAACATCGTCCCCGTCGCCGCGCGCGCCGATTGGATCAACGACGACAACGTCGCCGCGATCGCCGGCCGCATCGCGGAGTGGGAGCAAATCCTCTCCGCCGGTACGCCCGAAGAGCAACGTGACGGTGCGCTCCGCCTCATCGAGAACGCTCGCCAGCGCCTCCGCGCCACGCCGGCCACCTGCTCCGGCCGCACCGCGCGCGAAGACGGCTTCAAGTCGCTCTACCGCGTCATGAAGGACAGCTTCAACAAAGACCAAGCCGCCGTCGACGCCGAGTACCGCAAGGCCGAGGACTACGTCTTCGCCGAGCTCGACTACCCGAAGTCGAAGACCTGCTGCTGGAACTCGACCACCGACAAGATGGCGCAAATCGTCCTCGATTACGCCACGAAGGAGCAGGCCCGCGCCGACGTACAGCGCGTGTGCAAGCTCACCGTCTTCAAAAACGGCGCAGGCGGCAAGCCGAACTACGACCTCTTCAAGCAGCACGCCACGGGCATGGGTCGCGCCGCCGACTGGAAAGAGTGGACGGAAGACGAGCGCTGCGAGCAACGCGCCGTGGCGGAGGACTCCCTCACCGCCGCCGCGAAGGCGAACCAGTGCCTCTGAGCTGATCGCACGCGTAAACGAAACGAAGGCCCGCGAGACTCTTTTATCTGACGGCCCTCTCGTAAACAAAACGAAGGCCCGCGAGACTCCTCGCGGGCCTCGTTGTTTTTGTTCGTGTGGCGCGCGCGCGTGTGTGGCTCCGCTTCGTGCATCGGTCGTCTCGCGCTACGTTTCGTGCGTTGGCCGGAACCGCAGAAAAACCCGAGAAAAGCTCGCCATCCGCGATCGCGGCGTCGGTCGTCGCGTGGACGCTCGTGCTGCTCGTGCCGATCACGGCGACGTGGCTCGCGGCGTCGATCGCGGCCTACGGGCACCAGAGCGCGGTCGTGTCGATCGTGATCGGGCTCGTCGTGTTCCCGCTCGTGCCGGTGCTGTGGGAGCTCGCGGCGTCGCTCCGAAGTGGGAAAAAGCGCTGGCTCCGGCGGCGTGATCGCCTCGTCTTGCGCACGCTGGCGACGAGCGCGATCTTCTTCGCTGGGCTGCTCGCTCTCTTCCCGCGGACGGCCTTCACCGCGCTCTCCACACGTGGCGACTTCATGTTCGACGGACGCACCGGTGGCTTCGCGGACAAAGGGCGCGCCGTCACACACGGGGCGGCGAAGGGCCTCGAGTGGCTGTATTTGGCGACACGCGACACGCCGTTCGAAACGAGCGACGTGGCCCCGGCGAGCAGCGAGATCGTCGCGCCGGTCCCCGCGCCGTCGTCGAGCGCTTCCCCCGCGAGCACCGCGACGGCACCGACGCCAGCGCCGAGCACCACGACCACCGCGACGGCGAACCCGGCACCGAGCGGCTCGGCGACCCCTTCGGAGACGCCGCCGGCGAACATGCAGAATGCAAGCATGTCGTGGCCATCACCGCAGGAGAAGCTCTCGCCGCTCGTCACGGGCTTCCCCCCCGAGGCCGAAAAAACGCCGTCCACGATCGGTGGTTACATCGCCGAGCACGAGCCCAGTCAGGCCGGCCGCGCGCGCGCGATCCACGATTGGGTCGCCGACCGTATCGCGTACGACGGCCCGAACTACCGCGCTGGCATCTACCCCCCGCAAGACGCGGACACTGTGCTGAAGAACCGGATCGGGGTGTGCGCCGGGTACGCGAAGCTGTTCTCCGCGATCGCGAAGGCGGCCGGGCTCGAGGCACGTTACGTCGTCGGCACCGTGCGCGGAGCCGACATGCGCCCCGATGGCGAGTCGCACGCATGGAACGCGGTGAAGGTCGACGGCGGCTGGTACCTCGTCGACACCACCTGGGACGCCGGTTACCTGGAGGGAGCCACGTTCGTGAAGCGCTACAAAGCGGTGTACTTCGCGACCCCGCCAGAGGTGTTCCTCGTCGACCATTTCCCGGACGAAAAACCGTGGCAGCTCATGAACGCTCCCCTCGATCGCGGCGAGTTTTTCCGGCGTCCGATGATGAGCGCGGAGCTCTACGCAGACGGCTTCACGCTCCTCTCGCCCGATCGTTCCGCGGTCACGACGGAGGGCCCGTTCACGGTGGAGCTCGAGAACCCGAAGAAGCTCTACATGCTCGTTCAGGACGCGAAGAAGAACTGCAAAGTCACACGCGCACAAAGCCGCATCTCCGCCACGTGCGACGTGACGTCGAAGGGCGCGCACCGGATCGAGCTCTTCGCGTCGGCGGTGGAGTACGGCAGCTACCACTACGTGGGCCACGTCGACGTGACGCGGCTCTGAGACACCGATTTTTTGTGCGCCACATCGGGCACGCGGTCGCCGTGTACGTGCATCTTGCACGGACAAGCGCGATGCCCAACCATGTGCAGTCTACATCGTCATCAGAGCGACTGACCGAGGCAGTACGTCAGCGGCGCGCGCGGATCACCCGGAAGCGGCGAGTGCCCTGCCCCCGCGACCTCCACGAAGCTCACCGGGTGGCCGGCGCCTTCGAGCGCGGTCTTGGTGCTCCGCGCGTTCGCGGCTGCCGAGTCGTTCGCGCCAATTTGAAGCGCGAACGCGACCTTGCGAGTCATCTCGCCGACCCAGCCGCCTCCGCCGAACGGGTTCGCGGCGCCGATCACGATCGAGCAAGAGATCTTCGGCGCGGCCTCGAGCGCCCAGCGGAACGACGCGTAGCCGCCCTGCGAATATCCGTAGACGACGATCTTCTTCGAATCGATCGCGCCAGTCGCGAGGTAGCGCGTGCGGAGCGCCTCGAGGAGCGGAAGATCGATGTTGCCCTCGCTCGTGCTGCGGTACGCGTCCCACGCGACGTTCGGCACCGTCTGCCCGCCTACGACGATGGTCTGCACGATCCCGCGCGGCGCGACGAGCACGTAGCCGTCGGTGTCCGCGTTCGCGAGCAGCCTCGAGGTGCGCACGAAATTTTCATTGTCGTCGCCGTTGCCGTGGAGCGCGATCACGAGCGGGAGCGGACGCGAGCCCACCTGCGGCGGCGCGTGCACGAAGACGTCGCGCTCTCGGCCCGCGACCGTCAGCTTCACCTTCGCGTCGCCGGCCGCGAGCGTGGTCGGCACCGCGGCGTCGACCGTCGACGTAGGTACCGGAGAGGCACCATCGGCCAGCGGCCGGATCACCGCGCCGTCGTCCGTCACGACCGCGCCATCGACGGTCGAGCTCGTCGCCGGAGGGCCCTCCACTATCTCTGTCGTGCAGCCCAACGCCACGCCAACACCGAGCCAAAACGCGCCGAAGGCCACGATTTTCCGCATGACGAGAGGTTAGCAGATGCCCGCGTAGCCACTTCCGTGCGCCTCGCGACGTTCTTTGCTATCGGTCGAAGGAACGCGCCCGTAGCTCAGCCGGATAGAGCGACGGCCTTCTAAGCCGTTGGTCGCAGGTTCGATTCCTGCCGGGCGTGCCAAGCATTTCGAGCGAAGCGAGGCGGGGGAGCCAACGAGATTTCGATGTCGGTCGACGAGACGACCTTCGAAACTCGATGGCTGACTATTCCTTCATGCGAAATCCCCCGCCGCGCTCACGCTCGCGAAACTCCTCGCGGAGCTCACTTCGAGCGTCAGGGGCGAGCAGATCGCAGGGCGGGAACCAGTGGGTGGTGGTCTCGCGGGCGAGCAACCGGGGCATATCACCAGTAAATTCGGGAACTTCAGGGCAGCGCCAGTGCCACAGCGCGTCTTGGTCGGGCACCGCATCGAACGCGAGCACCTCTTTCACGCCGCCGTTGCAGTTGGTGGCGACGACCAAAACGGAGCCCGGGAGACCGGCTGGATTGCCGAGCCTCAGCACGATGTCATGATGAAACTCGCCCTTCTGCCAATGAGCAACGAGCTCGTAGGCGGGGAGGCGCTCGAGGAGGGCCCCGAGTACGAGGGTATCGGCGAGGGCGCGGAGCGTGAGGTGCATCCTCCTCACCGTGATCTCTCCGCCCTGCAAACGGAAGCCCCCGAACGGCGTGAACGTCACGACGTCCTGGTTTTTTCCGCGTTTACACGATCATTTGTCCTGGGGTCCGTTTTGTGCCTCGATAGCTGGCTTCAACGGGGAGGACATGCCATGGTGCGCTCGAATTTCCCTACTGTAGGTGTGCGATGACCTCTCGCGTGCGCTTGGTATCGTTCTGTCTCCTCATGTCCGGCTTGGTCCCGCTCGCGAATGCGTGCGCCACCGGCGAACGTCAGCTCGAGGACGACGACGACGCGTCGGTCGTTCCCACGTCCACTGCGGACACGGGGATACCGCTGCTGCCAGGTGACGACGCGAGCACCGGCGACGCGACCGCCAAGAAAGACAGCGCCCCCGTCGGGGACGGCGCGCCGGTCGATCCCGCGCCAAAGCTCACCGCGCTCACGCCGGCCAAGTCTCCCGTCGCCACCGCGCCGCTCACCGTCAAGGTCACCGGCACCGACTTCACCGCGAGCTCCGTCGTCGAGGTCAGCGGCACCGCGATCGCCACCACGTTCACGAGCGCGACCGAGCTCCAAGCCACGATCCCGGCCGCGATGCTCGGCGCCGTCGCGTCGCTCCCGGTCGTCGTCGTCACCCCCGCGCCGGGAGGCGGCAAGTCCGCCGCGCTCACGTTCTCGGTCGAGAACCCCGCCGCCACCACCACGTCGCTCTCGCCCCTCAGCGCGGTCGTCGGCTCGCCCGCCACGTTGCTCACCGTCACCGGCACGGGCTTCGTCACCGGCTCGAAGATCGTCTTCAATGGCACCGATCTCGCCACCACGTTGAAGAGCCCCACCTCGCTCGAAGCCACCATCCCGGCAGCCCAGCTCGCGACACCGGGCACGTTCAACGTCACGGTCGTGAACCCTGCCCCCGGCGGCGGCACCACCGCACCGCTCTCGTTCACGGTGTCCACCCCCGCGGTCCAGCTCTCGTCGGTCACCCCCGCGAACGCGATCGTCGGCGCGGCGGCTACGAACGTGCAACTCGTGGGCACCGGCTTCCTCGCCACAACGCAGGTGCTCTTCAACGGCACACTCATCACGTCCACGTTCGTCGATGCGACCCGCATCAACGCCACCATCCCGGCCGGGTCCCTCGGCGCCGTCGGTGACTTCCCCATCACCGCACGTAACCCGCCTCCCGGCGGCGGCACCAGCGCTCCCGTCTCGTTCCGCGTGCAATACGGCGCGCCTACGCTCGCGTCGATCGCGCCCGCCAGCGTCGCCGCGGGCTCGGGCCCCACCGTGGTCACCCTCACCGGCAGCACGTTTTACCCGGCGACGCAGGTCACGTTCAACGGCGTCGCGGCGACCACCACGTTCGTCAGCTCCACACAAATCACGGCCACGCTCACCGCGGCTCAGCTCGCGAGCGGCGGCTCGATCCTCGTCGCCGCGAGCACTCCGGCTCCGGGGGGCGGCACCACCGGCTCTCAGACGCTCACGGTGCAAAACCCCGCCCCCGTGATCACCAACATGACGCCCGCGAGCGTCACCGCCGGCTCCGGCAACACCACGATCACCATCACGGGATCGGGCTTCGTCGCGGGCAGCAGCGCGCGCGCCAACGGCACCGCGATCAGCACGTCGTTCGTGAACGGCACCACCCTCAACGCGGTCGTGCCCGCGGCGTATTTCGTCAACCCCGGCACCGTGTCGATCACCGTGCTCAACGCGGCTCCCGGCGGGGGCACCAGCGGCGCGTTCAACTTGGCGGTCGGCTGCAACACGACCGGCGTCGACGTCTCCATCGGCGCGATCAACAACGAGACCCTGCTCGCGACGAACTTCGCCGGCGCGGCGGCATACTCACGCATCTCGGTCGCGACCACGTGCCCCGCGACGGTCGTCTCGTCGAACCCACAGCCCGTGCGTTCTTGGATCGTGCAGAACACCTCCGGCAGCCCGTTCGTGCTCTCGGCTTGGGCGGTCTGCTCGAGCGACGCCGCGACGGGCCGCCAGGACGACGCGTTCATGACGTTCTACCGCCGCGCCACCGTACCCACGACCGACGCCGATCGCGCCGCGTGCACGGGCTTCGCGAGCGAGGGAACGAGCGGCGCTGGCGCGTATGCGAGCCCCGCGTCGAACGGCTCGAACTGGTGCCCTGGCCTCACCAAGGCGAACAACGGCGGCATCACCCTCGCCCACTGCGAACGCGCGGTCGTCCAGATTCAACCCTGGAGCAACACGAGCGGCACCTACACCCCTCCCCCGCAGGTCCGCATCAAAGGCGACGCCCCCTGAGGAGGCTGGTGCTTCTCGCCGATACCTTCGCCTGGGCGTTGTCGGCCGTGCTCACGAACAGGAGTTCGTTCCGCGCGGCCTCCTAGCCCAGGCTCGGTCTCGACGAGAATCATCCAGCCTCCTCGTGCTTCGTGGGAGCGCTCGCGGCTCGCTCGCAGGCTCGCGGCTCGCTCGCGGACTCGCGGCTCGCTCGCGGACTCGCGGCTCGCTCGCGGACTCGCGGCTCGCTCGCAGGCTCGCGG
>JAAFHV010000256.1 GCA_013297655.1 Myxococcales bacterium | reverse complement strand
CACGCCGTAGTCCACGGTCGAGATGACCTTGCAGTCGACGACCTTGGACGGAGGGAACTCCGAGAAGATCGTGGGCCAGGGGTCGTCGAAGAGCTGCTTCACACCGAGGCTGACCTTCTTCTCGTCGTGGTTGATCGAGAGGATGATCGCGTCGACGTCGTCGCCCTTGTGGAACATGTCGGCGGGGTTGTTGACCTTCGCCGTCCACGAGAGGTCCGACTTGTGGACCATGCCGTCGACGCCTTCTTCGATGCCGATGAAGACACCGTAGTCGGTGATGCTGCGGACCTTGCCGCCGATCTTGTCACCGGGGTGGTACTTCTCGGTGAAGAGCGTCCAGGGGTCGGGCTCGAGCTGCTTGAGGCCGAGCGAGATGCGCTTGGACTTCGCGTCCACTTCGAGGACCTGGCAGTCGAGCGCTTGACCGACTTCGAGGAGCTTCGACGGGTGCTTGACCTTCTTGGTCCAGCTCATCTCGCTCACGTGGATGAGGCCTTCGACACCGGGCTCGAGCTCCACGAAGGCGCCGTAGTCCGTGATCGACATGACCTTGCCGTGGACCTTCTTGCCCGGCGGGTACGCCTCTTCGGCGTGGTTCCACGGATCCTCTTGCGTCTGCTTGAGGCCGAGCGAAACACGCTCGGTTTCCGGGTTGTACTTGAGGACCTTCACGGTCACTTCGTCGCCGACCTGGAACACCTCGTTCGGGTGGTTCACGCGGCCCCACGACATGTCCGTGATGTGGAGCAAGCCGTCGATACCGCCGAGGTCCACGAACGCACCGTACTCGGTGATGTTCTTGATGACGCCGCGGACGACCTTGCCCTCCTCGAGGGTCTCGAGGGTCTTGGTCTTGATTTGGTCGCGCTCCTTCTCGAGGAGAACACGACGCGAAAGCACGATGTTGCCGCGCTTTTTGTTGAACTTGATGACCTTGAACTGATAGGTCTGACCAATCAGCTTGTCCAAGTTACGGATCGGGCGGAGGTCAACCTGCGAGCCGGGGAGGAAGGCCTTCACACCGCCGCGAATGGTGACCGAGAGGCCGCCCTTCACGCGCTGGCTGATGGTGCCTTCGATGAGCTCGTCGCGTTCGCACGCGCTCGAGATCTCGTCCCAGACCTTCATCTTGTCTGCTTTCTCCTTGGAAAGCATGACGAGACCGTCGTCGTTCTCGCGGGACTCGATGTAGACGTCGATACGATCGCCGGCCTTGACCGTGATCTCGCCGCTACCGTCGGCGAACTCGGAGAGAGCGATCATTCCTTCGCTCTTGCCGCCGATGTCGATAACGACGTTGTCGCGTTGGACCGCGACGACGGTGCCTTGAACGATTTCGCCTTCTTTGCCGAAGTCGCCGCTCTGGAGGCTCGCCTCGAAAAGAGCCGCGAAGGAATCCATTCCTCCGCCGGACTCAGTGATGGTTTCAGTGGACATGTTGTGAGGGTTACCCGTGCTGTCAGCTTTCCGCAGGAGTGCGAAAAGCGCCTTTCTCCCCGCCGCGAGTCGAGAGACCCATCTGGGGGGCATCGCGTCTAGCTCACGGTTCTTGCGCGGTCAAAGGGGAACCCGCAAAAAAAGCGCCGCGACCCCTCCGGCGAACCGAAGCGACCGCGGCGCGATACCGTCCTCGAGGGCGTGTGTCAGCGGCTCGATTGGATGAGCGTCACCGGCACCGTGAGGGTGGAGCCGGTGCCACCAGGGGCCGCGAATTGGGCGCTCTTCAGCGTGCGCGCGAGGCACTGGCCCACGCCGCTCGAGAGGCCCGTCACGCTCACGTCGACCGCGGACACCTCGCCGTTCGCCGCGATCCTCGCTGTCAGCGTGGCGCGGCCGGACATTCCGGGATCGCTCTGGAGCCCCTGCTCGTAGCAGCGGCGAAAGCGCGGGCGAAGCGCGGAGACGACACGATCCGCGTCGCTCACGGGCATCGTGACGCGCGCCGGCTCGATCCGCGTGTCGAGCACGGGACCGCTCGTGTCGCGCACCTTGCCCGCGTCGTCGTGGCCGGGCTCCCGCTTCGTGTTGCCGAGCTCCGCGAGGCCGTTCTTGCTCGTAGGTCCGACCGGGCCCGTGCTCCGCGTCGCGATCGCGCTCGACGGGCCGACGCTCGTGTCACGCGCGGCCTCGGCGCTCACGTCGACGGGAGGAATATCGGAGCCGCGCTTGAGGGCGCGGTCGGTCGCGGTGTTCCCGCTGCTCATCGTCGCGAGCACGTCCATCGCCATGCGCTCCGCGCTCGAGACCATGGCGGCCTCTTTCGCAGAGGGCCCCGAGCTCGGCGCGTGGGCGGGCCCGTCGCTCGGTTTTCCTACGCGCGACGCGGGCGCGCTCTTCGTCGTCTCGCGCGGGGCATCTTTCGTGGGAGGCGCGGGCGCGACGTCGGTCTCGTGGGCCTCGACCGGCACGTTCGGCGGCGCGAGCTTCGCCATGTCGACGAGCCCCGCGACGGTAGGTGCATCTTGCACCAAAGGGTCGACCCAGTCGGAGTAGAGGGCACCGACGAACCCGAAGTGGAGCAAGAAGCTCAGCGCCGCGATCATCGTGAGGCCCCAGTCGATGTCTTCCCCGTTGCGCACGGCTAGCGGGAGCACCGGCTTTTGCGCGGGCAGCGGCGCCGCCACGAGCTGGAACAAGAGGACGTCGCCTCCCGGAAGCGTGACACGTCCGCGTCCGTCTTCCCCGAGGGGCACGTCTTCCGGGCCCGCGACGGTGCGTACGCCTTCGTCGACGGCGACCTTCGCGGACATCCCCTTCCCGAGCGAGAGCACGTAGCGAGCGTCACGAAGAACGAAGAGCGGGTGTGCCTCGCACGACGCGACGAACGAGCACGCTTCGTCACGCCCCACCGTCACGTCGCGACGCTCCTTCACGAGCCGCTCGTCGACGAAGCGGCCCGCTCGGACGATCCCGAGGCGGAGGATCCTCGGGCCTTCCGCGCGCGGAATGGCGCGCATCACGGTCGTCATTCGGCCCGTCGCGCGGCCTTCGTGGTGAGCCTTGGCCGTCATCTCGATCGACATGGTTCCTCCGGGGCGAGGCAATGCGTCGCCCGAGCCCTTCCACGGCAAGTGCCGAGCGGAGGGCGCCTCGTTCGTTCGTGCTCGCTCCCGTCCGGAGCGATCCTCACCGTGCGCGCGTGAGACCACGCGCGAAGGCGGAAGTTCCGTTTCCCCGCAAAAAACGCGGCGGGCGTGTTCACGCTTCCCAAGTGCGCGGCCACGAAGGAAAATGACGGATCGTTGGGGGACGATCACGGCGCGTGCGCACGTAGAACTTCGTGCGGCCTCGTACGTAGGTGCACACCCCACGTCCGAAGCCCCCACCCTGGAGACTGCATGCGTCGCTTGCCACTGTTCGGGACCACCACACTCGCCACCCTCGCCGTCCTCGCGACCGCGGCGCTCACCGTAGGCTGCGGCGCCTCCACATCGAGCTTCGTCAAGTCGGACGCGGCGCTCGGGCGCATCATCGTGTACCGGAACGGCGTCGCGTATTACGAGCGGGAGGCCACCGTCGAAAACGACACCCTTCGCCTCGTCGCGCCGAACGACAAGGTCGACGACTTCCTCAAGTCGCTCACCGTGGTCGACTCGCAGACCGGCAAACCGGCTCCCGTGAGCTACCCACACAGCGGCGGCTCCACGATCGATCTCAAGGTGCACCTCCCTGGGTCGGGGCCGCACAAGGTGAAGCTCTCCTACGTGACGGAAGCGCCCGCGTGGAAGCCCACGTACCGCATCCTCGTCGGCAGCGACGGCAAGCTCGAGCTCCAAGCGTGGGCGGTGGTCGACAACACCTCGGGCGAGGACTGGGAGCAGGTGAAGCTCGGGGTCGGATCGAGCTCCGCGATGGCGTTCCGCTTCGACCTTCGTGGCTTCCGCTTCGTGCAGCGCCAGCAGCTTCAGGGCGAGCAGCTCTTCGCCGTAGCGCCGCCTTCGGGAGGCTCGGTTTACGGCGGAGGCGACGAGCGCAACCTCGGTGTCGTGGCCGAGCTCTCGGACGACGCGCTCGTCGCGACCACGCAGCAAGCGCAATCGCGGAAAGACCTCGAGCGGGCCGAGGGTGGGCGGCGCGACGTGCGAGTCCAGTCGAGCACCACCACCGCCAAGCCTTCGCCTCCCGCAGATTCAGCGGGCGGCTACGGTCGTGGAAAGTCCGTCGGCGGCGTAGGTCACGCGAGCGGCGGGTACGCTGCGGCGGCCCCCACCACCGCCAACCGCGGCCCCAGCGCGCCGCCCCCGCCTCAGGCCGCGCCCATACAGCAGCAGCAACAGCAGGCGGGGCAGAGCCAAATCGCCGGCCTCGCGAACCAGCTCCGCTCGAACCAGAACATGCTCGTCATCGAGGGGTTCGCGAAGGAAGGTGACGGCGACAAGCAGACCGCGTCGCTCGACCGCGCCAACAAGATCCGGGAAGAAATCGTGCGCCAGGGCATCGATCCGAGCCGGGTCGTCGCGGTCGGCAAGGGCGACACGCCCGGCCGCAGCGGCGGCGTGCGCTTCGTGCAGCAAGCGGTGAATGCGAACGGCGCCGCCAACGCGAAGAAGGCCGACCTGAAAAACGCGAGCGGCGAGACGGCGGCCGGCGCGACCCCGGGAGAGCCGGTCGGCACCGCGCACTTCGAGAGCGAGACGTCGATGAGCGTGCCGAAGGGCAGCTCCGCGATGGTCTCGATGTACCAAGGCAAAACCGACGGCAGCGTGGTCTATTTTTACGACCCCGAGAGCGAGCGTGGAAACGGCGATTTTGCCTTCAAAGCCGTGCGGTTCCGCAATCCCACCGATTCGCAGCTCGAGTCCGGGCCGGTCACCGTTTACGGCAGCGGCAGGTTCATCGGCGAGGGCATCGGGGAGCCCATTCCCGCGCGCGGCGTCGCGTTCGTGCCCTTCGCGCTCGACCGCCAGGTGCTCGTCGAGAAGAAGATCGATCACAAGGACACGATCTCGAAGATCCTCACCGCCCAGCGCGGCGTGTTCTCAACCGAGACGAAGCACACCCGCAAGACCGCGCTCGTGCTCCACAACCGGGCCGACGAGAAGGCGTTCGTGTTCGTGCGTCACACGGTGCCGCAGGGCTACACCCTCGACGAAAAGCTCGCGAAGGCCGAGCGCGTCGGCCAGGCGCACGTGTTCCCGGTCGAGGTCCCCGCCCACGCGAAGATCGAGCTCGTGATCGAGGAGTCGACCCCGGTCACACAGACGACCGACATTCGCACCAAAGAAGGCCTCGACATGGTGAAGGCCTTCATCTCCGCTGACCTCGCGCAGGGCGCGCTCAAAGACGCGATCCAGTCGATCGTGAAAGAGCAGCTCGAGCTCGCGAACATCGAGCAGCGCAAGGGCACTGCCCGCGAGCAGCTCGGCGAGTACCGCAACCGCATGGACGAGCTCCACGCCCAGATCGTTACCCTCAAGGTGGTGAAGAGCGCTGGACCGATGATGCAAAGCCTCGAGAAGAAGCTCACCGAGGTGAGCGACAAGGTCTCGAAGATCACGGTCCAGATCGTCGAGCTCGAAGAGCAGGCGATGGTCGCGCGCATCAAGCTCCAAGACTCGATCGCAGAGCTTACGTTGGGCGACGACGGGAAAAAGAAGGACGACAAGAAGGACGACAAGAAGCCCGTCCCCACCCCGCCCGCAAAGAAAGCCTGAGCTCCAACGCTCGGCTCGGGCCCGCGTCGATCCGGCGCGGGCCCGATTCGTTTTGTCGACCGCGCGCACACGTCGGACGCGCCTCTCCTCTGCCGCTCCGGCCGCTCGCGGGAGAGCACCTGCTCGCTCGTGCTTTCGATAGCTTCCGGGTGTACGAGGGGCGACGACCAACGCAGCTTCGGTGGCTCAGTGGACGAGATCGACGCCCGCGTCGCGCCCGGTCGGTGTCGGGAAGGTGAGCTTCCACGGCGACGCGGGCGAGGTCGGGGCGCCTCCATCGGTGACGGCCGCCGGTGGCTTCGGCGACGTGCGATCGGGGGCAGGCCGCGCCGGCGCAGGTTTCGGTGGAGGCGGGCCAGCGTCGTTCGGGACCGTGCGCGGGATCGGCTGCGCGGCTGGCGTTCCTGCATCGAGGGGGATCCCCGCGTCGGAGGCCGGCGCGCCTCCGTCGGCGGGGGTCGACTCCGCGAAACGGCCGGCCAAGAGCTCGGCCGCGTCGATCCGCTTGAGCGCGTCGACGACCTCGGCGGGGACCTCGGCGCGGAGGCGAACGAGCGTGCCTTCGCGAACGACGGTGGTCCCTCCGAGCCACGCGAGCGGTCCCTCGAGCTTTCGGGAGAAGGCGTTCGCGATCCGGACGAGGGTGTTCTCGGCCCACGCCGCGGCGTCGACGTCGGCGTACGTGAGCAGGAGCACGAGGCCGCCTCGCGAAGGCATGAGGCGAAGCGTGGCGTCGGCGAGGCGGCGCCCGATCGCGAGCTCTCCCCGCTCTAGCTTCGGAACGTGTTTGACGAGGTTCTTCCCGTCGATCCGGAGCTCGAGGAGCGCGGCATCGTCGAACGGAACACGAGGCGCGCGGCGCGCTTCGGCGAACGCGATCCGCGCGCGAGACGCGGCAGCCCCCAGCGCGATGACCCACGTGCGACGCGGCAGCACGAAGAGCGACAAGGGCTCCTCTGCGTAGCCTTCGTGCTCCGTGATCTCGCCGCTCGCGCGGCCGCTCTTGAAGAGAAGCTTGCCGTCGCCGTCCAGGATCTTCTCGGGGACGAGATCTGCCCGCGTCCCACGGACCACGACGATCCCCGACATTTTGCCGTCGATCGTGTCGGACGAAGCCTCGTCGATCGCGATCCGGAGCTCCTCCGCGGACTCGAAGGCCTCGAGCTCGCGGGTGCCCGTTACGCCGCGCGAGGCAGCGAGGCGCGAGAGCGTCGTCACGAGCGGGCCGAACACCTCGTCACGGCGGAGCGCCGTCGGGCGAAGGGAGAGCACGATCGGAGCTCTCGGATCGATCGCTTGCTCCGCTTGGATGACGACCGGTGCGGCGGGCTTCGCGACCTTCGGCTCACCGCACGCGACCAGCGCCGCCGAGGTCGCGAGAGGAGCGATCGCGCCAAGGAAAACGGCCGCGACGACCGCCTTCAGCCGCGCCACGACGCGCGGACGTGGGTGAGCATTTGCTCCACCACGCCGTCGAAATCGAGGTCGGACGAGTCGACGAGCACCGCGTCGGCCGCGCGCTTCAGGGGAGCGACGGCCCGTGTTTCGTCCTTCAGGTCGCGCTCCTTCACCTGCGCGAGGGTCTCCTCGAACGAGGGAGCGGACTCCTTGAGCATTAGCTCCGCGTGGCGGCGGCGCGCACGAACCTCCGGGCTCGCCGTGAGGAAGAACTTCACCTCCGCGTCCGGGAAAACCACGGTGCCGATGTCGCGGCCCTCGAGGACCACGCCGCCGCTGCCGCCCGCGTGACGCTGGAGGCCGAGCAGGGCCGCGCGCACCTTCGGATGGACGGAGACCTCGCTCGCGCCGAGGCCCATCTCCGGCGTACGGATCGCGTCCGACACGTCGGCGCCTTCGAGGAGCACACGCATGCCCAAATCGGCGTCGCGGTGGAAAACCAGCGCCTCGCGCCGCAACAAGTCCTCTGCGAGCGACGCGACGGCGGGCTCGTCTGCGCGCGAGACCCCCGCCCGCGTCGCCGCGAGCGCGACCGCGCGGTAGATGGCGCCGGTATCGACGAGCACGAAGCCAAGCGCTTTCGCGAGGTTACGAGCGACCGTACTTTTCCCCGCCCCGGCAGGTCCGTCGATCGCAATGACAGGTTTCGCGCGGCTCACGCGCGCTACTTAGCCGACTCGTGCGCTCCTGAGAAGAGTCAGGGAGCCTCCTCGACGGCAAGCGACGCTCCGAGAGCGCGAAGGGTGCCCACGAAACGCGGGAAGCTCGTGCCGATGCACGCGACGTCGTCGATCGTGACGGGGCCGTCGGCGAGCAGCCCCAGGACCGCCGCCGTCATCGCGATGCGGTGGTCACCTTCGCTCGAGACGCGGCAGGCCGTGAGCGGCCCTTCGCGTCCCTCGATGTCGAGTCCGCCTTCGCTCTCCTCGCACGCCACGCCGAACGCGCGGAGCACTTTGGCCATCGTCGCGAGGCGATCGCTCTCCTTCACGCGGAGCTCCTCCGCGTCGCGGATCTTCGTCACGCCGCTCGCGCGAACCGCGAGCGCACACAGGATCGGTATCTCGTCGATCGCGCGCGGGACGAGCTCACCCCCCACCGTGAGCGCACGGAGCGGCTCGTGCCACGCGTGCACGTCGGCGACGGGCTCCCCTCCCCGCTCCCCGAGCGGACGAACCTCGATCCCCGCTCCCATGTCGCGCGCGATCTCGAAGAGCCCGGTGCGTGTCGGATTAGTGCATACCGCACGAATCGTGATCTGGGAGCCGGGCACGAGGTTCCCCGCGACCTGGAGGAACGCGGCGGCGGACGGATCGCCGGGGAGATCGGCCTCGAACGCGGGCATTTGGCCGCTCCACCCCGACGGATCGAGCGACACGATCGAACCGAGGGTGGCGAGCGGGACCCCGAGCGACGCCAGGAGCCGTTCGGTGTGATCGCGCGACACCGTGGGCTCGTGAATCACCGTCTCGCCATGGGCATAGAGGCCCGAGAGCAAAAGCGCGCTCTTCACTTGGGCGCTCGCGACGGCAGACGAGTGATGGAGAGCGCGGAGGGCCGTCTCTTCGTCGCAAGGGCCGACCACGAGCGGAGCGGTGAGGTCACCGGCGCGCTTCGCGTGGGCCGCGCCTTCGATCTTCGCGCCGCGCTCGCGGAGCGGAGCCACGACCCGCAGCATGGGGCGGCGGGACAGCGACGCGTCGCCCACGAGGGCGGAGACGAACGGCTGCGCCGCGAGGAGCCCGCAAAGGAGCCGCATCGTGGTGCCCGAGTTTCCGCAGTCGAGCGGAGCGCTGGGCTCGCGCAGGCCAAAGAGCCCGACCCCGCGGACGCGTACGGTGCGTGCGCTGGGATCGTCCAGCCCTTCGAGGGCGACGCCCATCGCAGCGAGGGCGCGCGCGGTGGAGACGTTGTCTTCCCCGTGCGAAAAGCCGCGAATTTCGCACGTTCCGTTGGTGAGGGCGGCGAACAGCAGCGCGCGGTGGCCGATGCTCTTGTCCGAGGGTACGGGCACGCTGCCCACGAGCGGCGCGCGCTGGGGCGTTACGACGAGGCGGAGCATCGCCGGCAAGCTACTCGAAATCGACCGGACCTGGCGCCACCTTCCGAGGCGCCAGGCTCAGAGCAACGCTGCCGAGGCCGAGGCCGAGGCGGAGGCGTCAGGTGCCGAGGGTCGAGGCGAGCACGAGGAGCAGCGCGGCGTCGGCGGTGGACGCGGCGATGCACCACATGCCGTACTTGCGCGCGGCCGCCTTTCCGCCGTGCTTAATCAGCATGAAGCCGACGAAATTCGCGCCCATGCCGAAGAGCGCGAGGGCGGCGAGGACGAGGTAGAGCCAGCTCGTGCCGAAGACGCGGTAGATGAACAGCATGAAAAACGCCGCGTGGGCGACGGCGCCAGCAGTGGCGAGGGCTTGAGCTGCTTTTTCGAGGCCCGTGGAGCGTGCGAACATGGAGTGTCTCCTGACTACACCTTAAACGATGAGGCTTCCGAGGGAGGAAAGCAACGCGCGTTCCTTTGGACGGAGGGACGCCGCGATCGCTCCAGCGACCTCAACGAAGGCCCATCCACTGAGGGATGCCTTGCGCCAGCGTGCGCAGGCTCTGATCGTCGACCGAGATCTTCACCTGCACGTCGGCCTTGTCGGCCGTCACCTTGAACTCGCGGAACTGGAGCCCGATGAACGCGAGCAGCCGCGCGGTCTGAGCCGTGTTCGACATCGCCTGCGCCGCCTGCCCCGCCTGCGCCTCGTCGGGGAAGGTGATCGTGGCCGCGAGGTTGGAGCCCGGTGCGTTGAAGTCCATGAGAACACGAGCTTTTTGAGCGCCGTGGGCCCACGGAATCGGGAGCTGCTTGAGCGACTCGGTGGCCCCCGGCTGCGCCTGCACGTCGGCCGCGATCGCGAGCACGGCGCCGGGCGTGGCGAGGGTGGTCTCCACCCACGGTGGCACGTCGCGCTTCACGCGACCGTCTTTGATGCGATCGAGCACGCGACGAATGCCGGTCTCGGTGCCGGCGACGGCGGTCTTCGGGGTGAGCACGGTGATGCCGACGTTGTCGATCGTGAACACGTCGCGCCCGGCGTACGTCGACGCGACGATCGCGCCTCCGGCCCGGGTCGGGGTGTGCGTCTCGGCGGTCTTCTTGATCCGCGCGGCGTCGAAGTGCCCCGTCAGGATGGCGGCGACGTCTGCGCCCTGCGTCGAGTAAATCCCAGCGTGAATGACCTCGAGATCTCGCGAGGGCTGAAACCCCGACTCTTCCCCGAGGGGCGAGCCCTTCTCGGCGGCCTTCGCGAGATCGGGGCCGAACGACTGGCTCGCGAAGAACGCCTTCGCGTCGAGGCGCGCGTACGCGAGCGCCGAGGAGGGCAAGAGCGCCTGAGGATCGGAGTCGAGGTCGATCTGCGCGGTGGGGGCCTCGACCTTCGGATCGCCGCAACCCGGAAGCGAAGCGAGACCGACGACGAGAGCGAGGACGAACGAAGCAGAGGCGAAGCGAGTCATTGGGATGGAGGCTACCAGCCAAGGCCCGCCCGATGTCAAACCGTGGCGCGAAGGCACGCTTGCGCGCGACGGGAGCCCCGCCCAGACGCGAGCGGCCGGCAGCTCAAGAGGCGGCGTACGAGCCGAGCAGCTTGAAGAACCTCGCGTGCCGCTTCACGTCCTCGAGCGCGGAGACCACGTTGCGATCCGTCGCGTGGCCGACGAGCTCGACGTAAAAAAGGTAGCCCCACGAGTCGCCGGGAGTGGGACGCGACTGGATTCTCGTCAGATTCACGCCGCGGTCGGCGAGCTGCTTGAGCACCTCCAGGAGGGCTCCTGGCGAGTCCGAAACGCTGAAGACCACGCTGGTCGCGTCGGTTCCGGTTCGGCCCGACGGGCGGGTGCCGAGCACGGCGTAGCGAGCGCGATCGCCGACCGCCGAGAGGGGCTCGCCAGTGGCGCCGCAGCACGCGACGAGACCGAGCGAAGCGCCGAACGTTTCGTCCGCGAGGGCGGCGACCGATGCGTCTTCCTTCGCGAGCGCGCACGCCTCTTCCGCCGTGTCGACGTCGACCACGGTGATTTTGCCGAGCCCCGCGAGCAGCGTGCGGCCTATCTCGCGCTCCGCGGATGGAGTCACGACCCGCGAAATCTCCGTCAATTTGCCGTCTCGGCTCATGAGCCTGAGCTCGGCCGTCGCCTCGAAGGTGGCCACGATGCGGAGGTCGGACGCGAGGAGCGCCGTGACGGTGGACTGCACGAGGCCATCGGCCTTGGTCTCGAACGGGAGGACCGCAAACGCGGCCTTTTGGTGGTGCACGGCCTGGGTGGCGAGCTCGGCCGAGTCGCACGCGACGAGCTTGGTGGGGCCACCGAAGCGCTTCTTCGTCGCCACGTGGGTGAGGCCACCTGCGCCTCCGACGGTGGCCACCGTGAGCCCGAGCTCGAGCGCGAGGCACGCCGCGTGAATCTCGTGAAAAATAGCGCGAACCGCGTCAGCGGGGAGGTCGGCCGAGGCCTTTGCTACCAACGCCGCCAGCGACGCGCGAGAATCGGCGGGGAGCTGGGGCAAGGTGTCGCCGCGGAGCTTTCCGATGTCGCGGGCGAGCTTGGCGCGGCGCTCGACGAGGGCGAGCAGTTGCGTATCGAGCTTCGTCATCTCTTGGCGAAGGTCGGCGGCGGCGCGTTTATCGTCGCTCATGCTCATGCAACGTAGCATGGGCACGGCACCCTCGTTCGGGTAGAGGCGCAGGCATTGGACGTCGCGAGCCTTCACGAAAAGTACGTCACCCTCGAGGCGCTCCGCGTCGCGCGGCGTGACGCGCCGACGGGCGAGCCTCCCCTCGCCGCTCTGCGTGAGCTCGCGCGTCGATTTCCTGGCGCGCTCCGCGAGCTCGAGCGCATGCCGTTCGCGTTGCTCGTCGCGCGTCGTGAGTCGCTCGTGGGCGTGTTGACGCGCGGGGAGGAAGAGCCCCTCTGGTCGACGGCGCAGCGACGCTACCACGCAGAGCTTCGCGCGGCGCTCGGCGGCGCGGGCGGCGCCACGCGAGGGAAAGAGCGGCTCACCGTCTGGGCAACCCACCGCGTCGCGACCGCGCTCGACCTCGACATCGCGTCGTGCCGAGCGCTCCTTTTTCCCTGGCTCGCGTAGCGCGCCGAGCCCGCGCAACTCGCCGCGCAGGTCGTCCTCCGCGAAGCCGGCTCGTGCTCAGGTCGACGGCTTTGCGGGGGCCTTCGCAGGGGCTGGGGCGGCCGGGGCGGCCGGCGCCGCGGGCTTCGCGGTGGTATCCGATTTGCTCTCGGTCGTGGTGGAAGACTCGGACTTCGACTCGCTCTTCGTCTCGGACTTGCTCTCTCCGCCGTCGGCTTTTTTCTTACCCCCGGAGGACGAATAGAGGTCGGCGTACCAGCCGCCGCCCTTGAGGATGAAGCTGCCGCCGCTTATCTGCCGCTTGGCCGTCGCGTTCTTGCACTTCGGGCAATCCGTGAGCGAGGGCTCGGAGATTTTCTGGATTTCTTCCCACTGGTTTTCGCAGGAGGTGCACACGTACTCGTAGGTCGGCATTTCGACCCGCGACTTAAAGCGTTCCCCATCGAAGTCAAGAATGACCGCGCTCCGCCCGAAAAAGCGCCGCTCTACGGAACCGCTTCCGGATGGCTTCGAAGGTGACTTTTCCACAGGCTTTCCAGGGAAAATACACCGAATACGGCCTTGCGATGGAGGCCTCGGCGGCGTAACCCTCAGCGTGGGTCGTGACCCTATGTGAAGTGACATGACGTCCCGCCTATCGTCACGGGGCCGAACGCACACAGGGTCGAGATTCGAGCGAACCATCGCTGCGGAGCCGTCATGAAAATCAAGCGCCTCGAGCTCTCCGGATTCAAGTCTTTCGTCGATCGCACGGTCGTGCATTTCGATCGCGCGGTGATGGGAATCGTCGGG